>NZ_CAWQAF010000044.1:0-93490 GCF_963892745.1 Yersinia sp. Marseille-Q3913 | reverse complement strand
TGCGTTCGTTGGCTGCCTACCTGCGACTCCAATGACTTCGAGGATCTGTTTTGTCCCTGAAGCCGCAGGGGTGTTAGCTGCGCTCACTTACCCGAATCACTGACTTGAGTCAGCTCATCGGGATGCGTTCGTTGGCTGCCTACCTGCGACTCCAATGACTTCGAGGATCTGTTTTGTCCCTGAAGCCGCAGGGGTGTTAGCTGATTTTGCTTACCTCTGCTTATTTAACTTATGCCAATATCAATCACTTTTTGGAATGCCGCACGCTGTGTCAGGCTTTGATACCAGCGCTGTAAGTGTGGCAATTCAGGACGAGTGATTGACAGATTAAACCAGCCATAGGCCAGACACCCGAGCGGGATATCACCGACACCAAATTTATCGCCGGAAAGATAAGACTGCTCAGCAAGGGCGCTATCGGCAATCGCCATCAACTTATTTAGTTGTTCCATGCCCTGAGCTATCTTTGCTTTATCCTGCTGCTCCGGCGGGGTCCGCACCAACCCGATAAACACTGCGCTAAAGGGAGCCGCGATACTGGAAGTCACCCAATCCATCCATTTCTCTGCACTCGCTCGTTGCTGTGCATCTGGCAGATAAAGCGTGTTCTCACCATATTGAGCAGCTAAATATCGCACGATAGTATTAGATTCCCAAAGAGTGAAATCGCCATCTTGCAGGCAAGGGATCAAACCATTGGGGTTCATTGCGCGATAAAGTGGTTCATTCAACTGGCCATATTGGCCGCCGACATCAATTCGCTCATAGCTAAGCGCCAACTCTTCCAAACACCAAAGCACTTTTTTGACATTGCTCGAGTTATTCCGACCCCAAACAGTTAGCATGTAAGCTCCTATATTTGTTTGAAATATTATCTATCTCTTATGTTGCCAATGATGGATATCCCAGTCATGCAAAATCGCTAAATCCACCAATTCATTGCCAGGATTGATCACTGCCGCGCGGTCAACATACTCCAACAGCGGTTTGTCATTGATCGAATCACTGTAACCATAGATCTGTGCAAAATCTAACTGCGGCGATGTCGAGAGCCACTGTTTTAGCCGCTCGACTTTACCTTCGCGATACGTCAGGGTGCCATAGGTTTTGCCGGTATAACGGTTATCTTCCACCGCAACCCCAATAGATAAGGCGGCATTGGCGGCGAAATGCTGTGCAATGGGCGTCACCAAATGCTCGCCGGTGGCTGAGATAATCACGATGTAATCACCGCGATTACGATGCCAGGCTAGCATTTTTCGGGCTTGTGGGTAGATGCGCGGCAGAATATCGCGCTCGATAAAATGCTCAACCCAACCGGCAACTTCCGTCGTCTGCCGCCCAACCAAGGGGGAGAGTGTCGACTCCATGTAACAGGACATCGATAGCTCACCCTGATAATACTGCTTCATTAAATACTGTTCTTGTTCTGCCAGCGCGACGGGCGCAAGCCCCTTATCAACCAACCAGCGCAACCATAGGCCAGAACTGTCATCGCTAATCAATGTTTCGTCGAGATCAAACAGGGCTAAGTCCATTAAGTCTCCTCCGGGCAGACAGAAAGGTTGCAGTAAAACTTAATCGTGCATGTGCTGGACATCAGAAATTCCCAACCGGAATCAGGGGTATTCATAGCTAAGCTAATACTTTCTACCCAAACATGAAAGGAGATCAGATTAGCCACCCAATAAGACAGCCTAATGATCGTGAAGAGTGGTAGCGGTAATCAGTAATGAAAGAAATAACATAGAACGGATTGATATTGGTGTGCTGCTGAATTTCGGTGTTAATTGTTTATATCGTTTAGATATGAATTGTTAAATATCTAGTCTTTAACGATCTTAAAACTGCTTTCACCCCACAGCTCAGGAGCTGATTATGCTGATTCTTCGTTTATATGGTTGTCCAGTTTTCATTGGTTCTGAGCAGAAAAAACAGCCAATTGAACATTCTGGAGTGAAAAATGAGCCACCAAAACTTAAGCAATCCACTATTCGTTAACCCATCAGCCGCCAATGTGGCATCTGCCACCACACTGCCTTTATTGGACCTTTCATTGCTAAATGGCAGTGAAACTGAGCGCCAGGCATTCTTAGTCGCCTTACGCCATGCGGCACGGGATATCGGATTCTTCTATCTCACCGGACATGGCATTGACCCCGCGTTATTACAGCAAATCCAAACCTTGTCGCGTAAATTCTTCGCGCTGCCCGATGAAGAGAAACTGGCGGTTGCCATGGTGCACTCCCCCCATTTTCGCGGCTATAACCGTGCCGCCGCTGAACTCACTCGTGGCCAGCCCGATTGGCGCGAACAGTTTGATATTGGTGCCGAAAGAGCCCCACTGCCACAAACATCGGGCACACCAAGTTGGGCGCAGCTGCAAGGCCCCAATCAGTGGCCGGCCAGTTTACCTGAATTAAGACCCGCGTTACTGCAATGGCAGCGGGAAATGACCGGCATGGCGCTGCGCTTGTTGCGGGCTTTCGCACTGGCATTAGATCTGGATGAAAATGCGTTTGATGAGCTGTATGGCGATAAGCCCAATGAACACATCAAACTGATCCGCTATCCGGGGCGTGAAACCACCCACAGCGGACAGGGCGTAGGCGCCCATAAAGACTCAGGTTTCCTCAGTTTCTTGCTGCAAGACCAGCAACGTGGTTTGCAAGTTGAAGTGGAAGAGGGGCGCTGGATTGATGCCGTGCCGCTGCAAGGTACTTTTGTGGTCAATATCGGTGAGCTACTAGAGCTGGCCAGTAATGGTTACCTACGTGCCACGGTACATCGGGTTGAAACCCCGCCAGCTGGTGCAGATCGTCTCTCTATCGCATTTTTCCTCGGCGCACGTCTGGATGCCGTGGTGCCACTGTATCAATTGCCGGCAGCGCTGGCGGCTGAAGCTCGTGGGCCAGCCAGTGATCCGCACAATCCGCTGTTTCGTGATGTGGGGCTTAATTATCTGAAAGGACGGCTGCGCTCTCACCCGGATGTGGCTAAAAAACACTACCCTGGCGTGATCGCACCATCAGAAGCAGCCAACACAACATATTGATATTTAATTATAAAAACTTAATTTTTGGGATAATGATAATGAAAAAAACAGTGATGACAAAAACACGCGTTTCTGGCCTGGTTGGTGCGGCACTGCTGACGGCTCTGGCATCAACTTTCACTCTATCGGCACAGGCTGCTGAGGCACTGCGCGTCGCGGCCGATCCTGTACCTCATGCAGAAATATTGCAATTTGTGCAAAAATTGGACCCGTCACTGAATTTAAAAGTTATTGAGATCCCCAATGGCGTGAACTCCAATGAGTTGCTGGCCCACGGTGATGTTGATGCCAACTACTTCCAGCACGTGCCCTATTTGCGTTCTCAAGAGCAGGCGCTAGGGCAGAAGTTTGCCGTCGCCGCAACCGTGCATATCGAGCCATTGGGGGTCTATTCCCACAAACACAAAACTTTTGCTGATGTGCCGGATAAAGGCAGCGTAGCGGTGCCAAATAACGTCACCAATCTCAGCCGTGCGCTCTACTTATTGCAAGATCAGGGGCTGATTACACTAAAGCCGGGCTTTACTGATCCGGCGAAAAATCAGGCAACACCGAAAGATATCGCGAGCAATCCAAAACACCTGAAAATTTTGGAAATCGAGTCACCGCAGATCCCACGTTCACTGGATGATGTTGATTTAGCGGTCATTAATGGCAACTATGCGCTGGAAGCCGGGCTGAACCCAGCAAAAGACGCATTGGGTCTGGAGAAAGCCGCCGGTAACCCGTACGCCAATATTCTGGTCACCACACCATCGCTGGCAAATGACCCGCGTATCATACAGTTAGCGAAAGATTTACAGTCACCGGAAGTGGCGAAATTTATCACTGAAAAATACGCCGGTTCAGTCATTCCGGTGGCAGGCAATAAATCATGATTAGCATCGAACGCCTGAGTAAAACCTATCCGCAAGGGGGGCTGCCGATGGTGGCTCTGACGGAGGTCTCGCTTGAGATCCCCACCGGCTCGGTGTTCGGTATTATTGGCCGCAGCGGCGCGGGTAAAAGCACCTTAATCCGCTGTTTGAACCTACTGGAACGGCCCACTTCGGGCCGTATTCAGGTGGATGGTCGTGAGTTAACCACCCTTTCTGACCGAGAATTACGTCTGCAACGGCAGAATATCGGCATGATTTTTCAGAATTTCCATTTACTTCACTCACGTAATGTCCGGGACAACATTGCGGTTGGCCTGGAAATTATTGGTATGCCCAAGCCGCAACGCCAGCAACGTGTCGCCGAGTTATTGGATTTAGTTGGGTTGAGTGACAAAGCCGATGCTTTCCCCTCGCAGCTATCGGGGGGGCAAAAACAGCGCGTCGGCATTGCAAGGGCGCTGGCGGCTAAACCGGCCTACCTGCTATCTGATGAAGCCACCAGTGCGCTTGACCCAGAAACCACCGCATCAATCTTGGCGCTGCTGCGCGATATTAACCGCCAACTGGGGTTAACCATCGTGCTGATCACCCATGAGCTGGATGTGGTGAAATCCATCTGTGATAACGCCGCTTTGCTTGAGTGCGGACGGGTGGTGGAGACCGGTATTATTGCGGATTTACTGGCTTCCCCTCACTCGCGTCTGGGGCGTTCATTGCTACCGACCTGCGGCCCGACCTCTCTATCCGGCACGCCAGTTGCGGAGCTAACCTTCTTCGATACTCTATCGGCGTCGCCGGTACTCAGTGAGCTGGCGCAACAACATGCAGTAGGGGTCACGCTGTTGGGTGGTGGTGTGGAATCCATTGGCGGTCAACGGGTTGGCCGCTTACGGGTTGATTTCAGCCACCCAGACGGTGGGTTAAATTTGGCTGAAATATTACAATTTCTTAATGAGCGCGGCGTGAGGGCTGAACTGATATGAACAGTGGCATGAGTTGGCAGGATCTGCTGGCATTGGTAACGAATGCCACCGGCGAAACCATTTATATGGTGGTGATCGCCACCTTTTTCACCGTGTTGATTGGTCTGCCATTAGGCGTTTTGCTATTTGTTTCGCGCCAGAATGGCGTTTTACCGGCCCCTCGGCTGAATACATTTATCGGTGCCATTGTGAATCTGGGGCGGTCGATGCCCTTTGTGGTGCTGTTGATTGCATTAATTCCGATTACTCGCTGGATTATCGGCACCACCTTGGGCAGTACTGCGGCCATTGTTCCCATCACTTTAGGCGCTATTCCATTCTTTGCCCGAGTGGTAGAAGCGGCCTTGGATGAGGTCGATAAAGGGCGGATCGAAGCGATTTTATCGATGGGCGGCTCAGCCAGACATGTGATTCAAAAAGTGTTATTACCGGAAGCGCTACCTGCCTTATTGGCCGGAATAACCTTAACTGTCGTGATGTTGGTGGGCTTCTCATCCATGGCGGGTGTTATTGGTGGCGGCGGACTGGGCGATTTGGCTATTCGTTATGGTTATCAACGCTTTAATAATGAAGTGATGGTCGCGACATTAATCATCTTGGTGATTCTGGTGCAAGGTGTACAAAGCTTGGGTGATAAGTGGGTCAGGTCTCTGGCGCATCGGCGGTAACATTTTTTGCCGCTTACTCTTCGTTTATCCACTCTCTTTTTGTGGGGCATTTTCTTGCGCATATTGGCAGATTCTGAAGTCCAGCAATCAATGGAGAAACTGATTTTTGAAGAGCGTGGCCATGTCTGGCAAAGGGCGGTTTAGTGCTTGTTTTTGTTGGTATGACAATAGGCGTGATATTCACGCCTATTATATTTATCTGATTTAACCTAGCCGTTCAGCGCCTGCGCTAAATCAGCTATCAAATCTTCGGTATCCTCAATGCCCACGGACAAACGCAGTAATTGCGGTGTGATGCCGTGTTTTAAGCGGGTCTCCAGCGGAATTGAGGCGTGGGTCATGCTGTATGGCTGGCTGATTAAGCTTTCGACGCCACCGAGGCTTTCGGCCAGGGTAAACAGATGTAAGCGCTTAATCACTGCGCGGGCGTAGCTGTCATCCCCCTTCAGTCGCACCGAAATCATGCCACCAAAACCGGCCATCTGTTTGGTTGCCAGCGCGTGTTGTGGGTGACTTTTCAGCCCCGGATAGTAGACATTTTCCACTTGCGGCTGCTGTTCAAGCCATTCGGCGATGCGTTGCGCACTGTGATTATGTCGCGCCATCCGCAGCGCCAGGGTGCGTAAGCCCCGCAGTGTCAGAAAACTGCTGAAGGGGTCTAAAATCCCGCCGACCGCATTATGCAAAAAGCCCAATTGCTCCGCCAGTTCAGGGTTGTTACCCACCGCCGCGACTCCGGCGACCACATCAGAGTGACCATTAAGGTATTTGGTTGCTGAATGCACCACAATATCAAAACCGAGATCCAGCGGGCGTTGGATGTAAGGTGAAGCAAAGGTGTTATCGGCCACACTGATGAGTTGATGCTTTTTGGCAATCGCCGCAATGGCAGCTAAATCAGCCAGTTTTAGCAGCGGATTGGTTGGCGTCTCCACCCAGATCATTTTGGTATCGGGCTGAATCGCTTGCTCCAGCGCGGCGGTATCCGCAGGGGAGACATAAGTCACTCGCAAACCGGCGGTGCGGCTGCGAACCTTCTCCAACAGACGATAAGTGCCGCCATATAAATCATCAACCGCAATGATATGGCTGCCTTGATCCAGCAGTTCAAGCACTGTTGAGCAGGCCGCCAGGCCAGAGGCGAAAGCATAACCACGAATGCCGCCCTCCAGTTCGGCAATGGCCTGTTCTAGCGCGGTGCGAGTTGGGTTGCCACTGCGGGAGTATTCATAGCCGGTATGTTCGCCGGGGGCGGGTTGCGCAAAAGTAGAGGTTGCGTAAATAGCGGGCATCACTGCGCCGGTGCTGTCTGGGGTGTAACCGGCGTGGACGGTCAGGGTATCAAACTTTGCCATGATAAAAATCCTTAATATGAGAAAATCAAACCAGCTTTTGACGCCAGGTATTCAAAACATCAGTGCGGGTAATCAGGCCGAGGAAGCGCTCGCCATCCAGTACCACCGCCACATGACCATCATTAAACGTGGCCAGCAAAGAGCGGTAATCCGCCTCTTTTTGTAACGTGTTGACCTGATGGGTCATCGCGGTACTGGTGGGTAATTTGAAATGGCTGGCATCGGCTTGCACTGCATTCAGCAGGTCCCACTCGTCGATTAGGCCAACCACTTTTTCCCCGTCTAACACCGGCAACTGCGAAATGTCATATAAGCGCATCCGGGCATGGGCGACCGACAGCGTATCTTGCGGCGAGACAGAAACTGTTGCGCCATCCTGATGGCTATAGGTGATGAAATCCCGTAAATCGCCATGTTGAGGTTTGCTCAGCAGACCCTGCTCCAGTAACCAGTAGTCGTTGAACATTTTTGACAGATATTTATTACCGCTGTCACAGACAAAAGTGACCACCCGTTTGGGGCTGGTTTGCTCGCGGCAGTAGCGCAATGAAGCAGCCAGCAGGGTGCCGGTGGAGGAGCCTGCCAGCACCCCCTCTTCCCGCAATAGGGTCCGGGCGGTGCTGAAGGCTTCGGCATCATCAATGCGGTAGGATTTTTTCACCTGGGAAAAGTTGCTCAGTGGTGGGATAAAATCTTCACCAATGCCCTCAACCAGCCAGCTTCCCGCATCGCCAATCTGTGAACTATCGACATAATCGGCCAAAATAGATCCGGCGGGATCAGCCAGGATAAATTCCGTCGCCGGTGAGAGATCCGCGAAATATTGGCTTAGGCCACTGAGTGTGCCGCTGGAGCCGACGCCCACCACGATGGCATCAATCTGTTCGCCCATCTGCTGCCACAGCTCTGGGCCGGTGGATCTCTGGTGCGCGGCAGGATTGGCCGGATTGTTGAATTGGTCAATATAGAGAGCGCCGGGGGTCTCCTGCGCCAGTCGCAGCGCATAATCCTGATAATAAGCCGGATGGCCTTTACCCACATCCGAACGCGTCAGTAGCACTTGTGCGCCCAAAGCACGCAGGTGGAAAATCTTCTCCTGACTCATTTTATCCGGCACCACCAAAATCAGCTTGTAGCCCTTTAGCGCGGCAACCAGCGCCAGCCCGAGGCCAGTATTGCCAGCGGTTGCCTCAATAATGGTGCCGCCGGGCTGCAACAAACCATCATGTTCCGCCTGTTCAATCATGGAGAGCGCGACGCGGTCTTTAATCGAGCCGCCGGGGTTTTGATTTTCCAGCTTCACAAACAGTTGGCACGGGCCGGTATCAAAGCGGGTTAGCTCCAGCAGAGGGGTGTGGCCGATAAGATCAAGCACCGAGCGAGGGATAGCCATTTTTTTCTCCAATAAAAGGTGCTTCAAAAAAGTGAATTAACTGAGTGAGTCGGTTAGCAACCTATTGGCTGGATCATAGCGCCAGTGGCTTAGGCACTAAAAAGAACAAATAACCCGCCCATATTCCTTTTTGGAATATATTTATTGGTTTTTAGACGTTTAGGTGCTTAGGTGTCGGGACGTTCAGATAGGGAGATGTTTAGCCGTGTAGCCATCAAAAATCGACAAAATGGGGGTCTTTACAAAACAAAAGGTAAAACTACGCCCAATTGACACCGCAATGGGATAAATTTAGAAAAGGTGCTGAAGTATGACTAAACTCATGATTCAGTATCAGTAGAAAGACGTTATTTTTTCGCTAATTGGACCGTGGTACCTTCTGGAAACACCACTTATTTCCAATTATTTGCAAGGATACTCTGGCGACCTCATGATGAAATTTATCCTCCCTTTAAAGATAAAAAAATTTACCTTCAGTGCCGGTTTATTGCTCCTGGCACTGCCCGCAGCGCACGCGGCTGATGACCCGGCGGTTCCTCCGGTCGATGCCAAAGCCTATGTATTGATGGATTACAACAGTGGAAAAGTGCTGGCTGAAGCGAACAGTGACCAGCGCCTTGATCCGGCCAGTTTGACAAAAATCATGTCCAGCTATGTGATTGGACAGGCGATTAAAGCCGGTAAAGTGCATCCAGATGATTTAGTGACGGTGGGGAAAGATGCCTGGGCTACCGGTAATCCGGCGCTGCGCGGCTCTTCACTGATGTTTTTGAAACCGGGCGATCAGGTGAAACTGTCCGATTTGAATAAAGGCATTGTGATTCAGTCAGGCAACGATGCAAGTATCGCGCTGGCGGATTATGTGGCTGGCAGTCAGGACAGTTTTGTTGGTTTGATGAATAATTACGCCAAAGCGCTGGGGCTAACGAATACCAACTTTATGACAGTGCATGGCCTTGATGCACCGGGGCAGTACAGTACCGCTCGTGATATGGCGGTGCTAGGGCAGGCATTGATTCGCGACGTGCCAGAAGAGTATGCGCTGCATAAAGAGAAGGAATTTACCTTTAATAAGATTCGGCAGATTAACCGTAACCGTCTGTTATGGAACACGAATCTCAATGTTGATGGCATGAAAACCGGCTTTACTACTGGTGCGGGGCATAACCTGGTGGCTTCTGCCACCGATGGGCCGATGCGATTGATCTCGGTGGTATTGGGTGCGCCCAGTGATCGGGTTCGATTCAGTGAAAGCGAAAAACTGTTGAGCTGGGGATTCCGTTTCTATGAAACTGTGGTGCCGATTAAAGCCACGAAACCTTTCGTGACGCAGAAAGTCTGGTTTGGTGATACCGGCCAGGCAGAACTTGGTGTCGCGGAAGATGCGGCTATCACCATCCCGAAAGGGCAGATGAAGAATCTGAAAGCCAGTTACAAGCTGGATCAGACTGAACTGCGCGCGCCACTGGCGAAGCATCAAGTGGTCGGCACTATCGATTTTCAGCTTAATGGCAAAACCATTGAACAGCGCCCGCTGGTGGTGCTAAATGAAGTCAAAGAGGGCGGGTTCTTTAGCCGCATGTGGGACTTCGTAATGATGAAATTCAGCCAGTGGTTTGGTGGGGTGTTCGGTTAACTTATTGATTATTGATTATTGATTATTGATTATTGATTATTGATTAATAAGACAAATGGCGACTGAAAAGTCGCCATTTTACTCTCTCGATGCGGCAATCACTCAGTTACAGGCAACAACCTTGATTGCCAGCCCACCACGGGAGGTTTCGCGGTATTTTGAGTTCATATCCTTGCCAGTTTCGTACATCGTTTCGATGACTTTATCCAGGCAGACACTGGGTTCGCTGGTGCGGCGCAGCGCCATGCGGGCAGAGTTGACGGCTTGTACCGCGGAGATCGCGTTGCGCTCAATACAAGGTACTTGCACTTGCCCGGCAACCGGGTCACAAGTCAGCCCCAGATTGTGCTCCATGGCGATTTCAGCGGCGATACAGACCTGAGCAGGGCTACCGCCCATCAATTCAGCCAAGCCGGCAGCGGCCATTGAGCAGGCAACCCCCACTTCCCCCTGACATCCCACTTCAGCGCCAGAAATAGATGCGTTCATTTTATACAGCGCACCAATCACACCAGAGACCAGAAAATAGCGGCTGTAGGAATTCTCATTCACTGGGCGAATAAATTTATCGTAGTACGCCAGTACCGCAGGAATAATACCGCAGGCACCATTGGTCGGTGCCGTGACAACCCGCCCACCGGCTGCATTCTCTTCGTTGACGGCCAGCGCATACATATTGATCCAATCGACAACCATCATCGGGTCGGCATTATGCTTGTCGGTGGTGACCAACATACGGCGTAATGCTGCGGCACGACGTGGCACTCTCATCGGGCCAGGTAACAGACCTTCAGTGTTAATACCGCGCTCAATACCGTCGAGCATGACCTGCCAAATCGCGGCAAAGTGTGCGCTTATTTCGGTTTTACTGTGCAACGCCAGCTCATTTTGCATCACTAAACCGGACAGTGATAAGCCGGTATCTTTACAGTGTTTTTGCAAGTCACGGGCAGAGTTGAATGGGTAGGGCACCGAAACCGCGTGACTATCCTGCTGACCAAAGTGGGCTTCATCGACAATAAATCCACCGCCGATGGAGTAGTAGGTTTTACTGAAAAGTGTCTCATCACCCGCATGTGCCGTGATGGACATACCATTTTCATGCAGTGGCAAATTGGTTTCGTGGAAGTTCATCCCTCCCTGGGCAGGAAAATCAACTTCGTGGCTGCCATTGGCTAACAGCAGGCGCTGACGCAGTTCTACATCGCGGATGAAACCGGCGATGGCATCAATATCAACGGTATCGGGCAGATTACCCGCTAAACCCATAATAATGGCGATATCAGTATGATGACCTTTACCGGTCAGAGAGAGTGAACCGTAAACATCCACAGTGATTCGCGTGACGGCAGAAAGATGCCCCTGTGTGATTAAATCATCGGTAAACAGCTTGCCAGCCTTCATCGGGCCGACGGTATGGGAGCTGGAAGGACCAATACCAATCTTGAAAATGTCAAAAACGCTGACCATATATTAGCCTCTTAAAGGTTCTAATTATTAATTCGCTTACAAAGCCGTGGAATAAGAAGCCGACGCGGACGCACCGGCTTTTGAAACGATTACAGCGTTAGATAGGCTGGCCGTGGAAGATGGCCAGCCTCAGTATTATTTGCCGAACAGGCTGAACAAGATGGCAGAGATAGCAATCAGACCCATGATAACTACGAATACGTTACTGATCTGGCCACTGTATTTGCGCATCGCGGGAACTTTATGGATTGCGTACATTGGCATCAGGAACAGCAGCATGGCGATAATCGGGCCACCCAGAGTCTCAATCATGCCCAGAATGCTTGGGTTCATGGTTGCAACGATCCAGGTTGTTACCAACATGAACAGCGCAGTTATGCGGTTCAGTTTGTCATGATTGATGGTTTTGCCTTTGCTACGCAGAGACTTAATCATCATGCCGTTAAAGCCTTCACGTGCACCCAGATAGTGGCCCAGGAACGATTTGGTGATAGCGATAAAGGCAATAACCGGTGCCATGTAGGCAATGATTGGGGTGTTAAAGTGGTTAGCCAGGTAAGACAAAATAGAGATGTTTTGGCTTTTCGCTTCTGCCAAATCAGCCGGTGACAGGCTCAGAACACAGCTGAAGACGAAGAACATGACGGTGACAACCATCATGATGTGAGCAAAAGCCAAAATGCGTGAACATTTTTTCTCAGCATCAACGCCGTACTCTTCGCGTTTTGAAACCGCAAACGCAGAGATTATCGGGGAGTGGTTGAATGAGAACACCATGACCGGAATAACCAGCCACATGGTCATCCACAGGCCGCTACCGGTGCCATTACCGTCCATTGATACGTGCTCGAAGATGGCACCAGACCAGTTAGGGATCAGGTACACCGCCAGCAACATCAATGCCGCAACAAATGGGAACACCAAGATGCTCATTGCTTTTACAATGGCGTGCTCACCAAAACGCACGATAGTCATCAGGCCAATGATAAGAATCAGTGACAGGATGGCACGTGGTGGTGATGGCAGATGCATCTGGTGGGTAATGAAGCTATCGACGGTGTTGGTAATCGCGACGCTGTAAACCAACAAAATTGGGTAGATAGCGAAGAAGTAAAGCAGTGTAATCAGCTTACCTGCGCCGATGCCGAAGTGCTCTTCAACTACCTCAGTAATGTCTTCACCCGGATTTTTACCTGAAAGCACAAAGCGGCACAGACCACGGTGAGCAAAGAAGGTCATCGGGAAAGCAATGATGGCCATCACAATCAGCGGCAGCAGACCGCCGATACCCGCATTGATTGGCAGGAATAATACACCTGCACCTATTGCTGTACCGTATAGACCCAGCATCCACATGGTGTCACTTTTACGCCAGGTGGAGGTTGAAACTTTTCCCGTGGAGGCAAGGGTGCCTGCTTGAGTAGTGTCCATGAAAAATCTCCATAGTGAACACGTTAATTTAAAATTAAGAGCCGAAAGTTAGATACCTGTAGTGCATTATTGAGTGGCACTATCAGGTGAAAAATTCAGTCAAAACGATTCGGTTAAAATGGGTGCCCTGGTTATTACTTTGGTGCCGTAGTCCTGCTTTGTATCTAAAAGTAAAAGTGCAAAATTTAACCAATGATAAACGCGTTAATTCGCTTTATCGGCTATTTTATTGTTACCGTTAGCTCGGTAGTTTTTGCTGGCGGCAAGATAACGATTTGTAGTGAAAACTACCGTGATCATGCTCTCAAATGCTTAATAAACTCGTTTTTTGTCACTTGTTGCAAATTTACAACTGATTGTTATGTAAATGTTTAAGCTTCATCACTAAAGGTACTTAAAAGTATATTTTTATTTATGGTCAATAAGTAAACAGTCTATTCTTTATCGCTCATTTCTTGGCGTGCAATATATTTTAACCGTGCTTATGGATCTAGCATAATTCAATTTTTTCGCTGATTTATTGATGGATATCATTAGTTTAAAACAAAGCGATTAACTCAATCTATTGATTTTAATGTATTTATTATATTATTTTGACATGCTGACGATTTCTAGAACTGATGTTAATATAATCAGTGGAATAAGAAATCAGCGATGTCGATTCTCATAGATGAGAATAATCTAGCGATGATTATTGGCATATTTGTTATGGAGTTTTTTACAGTCGGTAATTTGTCAGACAAAAAGCTTACGCTATTTTCTTATTTAAATGGGTTAAAAGAAGGCTAAATGTTAAATTAATTTACCTTAAATTCAGTGCTTATCGGAATCAGATAAATAATGAAATTGTGTTTTAAAAATTTCAAGATAGGAATATTATTTAACCATAAATTAAATATGGTTATTAGGTAGGAATTTATATGGCCTAAATATAGCCAGATGTTTGCCTAATGATTCACGGGTAGAGCAAACCACCCGTCGATGATAAAAATAATATTTTTACTAGGTAATTCAAGGCTAACAGTCGATTTTGATGCCCTGCGCTGAAAAGAACTGACTGAATTCAGCATCAGGCTGACGGTCGGTGACTACCGCATCAAAGAGTGTCAAAGCACCAATACTGGCGGGTTTTATTTTGCCAAACTTACTGTGGTCGGCGACTAGAATTTTATGCTGAGATTTGGCAATGGCACGATGCTTCAACAGGATCTCATCGAAGTTGAAACAGGTTGCACCATACTCAATTGAAACTCCTGCCGCCGAGATAAAAGCTTTATTTGGGCAGGCATTATCCAGTTCATTATGCTGACTGATCGGGGTGAAAATATAGTTATTGGGTTTGAACTCACCGCCACATAGGATGACTTTGCAATTGGGCTTATCTTGCAGGGAGAGAAAGGTGTTAAGGGAGTAACAAATTGCGGTAAATGTTAGCTCTTCATCGATCTCGTCAATGATTGAGGGAATGGTGGTGCCGCAGTCAAAAAAAACCGTATCGTTTTCCACTATCAGGCGAGCTGCCAACTGACCAATGCGCCGTTTCTCCTCAACCTGTTTGGCCTGTTGATCAGAGACAAAATAGCTATTGGCATTGTTGCTTTTGGGGTCCATCACCACATAACCGCCGAGTAAAATAACCGCGGTCGGCTCGGCGCTAAGATCCCGCCGGATGGTCATCTCTGAAACCCGTAGCAGGTTAGCGGCCTCTTTTAGATGGATTTTATCGGAACGCTTTAGGGCCTGAGTAAGTTTATTAATTCGTTCTGCACGGCGGGTTTCCATAAGCGATCCCTGACAAACTTTGCTTAATACCCTGGACTACAAAACAGCACAGAGCAATAAATAAGCCCGGTATTAACCGGGCTTACCATGTGTTAGTAGCTTGACGCGGCCGCTTGCTGGCCCGAAACGATTGCAACTCCAGAGCTGGTACCAATTCGAGTTGCCCCTGCCAAAATCATTTTTTCAGCAGTGGCTCGGTCACGAACGGCACCGGATGCCTTAACCCCCATCTCCGGGCCTACCGTGGCACGCATCAATTTTACATGCTCCTCTTTAGCGCCACCGGTGCTGAAACCTGTTGAAGTTTTCACAAAGGCAACATCTAACTCACGACACATTTCACACACCTGGACGATTTGTGCGTCGCTGAGTAGGCAAGTTTCTAATATTACCTTCAACGGTGTGGAGGCGCAATTATCTCGCACGGCCTTAATATCGGCTTTGACTTCAGCTATTTTTCCGCTTTTCAGCCAGCCAACATTGATAACCATATCAATCTCTTGTGCGCCAGCATTGATGGCCGCTTGAGCTTCAAACGCTTTTGCTTCAGTCAGACCCGCACCCAGTGGGAAGCCAATGACTGAACACACTTTAACTGAACTGCCAGCTAACTGCTGAGCAGCCAGTGGAACATAACCTGAGTTCACACATACAGCATAGAAATGGTGTTGCTTGGCTTCTTCACACAGCTTAATAATTTGTGCTTCGGTGGCATCCATTGCCAATAGGGTATGGTCGATGTAATTAGCGTAATTGATTGTCATGATTATTATCCTTTTGTTTATCTGTAAGTTGGCTCTGTTGTTATAATAGTAACATTTTCGGGATAAAACAAAGCTATTATTCACTAATTACAATGTTTTTGTTATTTAAATAACATCAATGATGAGGGGGGTAGATGGCTCAGTTTGTTATTAATTGATTTAAAGGTATTTTTTAACTTGAGGGGTAAGGTGAGAACAGTGCCGATTATTAGGGGCAATCGGCAATGTGAGATAAATAACGTGGTGTTGCTAGCTTCTGACCCACCCGCGACTGATCGGTAAGGCAAAACTCAGGTGATAAAGGCGCTTCATGCCACTCGAGATAGCATCTCCGAACAGATTCCACACCAACTGAGCGAACAGGCAACCGATAATCCCTAGCAAGAAGGCTCCCACCATATCTAAAGGCCAATGGACCCCCAGATAGACCCGTGACCAGGCAATGGCGATAGCTATCACCATCATCGTGAGAGCGGGCAAGATTTTGTGCCAGAAAACAAAGGCTAAGGCGAAGGTAAAGATAGCGGTGCCGTGATCACTTGGGAAAGAGCTATCCGGGGCATGACTCAGAAAGTTATAGCCAAAGCCGACGGCAAAAGGCCGATCGTGAGAGAAAAGCATACCGATACAAGCCGCTGATAGCATGGAGAAAGCGAGAGCAATGGCTGCTTTGGTGACCACTGTGCGCTGTAAGTCCATGGTGTTTTTCGGCCCCCATAGCCACAAGCCTACTAGCAACAGAGGAACAATCATGATCAAGTCACGTGCGATGAAAGTCGCAAAAGAAATCATCCATGGTGATGATGCGGGAGTCGCATTAATCATGGAAAAGAAAAAGTAATTCATTTGTTCCATTATTTTGTACCTTTAATCACGGTTGTAATAACCGCTAATCATCCAAAACAGAGCTAACTGGCTAAGCCATACCCACCAACCCGCCCACAGGTTGTGAGTCAGGAAATGTGCTCCGCGCATAACTTGACCAAATCCCATCAACATGCCAAGAGTGACACCGACGAACCAACACAGGGTCGCCAGCCGTGGCCGCTCCGGATAAAACAAGAAAAACAGTGCCATAACAGCAAAACCGCTGGATGCATGGCCTCCAGGAAAGCAGTGGCCAGGGCCTGCACCGACAGGTGCACTTCCCATCAGTACATAACTGAGGGATTTCCCACCATACTCCACCAGATCCCAAGGGCAGGAGTGTGCACTGGTGGCTTTTAGAATGCCTATTACCAACGGACCAATACCAAACAACAACATGCTGGTGACTATTCGCCCATTTCGGCGATAAATACCCCATAACAAAGCCGCCACAGCAGCGCTGATAATGGTGATTTTTAATAGTCGGTGACTCAGTAAATCCAGCCAGTAATTATGTTCCAGCGGAAAATTCCGCCCGACGGGATCAAACCAATAATTACTGATAAGCCAATCCAACTGCTCGTTGCGGGCTAGCCAGAGAAAGAGTAATCCACTGATAGCCAAACCAAAAGCCTGCCAAAAATAGAATGTTAGTGGCAATGAGTAAAGGGAGTTTGTCTTAATTGTTAGTGTCGTTGAGGCGCTATTTAATGTTGCTGTGATGACCTCAGATTGAGGCGTGTGTTTGCTGGTCTTCACGAAATAACCTGAGCAGAAATAGGGAATGCTTTTACTGTAATAATTTTGTCTTAAGAAAGCCTTAAGGAGGGAGTGAGGGGCAGAACTCAAATTTCAGGCAAGAAAAAACCCGACTAGTCTTGAACCTAAGAAGGCGGGACTATCGGGCTCCTCAATATGGGGACATCAAAGAAAAGCAGTGGCACTAATTCAGACCCCAGTCCAGTAAGAAAGTTCTGGGTAAATGAAAAAAGTATAAAATAATGTTTAGCTTTCCCTTAAAAGCCCCTTTTGGTGGGTTAACCTAATATTCCCGGCCAGACAATGACGATCAAAGAGCCCGCCAACGTCAATAATACGTTCGCAATGGCATAGGTCCCCGCATAGCCTAGCGCAGGGATGTTACTGCGTGCCGTGTCGCTGATGATATCCATGGCAGGTGCGCAGGTTCGTGCTCCCATAATGGCCCCGAAAAGTAGGGCGCGGTTCATGCGTAATACATAAGCGCCAAAGAGGAAGCAGATAACAACAGGGACCAGGCTGACAATTAAGCCGGAAATCAACATCTGACCGCCGACAGCACCCAAACTGCTATTGATACCGCCACCTGCACTTAATCCGACGCCAGCCATAAATACCATTAATCCAAACTCTTTCACCATATTCAGCGCACCTTGCGGGATATAGCCAAAAGTAGGGTGGTTGGCACGTAGAAATCCGAGCATGATCCCGGCCATTAACAGGCCAGCGGCGTTACCAATCCCGAAACTGAAGTTACTGAACTGGAAGGTAATCAGGCCGATCATCAGCCCCAGAATAAAGAATGCGCAGAAAGCCAACAGGTCAGTGACCTGACTGTGAATGGAGATAAAGCCGATTTTTTCTGCCACGCTTTTGACGCGCCGTGCGTCGCCGCTGACTTGCAGCACATCACCTTTATTCAATACCACATTGTCATCAATCGGCATTTCGATTTGGCTGCGGATCACACGGTTAAGGAAACAACCATGGTCGGTCAATTTTAAGTGGCTGAGCCGCTTACCGACGGCATTGCTGTTTTTGACCACAATCTCTTCGGTAACAATGCGCATGTCCAGCAGGTCGCGGTCAAATACCTCTTTGCCATTACGAAAGCTCGGATCAAGGCGGGAGTGGGCATCTGGGTAACCCACCAGTGAGATCTCATCGCCCACTTGCAGCACCGCATCACCGTCTGGATTGGCCAAAATACCATTGCGGCGAATGCGCTCGATATAGCAACCGGTTTGCCGGTAAATCCCTAATTCACGTAGATTTTTACCATCTGCCCATGCAACCAATTCTGGCCCAACCCGATAAGCGCGAATGACCGGCAAATAGACTTTCCGCTGGCTATCTGTATCCAGGCCTCGTTCACGAGCAATTTGTTGGGCGCTGGTGGGCAAATCTTGATGCTGGAGTTTTGGCAGATAACGCGCACCCAAAATCAGGCTGACCAGCCCGATCAGGTAGGTTAGGGCATAACCGAGGCTCAGGTTATCTTGGGCGTGTTGTAGTGCCGGATTATTTGCAATGGTATTGCGTAATGTATCGCCTGCGCCCACCAACACGGGGGTGGAAGTCATTGATCCGGCAAGCATCCCGGCCGTTAGGCCAATATCCCAGCCAAATAACTTACCCAGTCCCAGCGCCAGAATCATTGCGCTGCCGACCATGACCAAGGCGAGCATCAGGTAGTTTTTGCCATCGCGGAAGAAAATAGAGAAGAAGTTTGGGCCAGCTTCAACGCCGACACAAAAAATAAATAGCATGAAGCCCAGATTCAGTGCTTCTGTGTTGATGGTAAAGTGCTGTTGCCCCAGCAATAGTGATACCACTAACACACCAATAGCATTACCTAATTGGATTGGCCCCAGTCGCAGTTTACCCAGGCATAACCCTAGCGCTAAAACCACGAATAACAGCAAGATGTAGTTGCCGTTTAATAAATTTGCGACGTTTATATTCACAGGTATGACTTTCTATTAGCCCAGATGACTCACGATGCACACGCGCTTGGTGTAGCGGTAGAGCGACACAATTCATTAAATTCTAAAAAATTATCGCCAAACAGGAGGTAAAGATAAGCGATAGCGGGCTTATTCTAATCGGTCTGCTGCAAGACAGCCAGTAGTAAGCGGGAAGTTTGATATAGCCAGAGGGAAATGCTTAATTGGTCATTAAAAATGGATTTATCTGCTATTAACTGGGGGTGAGATGTGGCTTTTGGGCACTATTTTTACTGGCGGCTCTACCTTAACCCAAACAAGAAAGGGTGTGAGACACCCTTTCTCGGATAAGCCAATCTAGATTGAGTGAGCACTTACCAGGCTTTTTGCCAGCTACTTACTGGAACAGGCTTAGATTTTCTTTGGCGTATGCTTCAAAATCAGTACAACCGCCAATGTGTTTCTCATCAATGAAGATCTGTGGCACGGTTTCTACCGGTTTGCCGACGGTTTTTTCCAGATCAGCTTTGGTGATACCTTCTGCATGAATATCGATGTAACGGAATTTAAAATCGTCACGTTCAGTTTCCAGTTTTTCTGCCAGTTCTTTAGCACGGACACAGTAAGGACATCCAGGACGCCCGAAAATTACAGCAAACATGTAAAACTCCTTGATTAATTTGAGGTAATCACTTCGCCAATAATTACTGATGAATTCGACTGTTAAATGACTACTAGCGCATTACTTACTCTCACTGGGGCCTACTATGCCCGCTGGCGTGGTGAAAAAAAAGCAGGAATTGCCTGTTGATATGATAAATCTTACCTATTTGCTTCTTGGTACTGTTACAAATTGTATGGATTCAATACACTGGGTCAATGCAGATATATTCCCAAGCAAACTTGAGTTGCAGCTAATACTGCAGCGGCTCAAGTACGAAGGATAGAGAGCCTATCGGAGGTAAAGATGCGCTCGTTAGGAGATATGCCCCGCATTGTGATTATTTCAGAAGTGTTGGGGATGCTGTTACTGGTTGTTGCCTACCTCAGTATCAATGACTTTGTGTCATTGCCGGGTATGATGGGCACACCGGCTGTGGCGATTATTATGATTTTTGTCGGGATCGGCCTGATGATCCCTGCGGCAGCATGTATTGTTTGGCGCGTAGCCAGTGGTTTTGGTCCACTATTAGGGAGTGCTGATAGGATATCCAGGCCACAAAGCAAGAAAGAGCGAGATAAAGCAGGATCCGAAAAAGAGAATAAATCTGAGTAGGATAAGTACTGAGTCTAAATAAGGGCATTAAATTTGTCGGGATTGATCATGGCGCTGTCGGTCAATATTCCGTAAGCTATGCCACTTTTCGTATTATGAGAATCGTGAGGTAGGTGGTTATGGATTCACTCATCGTCCCGGATTTAACCTTATTACGGCGTTGGCTGGATCAACTCGGTATCTCATTTTTTGAATGCGATTCCTGCCAGGCGCTGCATTTGCCACATATGCAAAATTTTGAAGGTGTGTTTGATGCCAAAATCGATTTGGCTGATAACGTCATCCTGTTCTCGGCGTTGGCCGAAGTCAGACCGACAGCACTGATCCCATTAGTGGCGGATCTCAGCCAAATCAATGCCAGTTCACTGACAGTTAAAGCTTTTATTGATATTCAGGATGATAATCTGCCGAAATTGATTGTCTGCCAATCGCTGACCATCGAAGTTGGGGTGACATTGGCGCAATTTGGCTACTTTATGCAGCAGTGTGAAGAGCAGATTTCGATGATTATTCTCGAAGCGCGCGCCAATGATTTACTCTTTATTGGTACTGGCGAAGAGGATGAATCACCGCCAGCCGCCACGGCTTATCCCGTTATCCACTAATATCCTTTCATTCAATGTGCCGCTTCCCGGCGGCACACTGCTATTTCCCCTGTAAACCATAAGATCTTCTGCTTTTTACCCTCTTTTGCCAGATATTTATCGCCGTTTATACCGTTAGTGGCGAATTACATAGATAAAATGTGCATAAAAAATCGATAAAAGGCGTTTTTTACTCTAGAGTCTGGTGCGGATTGCGAACTGCGGTTATGCTGCTGTTGCTGCAAGGGGTATAATATTCCCTCACAAAACCAGTGATTATTCTTGTTAGGTTAATAATCACTCGGCGTGCATAGTCATGCATTCTGTATGGGTGGCAATAGTACCTGGCAGGGCAACGGTATTGTATCCCCGGATACAAATTTAGCTCGCTTTTTCACCCCCTATTTGGAGGAGTTAACGGATGTTCACCCAACGTAAAAAGTGGTTATCGGGTGTTGTTGCTGGTCTGGTAATGGCCGCGTCCGTCTCGGCATCGGCTGAGGAAAAAACACTGCACGTTTACAACTGGTCCGATTATATCGCACCGGATACGCTGGCTAATTTCCAAAAAGAAACCGGTATTAAGGTTGTCTATGATGTGTTTGACTCCAACGAGGTGTTGGAAGGTAAGTTGATGGCAGGGAGCACTGGGTTTGATTTAGTGGTGCCGTCAGCCAGTTTCCTTGAGCGCCAATTGTCTGCTGGCGTATTTAAGCCGCTAGATAAAAGTAAGCTACCTAATCACAAAAATCTCGATCCTGAGTTACTGGCGCTAGTCAGTAAGCACGACCCCGATAATAAATTCGCGATCCCCTATCTGTGGGCGACGACCGGTATCGGCTATAACGTCGAAAAAGTGAAAGCCGCGTTAGGGAAAGATGCACCGGTAAACAGTTGGGATCTGGTGCTGAAACCTGAAAATCTTGAGAAGCTGAAAAGCTGTGGTGTCTCTTTCCTGGATGCACCAAGTGAGATTTTCGCCACTGTACTGAACTACTTGGGCAAAGATCCAAACAGCATTCAGGCGGCTGACTACACTGGCCCGGCAACAGAATTGTTATTGAAATTACGGCCGAATATCCGCTATTTCCACTCATCACAATATATTAATGATCTGGCAAACGGTGACATCTGTGTGGCTGTCGGTTGGGCGGGTGACATCATGCAGGCCTCTAATCGCGCTAAAGAAGCGAAGAATGGCGTGAATGTGGCTTACAGCATTCCAAAAGAGGGGGCATTGGCTTTCTTTGATGTGTTTGCCATGCCATCCGATGCTAAAAATCAGGATGAAGCCTATCAGTTCCTTAATTACCTGATGCGCCCTGATGTGATTGCGAATATCAGCAACCACGTGTTCTATGCTAATGCCAACAAAGCTGCGACACCGCTGGTTAATGCTGAAGTCCGCGATAATCCGGGTATCTATCCACCGGCAGATGTGCGCGCTAAAATGTTCACGCTGAAAGTGCAAGAGCCGAAAATTGATCGTGTGATCACGCGGGCTTGGACAAAAGTGAAAAGTGGTAAGTAACCCGTTGATGGGCAACTAAAATAGACCATGGTAGGGGCAGAGGGTATCTCTCTGTTCCTGTTTTTTTATTGCGCCGCACCCAGAGTGCGGCCTGTTCTGCTTTTACGGAGAGCACGCTGAGTGAATGATGTCATTCCCCGCCCGCAGCCCAAATCCCAGAAGGTGTTTACACCCTTGCTGGAGATCCGCAATTTAACTAAATCATTTGATGGTCAGGCCGCTGTAGATGATGTCAATTTGACTATCTACAAAGGTGAGATCTTTGCGCTGTTGGGGGCTTCAGGCTGTGGTAAATCCACCCTGTTGCGTATGCTGGCCGGTTTTGAACAGCCGACACAGGGGCAGATAGTCCTTGATGGGCAGGATTTATCCCACGTGCCGCCCTATCAGCGTCCGATCAACATGATGTTTCAGTCGTATGCACTGTTCCCGCATATGACGGTTGAGCAGAATATTGCGTTTGGTTTGAAGCAAGACAAGCTGCCTTCGGCTGAAATCAAAAGCCGGGTGGCTGAGATGCTGACACTGGTACACATGCAAGAGTTTGCCAAACGCAAACCACACCAGTTATCTGGCGGTCAGCGCCAACGTGTTGCACTGGCGCGTAGTTTGGCGAAACGGCCAAAACTGCTACTGCTGGATGAGCCAATGGGCGCGCTGGATAAAAAGTTGCGCGACCGTATGCAACTGGAAGTGGTGGATATTCTGGAGCGAGTCGGGGCTACCTGTGTGATGGTGACTCACGATCAGGAAGAGGCCATGACCATGGCTGGGCGCATTGCCATTATGAACCGTGGCAAATTTGTGCAAATTGGTGAACCAGAAGAGATTTATGAGCATCCGAATAGTAGATTCAGTGCTGAATTTATCGGCTCGGTGAATGTGTTTGAAGGCGTATTAAAAGCGCGCCTGGACGATGCTCTGGTCATCGACAGCCCCGGTTTGCGCCATCCTCTAAAAGTGGATCCCGATGCTTCGGTGGTCGACGGCGTTCCAGTCTTTGTTGCCCTACGGCCGGAAAAAGTGATGTTGTGCGAACAAGTACCGGAAGATGGCTGCAACTTTGCCGTCGGCGAAGTGGTACACATTGCCTATCTGGGCGATCTCTCCATTTATCATGTCAAACTCCATAGTGGTCAGATGCTGAGTGCACAGCTACAAAATGGTCATCGCTACCGCAAAGGGATGCCCACGTGGGGCGATGAGGTGCAATTGTGCTGGGATGCTGACAGCTGCGTGGTTTTGAGTAGCTAGGTTTGAGTCGCTAGTTTGGGCAGCTAATGGTCTTGGGAGCTTAATATTGTGATACCAGAATCCACTCATGGCGCGGCAGAGCCACCGATCCGTGCGGTCGGGCCAATTAAGGCGCTGATACAACGTTTCCAGATGGCCCATGGCCGTAAACTGGTCATCGCCATGCCCTATCTATGGCTATTCCTGCTGTTTATGCTGCCATTCCTGATTGTGTTCAAAATCAGTTTGGCCGAGATGGCCCGTGCAGTGCCGCCCTACACTGATTTGATGACCTGGCTGGACGGTAAGCTGGATATCTCGCTGAATCTGGGCAATTACCTGCAACTGCTTGATGATCCACTTTATATCGATGCCTATTTGCAATCACTGCAAGTGGCAGCAGTCTCCACGTTTTGCTGTCTGATTATCGGCTATCCATTGGCTTGGGCAATTGCCCACAGTAAATCATCTACGCGCAATATCTTATTACTACTGGTGATCTTGCCCTCCTGGACCTCATTTCTGATTCGGGTTTATGCCTGGATGGGCATCCTGAAGAACAATGGCATTTTGAATAACTTCCTGATCTGGACCGGGATTATCGATCAACCGCTGATTATTCTGCACACCAATTTGGCGGTATATATAGGCGTGGTCTACTCCTACCTGCCCTTCATGGTACTCCCCATCTATACCGCACTGACGCGGCTGGATTACTCATTGGTAGAAGCGGCGTCAGATCTCGGTGCCAGGCCCTTGAAAACCTTCGTCAGTGTCATCATGCCGCTCACCAAAGGCGGGATTGTGGCGGGTTCCATGCTGGTGTTCATTCCGGCGGTGGGGGAATTTGTTATCCCTGAACTGCTCGGCGGGCCAGATAGCATCATGATTGGGCGTATTTTGTGGCAAGAGTTCTTCAATAACCGCGACTGGCCGGTGGCTTCAGCGGTGGCAACGGTGATGTTGGTGTTGCTGATTGTGCCGATACTCTGGTTCCACAAGCACCAGAATAGAGAGCCAGGAGGTTCGGTATGAACAACCTACCGGAAGTGCGGTCGGTCTGGCGTCGGGTGATCTTGATTATCGGCTATACCTTCCTGTATGCGCCGATGCTGATGCTGGTGATCTACTCGTTTAACAGCTCAAAGCTGGTCACCGTCTGGGCGGGTTGGTCTATCCGCTGGTATATCGAACTGTTCAATGATTCGGCGATGATATCCGCTGTTGGATTGAGCCTGACTATCGCGGCCGCCTCTGCCACCATGGCCGTGGTGCTTGGGACGATCGCCGCAGTGGTAATGGTGCGTTTTGGGCGTTTTCGCGGCTCGACCGGTTTCGCTTTCATGTTGACCGCGCCGCTGGTCATGCCCGATGTGATTACCGGTTTATCCCTGCTGCTGCTGTTTGTTGCCATGGGACACGCCATTGGCTGGCCCGCAGAGCGCGGCATGTTCACCATCTGGCTGGCGCATGTCACCTTCTGTACCGCCTATGTGACGGTGGTGATAAGTTCACGATTACGTGAGCTGGACCGCTCCATCGAAGAGGCAGCAATGGATCTGGGTGCCACGCCACTGAAAGTGTTCTTTGTCATCACGGTGCCTATGATTGCCCCGGCACTAATTTCTGGCTGGCTGCTGGCCTTTACCCTGTCGCTGGACGACCTGGTGATTGCCAGCTTTGTTGCCGGGCCGGGTGCCACCACCTTACCGATGCTGGTGTTCTCAAGTGTGAGAATGGGGGTTAATCCGGAAATAAATGCACTGGCGACCTTGATTCTGCTGGTGGTTGGCATCATTGGCTTGATTGCATGGTGGTTTATGTCCCGTGCAGAAAAACAGCGGTTACGTGAGCTACGCAAAGCTGCCCGTAGCTGATTGTTAAAAAAGGGGTGATCTTCAAAAATGGTTGATGGCTAAGAATGGCTGATTGTCCTTAAAACTGTTAATCTTTCACTTACTTTGACGCCGCTTTCTAGCGGCGTTATTGTGAGCGATAACAGCAGGTTGTCGAAAACTGAACCGGGGTACAGACAGGGCAATATGAGATTATCATTTTCATCCTCAGCATTTTCGTCTTCAGCCACCACTCCAGTACCGGTTTTGATTGCCGGCACGGCTATTATTGCGACCCATTTTCTTGGCGTGCTGTTATTAGTGGCTGAATTGGGGTGGAGTGGCACGGGTGAATTTGTTGGTGAAAATCTGCAAAGCTGGGACTCCGGCTTGATCTTAGTCGCCAGTATCCTATTGCTGCTGCTGGAAATTGTCTGTGGCGTTGCGGTATGCCATCGGCAGAACTGGGCGCGTTGGTGTTATCTATGGTGCCAGATACTCGTCGTTAGCTATCTGCTGATAGTTTCACTCGATTGGCTGGTACTGGATGTTTTCCGCGTCGAGGGCGAGAGCGGCGCTGAAATCTTGCATAGCTTACTGCTACAAAAAATACCTGATGTGGTGATTATTGGCCTGTTATTTTTCCCCTGGCATCGCTATTTCCACCACGCAAAATGAGTGTTTAGCACGACACAGTGCTACAATTCGTCCCCATCAACAGCTTCGGCTGCGAATTATTTAACGTCTCAGATTATCACGGTCAATTATTAATGCATTGCACTCAGTATATGGCGGGTAGCTGCCGTTCCTGCCAGTGGCTGGATAGACCTTATCCGCAGCAACTGGCTGACAAACAACATCATTTGGAAGATCTGTTGGCGGGGCACCCTGTGGCCCAATGGCTAACGCCGGTTTTCGGACGTGAGAGCGCTTTTCGCAATAAAGCGAAAATGGTGGTCAGTGGCAGTGTCGAGCGCCCATTATTGGGGATGTTACATCGTGACGGCACCGCCGTTGACCTATGCGACTGCCCACTCTATCCCGCCAGCTTTGCGCCCGTTTTTGCCGTGCTCAAAACCTTTATCGCCCGCGCGGGCTTAACACCCTATAACGTCGCCCGCAAGCGTGGCGAGCTTAAATTCCTGTTACTGACTGAAAGCAGCTACAGTGGCGAACTGATGCTGCGCTTTGTCTTACGCTCTGAAACCAAGCTGGCGCAATTGCAGGCGGCGTTGCCGTGGTTACAACAACAACTGCCCCAACTGGCGGTTATCTCGGCTAATATTCAGCCGGTGCATATGGCGATTTTGGAGGGGGAGCAAGAGATCTCCCTTACCAAGCAGCAGGCGCTGCCGGAACAGCTTAATCAGGTGCCACTGTTTATCCGCCCACAAAGTTTTTTCCAGACAAATCCGCAGGTTGCAGCTTCGCTCTATGCCACGGCACGGCAATGGGTGCGTGAGTTGAGTATCAGTAGCATGTGGGATCTGTTCTGCGGTGTTGGCGGTTTTGGTTTACATTGTGCCGGGCCTGAGACTCAGCTTACCGGGATTGAAATCAGCGCCGAAGCCATCGCCTGTGCACGCCAGTCAGCGGATCAGCTAGGGCTAAAAAATGTCAGTTTTGCCGCGTTGGACTCCACCCGTTTCGCCACCGCAGCAGCACAGGTGCCCCAATTGGTATTGGTTAACCCGCCACGGCGTGGAATAGGGGCCGAACTTTGTGATTATCTGACTCAGATGGCACCTGAATTTATTCTCTATTCAAGCTGTAATGCAGAGACAATGGCGAAAGATATTAGCAGGTTAGCCGATTACCATATTGAGCGGGTGCAGTTGTTTGATCTCTTCCCTCATACTGCTCATTACGAAGTGCTGACACTGCTTACCCTTCGTTCTTGAAGCCGCAGGGGTGTTGGCTGCGTTCACGCACCCGAATCACTTACTGGTGTAAGCTCATCGGGATTTGCTCTCTTGCCGCCTACCTGCGACATCAATAACTTTGGGTAAGTTATGGGAACTTGAAGCCGCAGGGGTGTTGGCTGCGGCATTAAGTAGGCAAGGTATTATTGCGGGAACCACTTATCATTGATGGTCTTATATGTCCCATCAGCTTTCACCGCATCAATAGCTTTATTCAGTTTTTCCAGCAGTGCGGTGTTCTCTGGGCGCACGGCAATTCCAAGACCAGTACCGAAGTATTGCGGATCAGTCACATGCTCACCCACTGATGCCAAATTCGGGTTAGTTTTCAGCCACTCATTCACCACCGCAGTATCACCAAACACCCCATCAATACGGCCATTTTTCAGGTCAATAATGGCATTCTGGTAGCTGTCATAGGCCACGGTTTGGATTTCAGGATGCCTATCCTGCAAATATTTCTGATGTGTTGTCCCATTCTCCATCCCAATTTTCTTACCTTTCAGATCAGCAAAAGAGCTGAACTTGCCTTTTGGGGCGATCACAATGGCTGAGTTGGCATAGTAAGGTTGGGTGAATGCCACTTGTTTGCTACGTTCTGGCGTGATGTCCATGCCGGAGATAACGGCATCATAACGTTTGAATTTAAGCGCAGGGATCAGGCTATCAAAGGCTTGATTGGTGAATGTGCAGTTGGCTTCCATTTGCTTGCACAATGCTTTTGCCAAATCCATATCAAAGCCGACGATTTCGTTATTGGCACCAATGGATTCAAATGGCGGGTAGGTGGCGGAGGCGGCAAAACGGATGGTATCCGCTGCGGTGGCGCTGAAAACCATACCACTTAAGATTGTTGCCAATAGTAACTTTTTCATGCTTAAACTCCTGTCAGAATTTTTTAAATGGAATGAGCTATTAGTTATTGATTTTATTATCACTAGTGATTTGTTATCGCAATTTATTTGGATAACTGATGGGGTTTACATTGCCAGCTTATGAATTTATATGCAAGTAATGTGATTAAAAATTTATTTTTTTATTTTTTTTAAGGGAAGGTAACCCGATTTGGTTGTTAAAGCTTCACGGCTCACTTTACCGCCGCAGTGGGTTGTATCGGATCAGGTTTCGGTTGATATTCGTTTAGTGCTCACTTGAACTTTGTGACCTCAACCGAGCAGGAGGGCAGGCCGGCCCTCCTGCACCTGCGGCTTGCGCAAAATATTACTGCTATTCGCAGTGCCCTCCGGCAGCTTGCCGGCTGTTCGAACCGGGGCTGACTCGCTCCCAGCTCGACCGCCCCTTTCGCCGCGTCCATGCGGCTCATTCGGCCTGCAATCTTTGTTGGTAATATTCCTGATTGCGCTCAACGTCAAAAGAGAAAATCAAAACCAAACCATGGTCTTGGCCTTGAAGTTAAAAGCACATTTGAGCTGCCGAGTGAAGAGTGAAGGTAGGACGTGAGGCATGGATGCCGAACGAGCCGTGCTTGAGCAGGAGCGAATCACGGCGGTCCGTTAGCGGAGCGATGAGGGAGGGTATCCACGTAGTGGACAAGCGATACGTGCGAAGCGCGGGATTCCAGAAGGGTGCGCGCCCGCACCCTTTGGCGGTTGGTTCATTGTAGGTAAGGTGGGCTGTGTAGCTTTGACAACCGAACAGACCACCGAATCCTGCTCCAATCAACGGGATAGGGGATCTCTCCCCTCAATTTCGCCGCTCAAACGCCAGTGCTCTGCGCTCCACCAACCGCATCAACAATGTCAGCAACCCATTCACACACAGATAGACAATCCCGGCAGCGCCAAACACCATCACGTCATAAGTACGGCCATACATCAGTTGGCTGTAACCCATAACTTCCATCAATGTGATGGTGTAAGCCAGTGAGGTGCTTTTGAATACCAACACCACTTCGTTGGAGTAGGATGAGAGTGCGCGTTTAAAGGCAAATGGCAGGAGGATGCGTAACGACTGGGCTTTGGACATCCCCAGAGCTTCGCAAGATTGCCACTGACCTGATGGGATCGCGCGGACAGCCCCATAGAACAGTTGAGTGGTATAGGCCGCACTATTCAATGCCAATGCAATCATTGCGCACAACCAAGGTTGCGACAGCAGACTCCATAACCACGGATATTCACGGATAGCCGGGAACTGCCCTGGGCCATAATAGATCAAGAAAATCTGCACCAGCAGCGGGGTGCCAGTGAACAGTGTGATATAGATCTTGACCAGCGGCGTAATAATGGGGGTTTTCAGTGTCAACACAATGGTAAACAGCAGTGATAACACTAATGCCACTAATAAGGAGGCAATGGTCAACGTCAGGCTGGTATGCAGCCCTTTTAGGATCTCAGGTAAGTATTCCAGCATCAGGATGGGCTCCGTTCAAAACGAGTGGTACGGAGTTCAATCCATTTGAGCACGTACTGGCTCAGCAGGGTCACTACCAGATAGATTGCTGCGGCAATCACATACCAGGTGAAGGGTTCCTGAGTGCGGGTGGCAATGCTTTTGGTTTGCAGCATCAGGTCATTCACACTGATCAGCGACACTAACGCGGTATCTTTCAGCAGCACCAACCATTGGTTACCCAATCCGGGTAGGGCATGACGCCACATCTGCGGCATAATCAGGCGGAAGAAGATGGCCGCCTGGCTCAAACCCAATGCTTGCCCAGATTCCCACTGCCCAATCGGCACGGCTTTTAGCGCGCCCCGTAAGGTTTGTGAAGCGTAAGCCGAATAGAGCAGGGCGAGGGCTATCACACCGCACAGGAACGGGCTGACCTCGAAATCATCAATATTAAGCTTAATTGGCAGCTCAAACAGATAGAGATTCAGGGTAAATCCGTCCGACAGCATCATTAGCAGCTGAGAGGAGCCGAAATAGATAAACAGGACCACCAGGATCTCGGGTAGCCCGCGTAAAATGGTGACCCAGCCGGTGGTCAGATAGCTGACCACTTTCAAGCGCGATGATTCACAGACGGCAAACAGCATCGCCAGAACCAGACCGAGGGCCAGTGCACAAACGGCAAGGCCGACGGTCATACCGGCGGCGCTTGCTAAAGGTTGAAATTCATTCATGGGTGCTTAGATTACTGCTGGAACCATTTTTTATAGATTGTCTGATAGGTGCCATCGGCTTTAACTTTCGCCAGCGCAGCATCTAACTTACCCAGTAATTCGGTATTGGTCTGACGAACGGCGATACCTAAACCGGTGCCGAAATAGTCAGCGTCAGTCACCTTATCACTGACCGCAGCCAGTTGGTTATTCTGCTTCAGCCACTCATTCACCACCGCAGTGTCACCAAATACCGCGTCCAGACGGCCATTTTTCAGATCAAGAATCGCATTCTGATAGCTGTCATAAGGGACGGCAGTGATTTCAGGGTGTTTTTCCATCAGGTATTTCTGATGGGTGGAACCGTTTTGCATCCCCACGCGCTTGCCTTTCAGGGCGGCTAAATCAGCCACTTTGCCTTTCTCGGCGATAAACAGTGCGGAGTTATCATAATAAGGTTTGGTGAAAGCAACTTGCTTTTGGCGCTCAGGAGTGATGTCCATACCTGAGATAACCGCATCAAAACGCTTGAATTTAAGGCTAGGGATCAAGCTGTCAAACGCCTGATTGGTAAAGGTGCACTCGGCCTGCATCTCTTTACACAGCGCATTCGCCAGATCGATATCGAAGCCCTGCATTCTATTATTGGCATCAATGAATTCGAATGGCGGATAAGTGGCTTCCGCAGCGAAACGGATAGTTTCAGCGGCAGAGGCAGACAAACTGATACTGGCGAGGACGGCAGCAATTATTAATTTTTTCATCGCAAATTCCCAAATAGATATCAATGTGACAGATAGCTGGCAAAAGCTTCGGTTGTTGGTTGAGTAAAGTGGCTGGCATCGCCTTGTTCCACCACGTGGCCATTTTCCATATACACCACACGGCTGGCGGTTTTACGAGCCACTTCAACTTCATGGGTGACGATCACTTGAGTGATGCCGGTTCCGGCCAATTCACGGATAATGCTGACGATTTGTGCGGTAATCTCTGGGTCGAGTGCCGCAGTGGGTTCGTCAAACAGCAAAACCTGAGGCTCCATCATCAGCGCACGGGCAATGGCCACGCGCTGTTGCTGACCACCGGAGAGGTGCAGCGGGAAGCGGGAAGCGAAGTCGGTCAAACGCAGTCGCGTCAGTAATTTCTGCGCCCGCGCCATGGCCTCATCTTTTGACAGACCCAGCACGCGGCAAGGGGCTTCAATCAGATTTTGTACCACGGATAGATGCGGCCAAAGATTGTATTGCTGGAAGACCATACCCACATTTTGGCGCAATTCGCGAATCGCTTTTGCCCCTGGAGCTTGGGTAAAATCGAAGTGATTACCGGCGATCTGCAAGGTGCCGGAACGAGGCATCTCCAGCAGATTGAGCACGCGCAGTAGTGAGCTTTTACCGGCACCGCTTGGCCCTAGTAACACTAAGGTTTCGCCAGCCGGACAGTCTAATGTAATGTCGAACAGCGCTTGATGTACGCCGTAGTAACAGTTAATTCCGCTAAGTTGAATACTCATGCGCCAAATCTGAATAGCCAATGATGCGGTGAATGGTAACTTCCGCGGCATACTTATGCAATCTTTGTGCGTTAAAATTTATTAATAACCAGAGTTTAGTGAGAAAAACAGCATAACATTTGGATTTGACTCTACTCAGAGGGAATTTGTCGTGCGATGAATAAATCTGACAGAGCATCCGCAGTGGCAGATTAAAAAGTAATCAAAATGGGAATCTACTTGTAAATCAAAGCATACCGGTTGACTGGAAGAAAACCGGTACACATTGATGGCAGGAGTAATCTGGCAGCTAGCTCTATTTGGCAGACAGATTTATTCGATAGATTAGATTTATCCGGCAGATAATAGGCTAGCTACCCACCGGAGGAGAAAGGTATGGGATCAGTGATCACCCAGTAGCTGACGTAAGCTGCTGGCGGGGGCAGAGACGCCCATAAAACGGATATCATCGACCACCCAGCAGCTTCCTTCGCGGATCATCAATACCTCATCTTGCCACGTCACCGATTTGCCGCCGGCACTCTGATGAGTCAAATTAACACGCAGCGGAATGTTTCGGGCGTCGGTATTGGGAATGGTTGAGGCGCTGGCAACATCCGCACTGGTCGTGCCTTCGCGCAGACTGGTAAAGATATCGCCGTTAATGGGCTGGGTTTTATTCACTTGAGCAGTGCTACGGCTGCCCGCCTGTTTTCTGGCGGTCTGAATCATTGTGTAAAGTGCCTGGCTCAGATAAGGGCGAAATTGGGCCGAGAGATTATCATCGGGCAAGCCAGTGTGATTACCAATTTGCTGAACCCGCAGATCATAGAATTGTTGCGCCACCTGATCCGGCCCACCGTCAACACAAGGTGCTGTGCGGCTGCTGATATCCTTAAATGCCGGATCGACGGTGCTGGTACAGGCGCTAAGCAGAATGGCGAGAGGAAGAATCAGAGCAATTTTTTTCTTTTTCATATGATGACCTTAGGTGAAAGAAATCTGTTATGAAAGTGATTGTAGTATAAGAGCTATTTTCTCGACTGTCTTATGCTTGCCTGTAATCGCTTCATTCAGCACTTCTATGCACCACAGATGGCTATAAACCACGCAATTTACCGTGATCTTTTAGCCAGCGGGCGGTGCGATTTATCCCCTCATCCAGTGACACTATCGGGCGATAGCCCAGCTCTTGCTCAGCGCGGCGGGTGTCTAGCGTCAGATCAAAGTTGAGTTTGGCGACACCATAATGTGTCAGCACCGGCTCCTTTTCCGCCTTATTCCCCAGCTTCTCCATGGCTCTGGCCATGATATCCATCATCGGATAGGGCACCGAGCGGATGCGGCATGGCATATCTAGCTCGTCGAGCAGATGTTGCACGATGGTGCGCAAGGGGCGGGGTTGCTGGTTGGTAATATTATAGGCTCGGCCCGACAGGGTATTTTGGCTTTGGGTCGCCAGCCACATGGCATGTACCGCATTTTCCAGATAAGTCATGTCTACCAGTGCATTGCCGCCACGGGGCAGCAGCAGGGTGCCATAGTGCTTAATCATCTGTAGCAGACGTGGCAGCATCACTTTATCGTGCGGGCCAAATAAGCCCTGCGGGCGCAGGATGGTAAAATGCGTTTGTGGGTTAGAGAGCGCCAATTGCTGGATAACCTGTTCGCCGGCGGCCTTGCTACGGGCGAATTCATTGGCGTAACGTGCTGGCCGAAAATCTTCCTGAATATTACGGTGATGATGATAATCGAAATAAATAGCAGGTGAGGAGATATGAATGAAATTCTCCACGCCATAGGCGGCGGCCCATTCGCCTAAGCGGCGTGTGGCGCGCACATTCGCCAACTCAAAAGCCTGCTCAGTGCCCCATGGCGAGGTGAAACTGGAGCAGTGCCACAGTGTATCGACATCAGCCAGCATGGCTTTTGCCTGCGAGGAAACCAGATTCGTCAGATCCGCATGAATAAATTCAGCGCCCATTTTTGTCAGTAGTGCGCCCATCGCCGCATTGTTGCCGGCAGCGATGACTTTGATACCCTGACGACGGAGATATTCAACGGCATTTCGGCCTAACCCACAGGTTGCACCGGTGACCAATACCTTCATAGCGAATTCGGTTCCCACCAAAAATCAGAATGCTAGCGTTTGGAATCATTCGCTCAGCAAATAAGATGCCATTCTTCCGTGAAATGATGCGCTATGCAATCAGAAAGCACCGACTGTCCGCTTTTTCCTTGGGTTTACAGTGTTGTTGACTGCTAATTAGAAGAAAAATGGCCATAAGTTATGCCGGAGGTTTATGGCAAGGTGCCAGTTGCGGAGAGAACAGGTAGATCATCAAGACGCCGTAAATCCCTCCCTGGAGGCTCGAGCCGCGCCCTCCCTGGCGCGGACGCTTGACTCTTCTACCCGTTCTCACTGTTTCAAATCGAGTCATCGACTTTTTTAACACTTTGGGGCATGAGTTATGCCACTCAATTTAAGGCGTTGGCTCGTCACCTGATTCACTTTGCGCCAATGTGCTGTGCAGGTGTTGGCGATCATATTGCTCCGCCAGCGTCGCAATGCGTTTTGCCATGCCACGGAAGATAAACAGATGGGCTGGCATCATCACAAACCAGTAAAGCAAGCCGCTAAAACCTGCCGGATGCCACCATGCCCGCACATCAAAACTGCGCCGCCCGCCTAACTCTTTGATGGTAAACGTCAGGCGGCCCAAACCGGGGGCTTTCATGCCGAACATCATCGCTAACTGACGTAACGGCTTGACGGTAATGACTTTCCAGCCATCAACCAGGTCACCTAACTCCAGAGTTTCGCGATCCGGACGGCCATAGACTACGCCGCCGCCAGCAATGTCATCCATCCAGGCGCGGGTTTTCCACAGCAGATTGCCGTAGAAATAGCCCTCTTTGCCGCCGATTTGCTGCACCACATGCCAAAGTGCTTCGCTGGAGGCGGTGGTGTAGAGTTGGCAACCCGCCTGCTTAGGGTAAAATCCATAACCGGGCCGCCAGCGGGCGCGGGCTTCGGGGTCATAGCCCCAGTCAGCGGAGTTCACCACTTCATCTTCACGGCGCAGTGTCTCTTTGACCGCATCGTCAAAACTCACCAGTTGCTGCGGGATAAGCGCCTGCAATGCTGCGCCATCGGCCGGTAAATCGTGGTTTAGCCCCTCAATCAATGCGCTGGCAATGGGGGTCGGCACTGAGGTGATCATGCTGATGAAATAGACTGAGATAAAGCGGGTCGGCAGCGGGATCGGGATCAACCAGCGCCGTTTACCACTGATGGCAATAAAGCGCTCGAACAGGGTTTGATAGCTGATGTACTCCGGCCCTGCAACATCGAAAATGCGGTTCTCTTGCGCCGGGTGATTGAGCAATTCCGTCAAGTAAACCAGCAGGTTATCCAGTGCGACGGGGGATGATTTCGAGCGCACCCAGCGAGGTGGTGTTAGGATCGGCAGGTTATAAACCATGTCGCGCATCACTTCAAAGGCGGCTGAGCCGGGGCCGACAATGATGCTGGCGCGCAGTTCCGTCACCGGAATGCCACTTTGGCGCAATAAATCACCGGTCAGTTTACGCGCAATCAGATGGGAGGAGCTGTTGTTCCCCGGCTGTAATGCGCCCAGATAGATGACCTGTTTCACTGAGCAAGGGGGGGCCTGTAGGGCGGCCTTCATATTGTTGGCGGCCAGACGCTCCTGCTCAATTAAATCCTGCCCTTCGCCCATGCCATGGACTAGATAATAAACGATATCAATATCTTGCAGGGCGGTGCTGAGGGTGTCGGGCTGATAAAGATCGACAAAGCGGCAGTCGACACCGGGCCACTGCTGCTCTTTTAGCCACTCGACACGGCGGGCGGCGGCAGTGACATGGTGCCCCTGTTGGCTGAGTCTGGGGATCAGGTGCTGGCCGATATAGCCACTGGCCCCCAGCACCAATATCCGTTGCGGCGTCATGCGCGCTGCCCGGCCAAAAACTCACGCCACAGTGCAACCACTTTTTCCAGATCCTGGCGGCTTATATTGATGTGGGTAATCATTCGGGTAACTGGGCCTGCGCTGATTAATACGCCACGTTCGCGCATCCAGGGGCCAAATTTTGCCGCTGACTCGGCAGACTGCTTAATATACAGCACGTTAGTTTGTGCGCCGGGTGCCACAATCTCGACATCCAGTGAGCGTAGTTGCTGCTCTAACCAGGCGGCATTGTCATGGTCATCTTTTAAGCGGGCGACATTGTGCTCTAAGGCGTACAGCCCTGCCGCTGCCAGAATACCGGCCTGACGCATCCCACCGCCGGTCATTTTACGCCAGCGGCGGGCGCGATGAATATATTCCGCACTGCCACACAGCAGCGAGCCAACTGGCGCACCCAGCCCTTTGGAGAGGCAAATGGTCAGGGTATCGCAATATTGGCTAATGTCGCTCAAGGGCACATTCAGCGCCACCGCCGCATTAAAAATACGTGCGCCATCAATATGGAGCGCCAGTCTCTTCTCTCGGGTCAAGGCCCAGGCTTGCTGCAAATAGCTCAGTGGCAACACTTTGCCGCTATGGGTATTTTCCAAACTTAATAGCCGGGTTTGGGCAAAATGAATATCGTCGGGTTTGATGGCGGCTAACACTTTATCCAGCGGTAGGGTGCCGTCATCATTGGCATCAATGGGTTGCGGCTGAATACTGCCAAGTACCGCCGCGCCACCCGCTTCATACAGGTAGTTGTGCGCTTTCTGGCCGACAATATACTCTTCACCCCGTTGGCAGTGGGTCAATAGCGCGACCAAATTGGCCTGTGTGCCGCTCGGCAAGAACAGGGCGGTCTCTTTGCCCGACACTCTGGCGGCTTCGGCTTCTAAAGCATTAACCGTCGGGTCATCACCATACACATCGTCGCCAACTGCGGCATTCGCCATGGCATTGCGCATTGCGGCGTCAGGTTGCGTTACTGTGTCACTACGTAAATCGATCAGCATCATTCTCTCGCGGTCAGAAAAAGGGGTATGCTTCATCATAGCCAGATTGATAAAACAAGAAAGGAGTGGCAGGGATTATTTATTGATAATGAGAATAATATTTATCAGGGCAATTGATAATTAATGAAATTATGGTTATCCGCTGATTTATTAGGATTTTTCTCGATTGGCGTAGATCAAACACGAAGCTGTATTAATTCGCTCCAGGCATTTTCCTTGTTTATCGGTAAAGAAGCGCTTTTCCAGTTCGCGGGCATCGGCTCTATCCAATAGCGTAAAACCGTACTGCTGTAGCAGTGCATCAAGGCCATTGGCGGCGATGCCAAACCGCCAGGCTTCGCCAATACTGCGCACCCCCTCAACACTCTCTTTTACGCCATATTCGCCGTTGAATGGTGAGCTGTCGGTTGATCCGTGGTCATCCACCAACAGATGATCATAAACAAAATCAAAAATAATCTGGCTGCCATCGCGGCTGTAGTCACTGATGGCACTCAATAGCGTTTTTACCTGCGCGGGGTCCAGATACATCAGCAAGCCTTCCAACAGAAACAGGCACTTCTCTCCGGCTGGCAAGGGGAGGGTTGCGAGGGTGTCAGCCAAATTTTGCTGATTAAAATCAATGGGTAAAAAGACCAGATTGGCAGGTGGTGAGATGTGGGCCTCACTCAGTTTTTCGATTTTATGCTGCTGCATGGCGGGACTATCAATTTCAACAATAGCGCTATGTTGCAGCGCGTAATGAAAGCGAATGGCTCTGGAATCAAAACCGGCCCCCAGGATAAATATTTTGCTAAAGCGCCCCGCGGTTTTTTTGAAAATATCATCAATATATAAAGTGCGGGCGACAATGTAGGGGTAGATGCCGGCGGGGGTAGCGAGATTTAATATATCATCGCCCAGCAGAAAGGTTTTCTGCATCATAGAAAAGAGTGAATGGAAGGTCTGACTCAGAATAACCGCCACATAATCATCACTTTTAAGATGGGGTCTCTTCTCAGCGTATGACTTTGCGCGCAGCAAACAGGTTAATTCAGCCGTAGCGGAGGATCCTGATTTGGCTCTCTTTGGCATAGCGATACCACCATCAATGGGGTCAATGTGCTGTTTATACCGTGTTTGTGATGACAACGAGTCAATAAGTGACTCTACGCCTCTCTGGGCTATTTAGCAGGGTGATAAGTTGAAAGTGTCGCTTACGCCACATAATACTTGTGGGTTATTGCTGTAGTGAATTGGGTGAAAGGCTGGAAGCGGCTGCGTCACCGTTTGAGGTTATTGACAATGTGCCAGAAGCGGAGAGAACAGGCGGATCGTAAAGACGCCGTAGATCCATCTCTGGAGGCTCGTTCCGCGCCTTCCCTGGCGCGGACGCTTTACTCTTCCGTCTAACGTAGCCAATTGGTTTTTGCCAGCTCGACGACTTCATCACCACGACCATTGATAATCGCCCTGAGCATATACAGGCTGAATCCTTTGGCCTGCTCGAATTTGATTTGTGGCGGCATCGATAACTCCTGCTTAGCTGTCACTACATCCACCAATACCGGCCCCGGATGGGCAAATGCGCTCTCCAGTGCGGCATCCAGCTCAGAGGCTTTCTCCACCCGAATACCCTTGATGCCGGCGGCATTGGCAATGGCGGCAAAGTCTGGATTATGCAAATCGGTGCCGTCAGTCAGATAGCCGCCAGCTTTCATCTCCATCGCCACAAATCCCAGCACACTGTTGTTGAACACCACAATTTTCACCGGTAATTTGAGCTGTGCCAGCGTGAGGAAATCCCCCATTAGCATGGTGAAACCGCCGTCGCCGCACAGGGCAACGACTTGCCGATCGCGGGCGGTGGCTTGCGCGCCAATGGCTTGTGGCATGGCGTTCGCCATCGAACCGTGGTTGAACGACCCCAGCAAGCGCCGTTTACCGTTCATCTCAAGATAGCGGGCTGCCCACACTGTGGGAGTGCCCACATCACAGGTGAAAATAGCGTCATCCGTGGCGTGGCGGCTGATTTGCTGTGCCAGATATTGCGGATGGATCGGCTGGTTATCATTGGCAGTCGCCAGCCCATCCAGATCCTTGCGGGTGGTATGATAGTGCTCCAGTGCTTTTGCTAAAAATTGGTTATCACTTTTCGCCTCTAACTGCGGCAACAGCGCGCGCAACGTAGTTTGGATATCACCGACCAGCGCCATATTCACTGGGCAGTGAGCACCAATGCTGCCGGGATTGATATCAATCTGGATGATGTTTGCATTGGTGGGATAAAAGGCGCGATAGGGGAATTGGGTGCCGAGCAGTACCAGAGTATCGGCACTCATCATGGCGTGATAACCGGAGGCAAACCCAATCAGCCCGGTCATACCCACGCTGTATGGATTATCCCACTCAATATGTTCTTTGCCTCGCAGTGCATGGACCACCGGGGCTTGCAGCATTTCCGCCAGTTTGACCACCTCATCGTGGGCATCAGCACAACCGCTGCCGCACATCAGAGTGATATTTTTCGCCTTATTCAGTGTTTGCGCCAAAATCGCCAACTCACTCATCGGCGGCTGAACCAGTGGCAGTTTCGGTGTTTGCCACACCACGGCGGCCTCTTCGGGCGCGGGCTGTAGTGCTACATCGCCCGGTAACACAATCACTGAGACACCACGGTTAAGAATGGCCTGGCGCATGGCTATCTCCAGCACCCGAGGCAACTGCTCTGGGTTGGAAACCAATTCACAGTAGTGGCTACATTCACGGAACAGCTCTTGCGGGTGGGTTTCCTGAAAATAACCACTGCCAATTTCGCTGGAGGGGATATGTGCGGCAATCGCCAGCACCGGAACATGGTTGCGGTGACAATCAAATAAGCCGTTGATTAGATGGAGGTTGCCGGGGCCGCAGGAGCCAGCGCAGACCGCTAGTTGCCCGGTCAGTTGCGCCTCGGCACCGGCGGCGAAAGCCGCCACCTCTTCGTGGCGCGTCCCCAACCACTCAATGGTGCCCATGCGGTGCAGGCTATCACTCAGGCCGTTGAGTGAGTCCCCAGTGACGCCCCAAATTCGCTTAACACCTGCTTGTTCCAACGTTTTTGCGACCAGTGTTGCCACGGTTTGCTTCATAGTTGTTCCCTCAAGGATTAATGGCGAGTCATTATTCTCTGAGGTCAAAGTATGGCGCGTTTAACAATTATTGCCCATTAACGGCGCGGATTGCCCCATTAATGGCGTGAATAGTCATTTATGGGGTGAATAGCCACTCATGGGGCAGCAAGCAAGGCGGTTAGGCCAGTTGGATATTGCCCTGAAGCTGACAACTACAAGCTAAAACATAGCCTTGGGCAATCTCTTCGGGGGTCAGTGTCATGGTGCTGCTGGTGGTGTATTCCCCGTGCAGAATGCGCGTCTTACACGAACCACAGACCCCCGCGCGGCAGGCCGCCATCACCGGAACTTTATGTTGTTCCAGCGCAAACAGCAGTGACGTGCCGACCGGGACTTTCACACTGCGCAGTGGATGGCTAATGGTCATCGTCAATTCATTGCTGGTATCGATAGCTTCATCGGCGCTGCGGAACTGTTCTTTTTGGAAATGATTGGCGGGAACGGATTGCTCACGGCAATACTGCTCAACCCAATCCATATAGGGGGCGGGGCCGCAGGTCATTACCCGGCGGCGGCTGATGTCCGGCGCGACCTGTTGCATGATTTGAGCATTGATTCTGCCGGCGATAAATCCCTCCGTTGCTGCGGATTCCGCCACCAGAGTGAGCTGCAATTGCTGCGGATAGCGCTGTAATAAGCGTTGCCACTCATCGGAAAAAATCACATCCGCTGGTGAGCGCACATTAAAAATCACCCGAATATCCGCTTGCGCACGTCGTGCCAGCAGGTCACGGCACATCGACATCACTGGCGTAACACCGCAACCGGCGGCCAACATCAGGTAGCGGTCATCATCAAAATGGGCGCAGGTAAACTCCCCCTGAGCCTCGGAAAGCCACAGATAATCGCCCACGCTCACCTGCTGAGTCAGCCAATTAGACCCCTCGCCATCAGCTAAACAGCGCACCGTGAGTTGGATAAAGGGGCTGAGTCCGGGCGTGGAGGAGAGTGTATACGCGCGCAGGGTGTCATCACTGTTGCAAATGCTGACCAGAGCATATTGCCCCGGCAGATAAGGGTAAAAATCGTGGTTAATCAGCCGCAGACTCCAGACGTCGGGCGTTTCTTGCACTATGGAGTGGAGTTGCATACGGTTAGGGCAGAGGACGGTTGGGCAGTCAGTTGGGATAAAATTGGCACTTGGGGTCAAATCGGTCATCGGGGCCTCACAGTAAATCAGGTCATTCTCGGGCAAAACCAGTCATCATGCCCGAGCGGTGGCGTTAAAGCGCACTGGCCGGGCAAGGTGATATTGCTTAATTATTCAGGGCTTATTTGCCTCGCGTTTTAACTGCCCAGGATCTCGTTCATATCCTGTTCTACCGTGGTAATGGGGCGCATACCAAATTTCTCGTACAGAATTCCCATCAGGTTGTCGGTCAGGAAGCCGGGCGCGGTCGGGCCGGTATAGATATTTTTGACGCCCAGTGACAGCAAGGTCAGCAGGATGACAATGGCTTTTTGTTCAAACCATGACAGCACCAGACTGAGCGGCAGGTCATTGACGGTACAGCCCAGTTTTTCTGACAATTTCACCGCCAGCATGATGGCTGAATAAGCATCATTACATTGGCCGATATCCAGCAGGCGCGGTAATCCTTCCAGCGTGCCGAAATCCAGTTTGTTGAAGCGGTACTTACCGCAGGCTAGGGTCATAATGATGCAATCTTGCGGCACACTGCGGGCAAAATCAGTGAAATAGCTGCGTTCTGTGCGGCTACCATCACAGCCCCCGACCAGAAAGACATGACGTAGCTTTTTAGTGGCGACCAGATCAATCACGGTATCAGCCGCATTCAACAGGGTTTGACGGCCAAAACCGACAGTAATCAGCTGCTCCAGCTCATTGTACGGGAAGCCCGCCATGCCCAATGCCTGATCGATGACCTGCGCGAAATCTTCGCCCTCCAGATGATTCACACCCGGCCAGCCAACAATGCTGCGAGTCCAGATACGGTCGCCGTAATTGCCCACATTCGGGTCAATGATACAGTTGGATGTCATCAAAATCGGCCCAGGGAATTTGGCGAATTCTATCTGCTGATTCTGCCAGCCACTGCCGTAGTTACCCACCAGATGTGAGTAACGTTTTAACTCTGGGTAGCCGTGAGCGGGCAGCATTTCACCGTGGGTATAGATGTTAACCCCGGTTCCCTCGGTCTGCTCCAGCAGCATTTGTAAGTCTTTGAGGTCATGGCCGGAGATCAAAATGGCTTTACCCGCCACCGGGCGTACGTTAACGGCAGTCGGCTGTGGATCACCGTAAGCCTGGGTTTCGCCAGTGTCCAAAATAGCCATGACGTTGAAGTTCATTTTGCCAATGCCCATGGCGTTATTGAGCAGGGTGTCGACATCACGCGGCTGCGTACCCAACCAGGCCATATAAGCATGATATTCAGCATAAATTTGCTCATCGTGCTGGCCCAATACGTAGGCGTGTTCCATATAGGCCGCCGCACCTTTCAGGCCATACAAACAGAGCATCCGCAGGCCATGAATATCGTCGCCGATCTCCGCTTTATCGCTGTTCAGGGCAAATTGTTGCGATTGCTGTTGCAGGGTAGGGATGTCGTTTGACAGCAGTTGCAGTTCGGCTAATGGGTGATCAACAGTGATAGTGCTATCGAGCAAGCGGCAACGAATGGCCAGTGATTGGCGTAGCAAGATGGCTTCTTTGGCGTAACCGATAATTCTGTCTGAATCGAAATTCACATTGGTGAGGGTCGAGAAGAAGGCTCTGGGTGCAAAGCTGTCAATCTGATGATCAACGATGCCCACTTCGCGCGCTGTCAATGCCCAGGCTGAAAGCCCTTGCAACACGGCAACTAATAAGTCTTGTAAATCAGAGGTCTCGGCGGTTTTCCCGCACATCCCCTGCGCGTAGGAGCAGCCGTTACCCGCAGGCGTTCGGATGGTTTGTTCACATTGCACACAGAACATAATTATTTTCCTTTTTAAAATTGCATTTTTAATGCATGTTTAAAAGCATAGAGGTGCAAGGCGGGTTTAAAAAGGCTTTTTTAATGCAACTTTGACTTGTTTTGATTTGGCGCAACTTTTTCTGCGAATGAGAATTTATTCAGTTTTAGGCAGAGTGATTCAATTTCAGGCAGAAGTCGCGCGCAGTGAATCGGACCATCCACTGCGCAGAAGAAGTTTATGACGAAAAGAAGGCGATCAATATCGGGGCTAGCAGACTCAGTAAAAAGCCGTGGACGATCGCGGCAGGGACCATTTCCAGCCCGCCACTGCGCTGCAATACCGGTAGCGTAAAGTCCATTGAGGTTGCGCCGCACAAGCCTAATGCGGTGGAGCGGCTGCTGCGTACCAGTGTTGGGATCAGCATGATTGCCACCAATTCTCGCGCCAGATCATTAAAGAATGCAGCACTACCTATCACCGGACCAAATGCATCAGTCAGTAAAATGCCTGACAGCGAATACCAGCCAAAGCCAGAAGCCATCGCCAGCCCGGTTTTAATGGGCAAACCCATTAGCATCGCGGCGAGTAAGCCGCCGATCAATGCACTGATACCGACGACAAATGCCACTATGGTCCCACGGCGGTTTAGCACGATCTGACGCAGTGTCATGCCACTGTTACGTAATTGAATACCAACTAAAAATAGCAGAAAAATCAGCGCCAACTCGCTACCTTTCGCTGCAAATTGCAACCACGGCCATTGGCTTAAACCCAGCAGGAAACCAATAATGACTACGCCACATAATTTCAGAGATTCCAGTGCCATATGTAGCCGTGAGGGCAGTGCTTCTTGACGGTGAGTATTTTTCCACGGCAATTTGCGTTCAAGTAAAAACAGCGCCAGTAAATTGGCACAAAAAATACAGAGAAAAAAGACGGCGGTGTACTGGAAAATAAGCAGTAAATTAGCGCTAAGGTTTTCCAGAAATGCCAGGCTGATCCCCATAAAGAATAAAATCACGTAGACCATCCAGCTTAATAAGCGGTTGATCAATTGAATTAATGATTTGCGGTTAAGTGGGATCAGATAGCCAATAATTAACGGCAAAAGAATGATCAGTAATCCTGAATACACGAGTTGTACCGTCCTATACCCTTCGACTTTGGGTATCATGAGCAGATGAATAATGAGCTGTGGCGCAATAAGCTATCTAAAATCGAAGGAAGAGTAAAGCAGCACGCAATGTACCGCGGCACTTGACGAATAAGGTTTTTTTACCTCTATCAGCCAGATAATCCGCTATGCTTGCCGGGTTAACAGTGTTATCTAGTAGTATCAGTATGAATAATTCCGCATCGGAGGCGCAGCATGTATCTTGAACGCGTAGATATAGTCGGTTTTCGCGGTATCAATCGTATTTCATTGAACCTTGATGATAATACCGTGCTGGTCGGTGAGAATGCCTGGGGTAAATCCAGCCTATTAGATGCCCTGACATTACTTTTATCCCCTGAACCGCAACTTTATCATTTTACCGTGCAGGATTTTTATTATCCGGCAGGGGATGAGAGTGCTAAAGAGCGCCACTTGCAGGTTATTTTCACTTTCTGTGAGAAGGATATTGGGCACTGGCGTGCGCCTCGTTATCGCCAATTAGCCCCGCTTTGGATAAACCATGATGATGGTTTGCATCGTATTTATTATCGGGTTGAGGGGGAGTTGGCTGATGATGGCACCGTCTGTACCTGGCGTACTTTCCTCGATCTAGAGGGGCAACCTCTGGCTTTGCATGATATTGAAAAGCTGGCACGGGGGGTCATTCGTATCCATCCGGTATTGCGCTTACGGGATGCGCGCTTTATGCGTCGGCTACGCAGTACCACGGACGAAAACAGTCATCAGCCGGATAAAGTGGCGCTGAATCAGCAGTTGGATCAATTAAGCCGCGAGTTGGTGCGTAATCCGCAAAAACTGACGAATACTGAGCTGCGTCAAGGGTTGGTGGCGATGCGTCAACTGCTGGAGCACTATTTTGCCGAGCAAGGATCGCAATCTATTGCTCTACGTAATCACCGCTATCGCCCACAACCGGAGCGAGAAGCCTGGCAGGCCCTCGACAGCATCAACCGCATGGTGGCTGAACCCAATAGCCGCAGTATGCGGTTGATACTATTGGGGATGTTCTCAACATTACTGCAAGCCAAAGGCTCACTTAGCCTGGACCCTCATGCGCGGCCATTGCTGCTGGTCGAAGACCCGGAAACCCGCTTGCACCCCATTATGCTGTCAGTGGCGTGGGGGCTGCTCAGCCAGTTGCCACTCCAACGTATCACCACCACCAACTCCGGTGAGTTAGTCTCTTTGGTACCGATAGAGAGTATTTGTCGGCTGGTGCGCGAATCCTCTAGAGTCGCGACTTACCGCATTGGCCCGCGCGGCATGAGCGCAGAAGAGAGCCGCCGCATCGCGTTTCATATTCGCTTCAACCGCCCATCGGCTTTATTTGCCCGCTGCTGGTTGTTGGTCGAGGGCGAAACGGAAATTTGGTTACTCAATGAACTCGCCCGCCAGTGTGGTCATCACTTTGAAGCCGAAGGGGTAAAAGTGATTGAGTTTGCCCAAAGTGGCTTACGACCACTGCTGAAATATGCCAACCGCATGGGCATCCAGTGGCATGTTCTGACAGATGGTGATGATGCTGGTAAAAAGTACGCCGACACAGTACGTAATATGGCGGACACTGAACGTGACCACGAGCGGGATCGCCTGACCATCTTGCCAGCACCGGATATGGAGCACTTTCTATATCGTGCAGGATTTGATGCGGTTTATCACCGGGTATCGGCCATTCCAATGAATGCCAAAATGCAGCCGCGCAGAGTAATTGAAAAGGCCATCCATCGTACCTCCAAGCCGGATCTGGCCATTGAAGTGACCAGCCAGGCCAGAGAGAGGGGGGTAGAATCTATTCCCCCGTTACTGAAAAAAATGTTTTCTCGTGTCGTTTGGTTGGCGCGAGGACGGGCTGATTAGCGGCAGCGGGCTAGATTAATTCAGTGGTAAAATGTGCGGCTAACTGCTCTTCGAGTTGCTCAAGCAATTGATAGCGGCGGCGGTATTCCGCCCGCTTTTTGCTGGCAATATCTTCAATCGGCTTACGTGCAATCTGTGGGGGTAAGCTGAAATTCCCCTGTGCGCACTGTTCTCCACCCAGCGCCTGGTTGCCTTTGAATAGCAATGTAATCAACCCCCAACAGTTAAGATTATCAGGCGTTGATGTGATGTTATTACTGTTTTGCATGGTTAAAACCCGTTATATCACTGAGCTTTCAGTGGCACTGAAATTTTCAGCGCCATTGAAACAAAGGGGAACTAAACCAAGTTTCAATGCATCTTAGGTTTCGCCGATAGCACGGTGGTATTGATATTTCGTTTAGCTAAATGAGAATTTCCGATGTTAACTTCGGCAATTTAGAGAGTGACAAAATAAAGGAAGGTAATTGATTTGATGCAGTTCAGTAGACGTCAGCGCCGATGGCTCATCGTATTTGCCGTATTGATTATTGGTGGTTTTTTCATCACCAGACACCTGATGGCCACTGCGCCGGTGCAATATCAGACGGTGAAAGTTGCCAACCGTGATCTGCAACAGAATGTCCTGGCCACAGGAAAACTCGATGCGGTGCGCAAAGTTGATGTGGGTGCGCAGGTCAGTGGTCAGTTGGAAAAACTGTATGTGCAAGTTGGCGATCAAGTTGAGCAAGGTCAGTTGCTGGCGATGATCGACCCACAACAGGCGCAGAACCAAATCAAAGAGGTGGAGGCGACAATTCAGGATTTGAATGCTCAGTTAGCGCAGGCGAAAGCTGAAATGCAACTGGCAGCGGTGACGCTGCGCCGTCAGCAGGATCTGGCAAAGTTACAGGTGGTATCACGTCAGGATCTGGATCAGGCGAGCACCACACTGGCAGTGAAAAAAGCGCAAGTTGAGACTATTAATGCGCAAATCAATAAAACTAAGGCCAGTCTGGATACAGCTAACATTAATCTGGATTATACCAAGATCTCTGCCCCGATGGCTGGCGATGTGGTGCAAATCACCACCTTGCAAGGCCAGACCGTGATTGCGGCGCAACAGGCACCAAATATTCTGACCTTGGCCGACATGAGCACCATGCTGGTTAATGCGCAGGTGTCAGAGGCGGATGTGATTCACCTTAAACCGGGGATGAAAGCCTCGTTTACGGTGCTGGGTGATCCCGGAAAGCGTTTTGATGGCGTGTTAAAAGATATTCAGCCAACGCCGGAAAAAGTGAATGATGCCATTTTCTACTCTGCGCGCTTTGAGGTGCCGAATCCCGATCGTTTATTACGTTTGCAAATGACCGCACAGGTTTCAATCCAGCTGGCAAATGTGCAGCAGGCGGTAGTGATCCCCTTATCGGCATTAGGCGAGGAGCTGGGCACCAATCGTTATCAAGTCGCGGTGCTGAAAGAGGGCAAAGAGGAGAAACGTGAAGTGACGATCGGTATTCGCAATAACGTCGATGCGCAGGTAGTGTCAGGTTTGAAGGTCGGCGAGGAGGTCATCGTTAGCCGCGGTGGCACGGAGGAAGCATAATGACGGCATTGCTTGAGTTAAAAGGCATTCGTCGTAGTTATCAGTCCGGCGGAGAAACCGTTGACGTATTGCAGGATGTCTCACTAACCATTAATGCCGGTGAGTTGGTCGCGATTATCGGTGCCTCTGGCTCAGGTAAGTCGACGCTAATGAACATTTTGGGCTGTCTGGATAAGCCAAGTGCGGGCGTCTACCGTGTCGCCGGTCAAGATGTCGCCACATTGGATAATGATGCACTGGCGGCATTGCGCCGCGAGCATTTTGGCTTTATTTTCCAGCGTTATCATCTGCTGCCTCACCTCAGCGCGGCGCATAATGTTGAGGTTCCCGCAGTCTATGCTGGTTTAGGTAAGCACGAGCGGCGCGAGCGGGCGAATATGCTGCTAACCCGCTTGGGGCTGGAGGAACGTGTTAACTATCAGCCCAATCAGCTCTCCGGCGGGCAGCAGCAACGGGTCAGTATCGCTCGCGCCTTGATGAACGGTGGGCAGGTCATTCTGGCCGATGAACCGACAGGGGCGCTAGATAGCCACTCCAGTGTTGAGGTGATGGCTATCCTCAAGCAGCTACAACAGCAGGGGCACACAGTGATTATTGTCACCCATGACCCTAATGTTGCGGCTCAGGCAGAGCGGATCATCGAAATCAAAGATGGCCGCATTATGGCGGATTCTGGCTCGAAAACAGTACCCACGATTGCGGCTTCTGATGTGGTGAGTTTGACGCCATCCGCACCATCATGGCAGCAACTGACCGGCCGTTTTCGTGAGGCGTTACTCATGGCCTGGCGCGCGATGTCGGCCAATAAAATGCGCACTGCGCTGACTATGCTTGGGATCATTATTGGTATCGCCTCGGTGGTCTCGATATTGGTGGTCGGGGATGCCGCCAAGCAGATGGTGCTGGCGGATATCCGCGCGATTGGCACCAATACCATTGATATCTATCCCGGCAAAGATTTTGGTGATGACGACCCCAGCACGCGGCAGGCATTGGTCTATGACGATATGGCGGCGCTAAAAGAGCAATCCTATGTCAGCGCCGTGTCGCCCACCATTTCTGGCAGCATGCGGCTGCGATACGGCAATGTGGATGTCGCAGCCAGTGTTTCGGGGGTCAGTGAGCAGTATTTCCGCGTGTTCGGTATGAAACTCGAACAGGGGACACCCATCACCCGTGAACAGGTTGAACGCCAGTCGCAAGTGGTGGTGATTGACCGCAATACCCAGCGCAGGCTATTCCCGCATATCAAAGATGTGGTGGGGCAAGTGATCCTGGTCGGGAATATGCCCGCGACCGTGGTGGGGGTGGTGGAAGAGAAGCAATCTATGTTCGGTAGCAGTAAAACGCTGCGAATATGGGTGCCGTACAGCACCATGGCGAGCCGCCTGATGGGTCGTTCTTACTTTGATTCGATTACCATTCGGATTAAAGAGGGTTATAGCAGTAAAGAAGCCGAGCAGCAGCTGGTTCGCTTGCTGACCATGCGCCACGGCAAGAAAGATATATTCACCTACAACATGGATAGCTTGCTGCAAACCGCGGAAAAAACCACCCGCACGATGCAATTGTTCCTGACATTGGTGGCAGTGATTTCACTGGTGGTAGGTGGGATTGGCGTGATGAATATTATGCTGGTTTCAGTCACCGAACGAACTCGCGAAATCGGTATCCGTATGGCGGTGGGCGCGCGATCCAGTGATGTTATGCAGCAATTCTTAATTGAGGCGGTTTTGGTTTGCCTGGTCGGAGGGGCGCTGGGTATCACGCTATCCTTCGCCATTGGACTGATTGTAGAGATGTTTTTACCTAACTGGCAGATTGCTTTTCCACCAGTAGCGCTGTTCAGCGCATTCTTGTGCTCAACCGTGATTGGGGTGGTATTTGGCTATTTACCGGCACGAAGTGCTGCCAGGCTCAATCCGATTGACGCGTTAGCGCGCGAATGATTCTCTCGTGAATATTGTGTCGACTAAGTGGCTCTAGCGGCGCGGTTTTAAGTCTGAATTGGAGGTTGACCGTAGCAGCTCTGGTAGCATAATAGAGCAATAAAAATGCCAGTCATGATTGGCTGGCATTTTGAAACGTATTTGATGCTGGTAGCAACAGACCGCTCAGGAAATACCTTGATCACCGGCGTGTTTGAGGTGAGGTATTGCCATGATATTTAAGCGAATGATTGCATGGTGTCAGGCCAATGCGCAAGTTCCTGCGGTATGTCTTCTTGCAAGACCACATCTAACCCGAGTGGCACTATCAGACTGGCGTGGTTGCCTTTTGGCCCTTGGTGGACATCAAAGTTAACCATCTGACCGGCTTTTAACGTTCGGTAACCATCCATCTGGATAGTTGAATAGTGAGCGAATATATCTTCGCCACCGCCCTCAGGGCAAATGAAGCCAAAACCTTTGGCGTTATTGAACCATTTAACAGTACCCGTCTCCATACTTCTACGTCCCTCGCAAGGCTATTCTAGTTTGAGATGAGGTAATCGCTGGTTAATGTGAGCGCAAAGTGGTTAAAACTGTAATCTTGGTTAACCCAATCTTGGTTAAAACCCCCAATATTGGTTAAAACTACAGCAGCTCACGAAAATACACTCTAGTGGAAATGGTCCCAACGTCAAGGGGAGGGCTTTTGTCTGGCAGGGAGAGTTCTTCAAAGTTTGATGCAGCTAACGCTATTGTGTTCGTTTGGTTACAATTTAACCGCTTTTAAGGTAAAAAAATCGACTTTTTTCTCTGGCGGCGTTATGGCATAAGTGATGTTAAAATAATAATAGATATCTGCATCAAATGGTCTTATAACCGGAGTGAAGTATTGCTCCTGTGTGGTTCAGTGAAACGATGGGCAGGCAATGGGTAAGAATAACGACTGGCTGAATTTTGAACATTTAGTCAAAGATAAACAGAAAGAGGCGCTCAAACCGCCGTCTATGTATAAAGTTATACTTAACAACGACGATTACACACCGATGGAATTTGTGATTGACGTTCTGCAAAAGTTCTTTTCTTATGATATTGAACGTGCAACACAATTGATGCTCAATGTGCATTACCAAGGAAAGGCGATTTGTGGTGTTTTTACTGCTGAAGTGGCAGAGACAAAAGTCGCACATGTAAATCAATACGCCAGGGAGAACGAGCATCCATTGCTTTGTACGCTGGAAAAAGCCTGATTAAGGCAATTATTGGGAGGTGCCTATGCTCAATCAAGAACTTGAACTCAGTCTCAATATGGCTTTCGCTAGAGCGCGTGAGCACAGACACGAGTTTATGACCGTGGAGCACCTATTGCTGGCATTGCTAAGCAATCCAGCTGCGCGGGAAGCGCTGGAGGCCTGTACGGTTGATCTGGTGGCATTACGCCAGGAACTGGAAGCGTTTATCGAACAAACCACACCGACATTACCTGTCACTGAAGAGGAGCGTGATACCCAACCTACACTCAGTTTCCAGCGGGTGTTACAACGCGCGGTCTTCCACGTTCAGTCATCAGGGCGCAATGAAGTCTCTGGTGCCAACGTGTTGGTTGCCATCTTTAGTGAACAAGAGTCTCAGGCGGCCTACTTGCTGCGCAAGCATGATGTCAGCCGTCTGGATGTCGTGAACTTTATTTCCCACGGCGCCCGTAAGGACGAGCCGGGTCAGGCACCGAATGCAGAAAATCCGGTGAATGAAGAGCAGGCAGGAGGGGAAGACCGTATGGAGAACTTCACCACCAATCTGAATCAACTGGCCCGCGTTGGCGGCATAGACCCACTTATTGGGCGCGATAAAGAGCTGGAACGCGCCATTCAGGTGCTGTGCCGCCGACGTAAAAATAACCCGTTGCTGGTGGGGGAGTCAGGTGTCGGTAAAACCGCCATCGCTGAAGGTCTGGCCTGGCGTATCGTGCAGGGCGATGTACCGGAAGTAATGTCTGAATGCACCCTGTACTCACTGGATATCGGCTCGCTGCTGGCGGGAACCAAATACCGTGGCGACTTTGAAAAACGCTTCAAAGCGCTGCTGAAACAGCTGGAAAACGATAAAGACAGCATCCTGTTTATCGATGAAATTCATACCATCATTGGCGCTGGAGCCGCCTCTGGTGGGCAGGTCGATGCCGCTAATCTGATTAAGCCGCTGCTTTCTAGTGGCAAAATTCGGGTGATTGGCTCTACTACCTACCAGGAGTTCAGCAATATTTTTGAAAAAGATCGTGCCTTGGCACGTCGTTTCCAGAAAATTGATATTACTGAACCGACGCCAGAAGAGACCGTTCAGATTATCAACGGTTTGAAACCGAAATATGAAGCGCATCATGACGTGCGTTATACCGCGAAAGCGATACGCGCAGCGGTCGAGTTATCGGTTAAATATATCAATGACCGCCACTTGCCGGATAAAGCCATTGATGTGATTGATGAAGCAGGTGCCCGTAGCCGTTTGATGCCTGTCAACAAGCGTAAAAAAACCGTCAATGTGTCGGACATCGAATCTGTGGTTGCTCGCATCGCCCGTATTCCGGAGAAAACGGTCTCTGCCAGTGATCGCGATGTGCTGAAAAATCTGAGCGACCGCCTGAACATGCTGGTATTTGGTCAAGATAAGGCAATCGATGCACTGTCTGAAGCGATCAAAATGAGCCGTGCAGGGTTGGGGCATGAACACAAACCTGTCGGGTCGTTCCTGTTTGCTGGCCCAACCGGCGTTGGTAAAACGGAAGTGACGGTGCAATTAGCTAAGGCGCTGGATATCGAGCTGTTGCGCTTTGATATGTCCGAATATATGGAGCGTCATACCGTCAGCCGCCTGATTGGTGCGCCTCCGGGTTATGTTGGCTACGATCAAGGTGGCCTGTTGACCGATGCGGTTATCAAGCATCCTCATGCAGTTTTGCTGCTGGATGAAATTGAAAAAGCTCACCCGGATGTGTTTAACCTGTTATTGCAGGTGATGGATAATGGCACGCTGACGGACAACAATGGCCGTAAAGCTGATTTCCGCAACGTCATTCTGGTGATGACAACCAATGCCGGTGTACGCGAAACGCAGCGCACCTCCATTGGTTTTAAACAGCAGGACAACAGCACTGACGCATTAGAAGAGATCAAAAAGGTGTTTACACCGGAATTCCGTAACCGGTTGGATAACATCATTTGGTTCAATCACTTGTCGCCGACTGTTATCCAGCAGGTGGTGGATAAATTCATCGTTGAGTTGCAGGCGCAATTAGATGCCAAAGGCGTGTCACTGGAAGTCAGTGAAGAAGCACGTAATTGGTTATCTGATAAAGGTTACGATAAGGCGATGGGCGCACGACCAATGGCGCGAGTCATTCAGGAAAACCTGAAGAAGCCGCTGGCAAACGAGCTGTTGTTTGGTTCTCTGGTTGATGGTGGTTCAGTCACTGTTGAGCTTGATAAAGAAAAACAACAACTGGCTTATGAGTTTCAGAGTGCGCAAAAGCGTAAAACTGAAGGTGCAGTTCACTAACTCAGCGCGTTAATTGACTAGTCCTGATATAGGTTGACACTTTTCAGCCTTAAAACGCCTGATGAACTTCATCGGGCGTTTTGTATTTTAACGACAGATGCGGTCGTCGCGTGTTGTAGATTTCCACCGACTCCCTGACCATCTTTCTTGCCTGCATGATATCTTCTGGTTTAACAAGAAGATACTCCATTTTTAATATCCCGTTTACCCGCTCCGCCAGCGCATTCTGATAACAATCATATCCGTCCGTCATCGAGCAGATGACGCCGTGACGTTCATGTAACGCCTGATATTCTGTTGAACAGTACTGGATACCCCGGTCTGAGTGATGTATCAGCACAGAGGTCGTGCGTCTGCTCATCAGCGCCATTTTGAGCGCGGCGGCCACATGCCGAGTATGCAGGCTTTCATGCACATGATATCCCACTATTTTTCTCGACCAGGCGTCGGTCACCAGACTGACATACGCCGTTCCCTGACGCAGTGGAAGGTAGGTGATATCCGCGACCCATACCTGCTCCGGGTGGCTGGCAATAACCTGATTCTCTCCTGACTTCAATAAGTTAGGGTGACGATAAAAGCGATGATGGCTGTTCGTCGTTTTATGATAGCTCCTTTTAGGCATCACCAGTAACCGCGAGCATCTCAGTATCTGGAACAGACGATCGCGACCAACATGCAAAGACGATCCTGCGCGTTGTCGCAACAAGTAATGCAGTTTACGCGTCCCCAACCGGGGCTGTTGTAACCGGATGGCCGTCACCTGTTCAACGATATTTTGAGCCTGTATTTCTCTTTCGCGTTCCCGCTGCAAAGAGTGATACCACGCCTGTCGGCTAATCCCCATGAACCGGCACGCGCGTTACTGTGAGTCCCGGCGCTTGTGCTTGCGTGATAATGTGGCCAACTGCTTTTTTGTCAGAGTGGCTCCGAACTCCGTGTTCATTACCTTCACAACCGCTTCAAAAAACTGAGCTTTGACTTCTGATTCAGCAAGTTGCTGTTCGAGTTCTTTGATTCGCTGTTCGGGAGTAAGAGGCATTTTGGGCATGTTAACTCCGCACATTCTTGCAGGAGAGGGGGAAAGCCAGTCGAGTTGACCGTACTTGCGTAGCCACTTCAAGACGGTAGAACGGCCTTGAATACCGTAGCGGTCTTGCGCCTGACGGTAAGTCATTTCACCTTTTTCGACCTGTTGGACAACGGTCAATTTAAAGGATAGAGGGTCATCGCGTTGTGTGCGTTTAACATATTGGTTCATCACATTTTCCTCAGTATGCGAGTTAAATGTGTCAACGCTATTTAGGACGGGTCAAATAAATAAAAAAGGGCAATAAGTTAACAGCTTATCGCCCTTTTTGTTTTTGGGTATTTCGTTTTTTCATGGCTGATAAAGCCGGATGAACAGGTAAATAAAAGAAAACGCAAAACGCCCTTGCCATAAATGGGAAGGGCGCCGGAGGGGGACTACATCCTCAGAGCTCGCAAATCGTCGACTTGCGACAGATTAGCCGATTAACGGCTACGGAAGACAATGCGGCCTTTGCTCAGGTCGTACGGGGTCAGCTCTACAGTGACTTTGTCACCCGTCAGGATGCGGATATAGTTTTTACGCATTTTACCGGAGATATGAGCGGTTACCACGTGCCCGTTTTCCAATTCAACGCGGAACATGGTGTTCGGCAGCGTATCAAGAACGGTGCCCTGCATTTCAATATTGTCTTCTTTGGCCATCGAATCCTCTAGGTGTAACTACCTTAGTTTTTAACCGGCAAGATAATGCCGAAAAACCCACATTATGTAAAGAAGTGTTGGCGGTCATCGCACCATTTCAGCAAAATTAGTCTGCCGGTAAGAGGGGGATAAAGCCTAATGTGGGGTTCTTTTCAACGGTTGAGCTTTACTGCATCGTGGATGAAAAATTCAACGATTGCGGTAACCAGCATTCAGCCGGTAGTGGACTAAACTGGAGTTGACTCAACTGCTGCAAAAAAAAGTTGCGTGGGATCTCAATCGCACCCAGCGACGCAGTGTGAGCGTTGAGGACCTGACAGTCAATCAGTTCTCCACCCTGACGGGTAAAATGATGACAAAAAACCATTAATGCGCTTTTTGATGCATTGTCAGCACGGCTAAACATGGATTCGCCGCAAAACAATGTACCGACTGCAATCCCATACAAACCACCAACCAGTTCATTTTCCAACCAAACTTCCACTGAGTGGGCGTGTCCCAAAGCGTGTAGCTCACAATAGGCTTGTTGCACATCATCGCCAATCCACGTCCCCTCATCACGTTGAGAAGCACAGGCGCGGACCACATCCTCAAAAGCATGGTTGAGGGTAAATCGATAAGGACAATGCCGCAAAAAGCGCCGCATACTCCGACTGATATGCAAATCTTCCGGGAACAATACCGCCCGAGGATCCGGTGACCACCATAAAATCATCTCCCCAGGGCTGAACCACGGGAAAATCCCTCGCTGGTAGGCGGCCAGTAAGCGGGGTGCAGATAAATCGCCCCCCAGAGCCAGCAACCCGTTTGGTTCGCGCAGAGCCAGCTCAGGTGACGGAAAGGCGAATGATTGAGAAGAGAGCTGTGTGATGCGCATAAATCTCCTTGGCGACGACTAACAGACCCATTCGAGTATAATCATAAATAATACTGCTTTGGTTTCAGCAGCTTTTAATCATATTAGCTGAAAATTAGCTGATTACCCGCCTGTGCTCAGTCAATTCGGAGACCGTAAAAGCATCATCGTTGCCCTAATATCACGGCCTCAATGGCGTTGATGGAACTGGTAATAGCGGCCCATACCTTGCAATAAACTTAGGTGGTTGCCCTGTTCGACTATCATCCCGCCATCCATTACGCAGATACGGTCCATATACTCCAGCCCATACAAACGATGAGTCACAATAATCAGGCTTTTCTGGCGACAATGTTGACGTAGCAGCGCTAAAATTTGCTGTTCGGTTTCAGCATCCAACCCTTCGGTGGGCTCATCAAGCAGCAACAGGGGAGCAGGATGTAACAAGGCGCGGGCAATTCCCAAACGCCGCTGTTCACCACCAGACAATGGCCGCCCACCATCCCCCATCCATGCATTCAGCCCTTCGCTGTTATCCAGCAAGTTGGCTAATCCCACTTGCTCTAGAGCCGTTTTTAGCTGTGCATCTGATGCAGAAGGGCAGGCAAGTAACAGGTTTTCACGCAAGGTGCTGCTGAAAATGTGCACCCGCTGGCTGACTACGGTCATCATTTGACGCAATGTGGTTTCATCATATTGGGCCAATGGCATCCCATTGAGTGTGATAGTGCCCTGACTGGCATCCCAGGCACGGGTTAATAACTGCAAGAGTGTGGATTTGCCACAACCAGTGCGGCCCAATAGCGCAATATGCTCTCCTGCGGCCAGTGACAGCGATATATTCTGTAAAACAGGCAAAGGCTGCTGTGAGTAGGTAAAACTCAACCCTGTCACTTCCAGCTCCACCTGTGAGGTTGGCGCTGGGCCACTTGCTGGGAATGTCACTTCAGGTTTTTGCTCCATCAACTGAGCGACTCGGGTTGCCGATGCGATAACTTGCCCCAAATGTTGGAAGGCGCCGGCTACCGGTAGTAGGGCTTCAAATGCAGCCAAAGAGGTAAAGACAAACAGCGCTAGCAATGCGCCAGGCTGGCTATTCTCACCAATACCGTCCGCAGCAAGCCATAAAATATAGGTTACGGTTAAACCGGAGGCCAGAATCATGAGTGCTTGCGCCAAACCTGCTAATGAAGCCTGTTGCTTCTGGCGTCTCATCCAGTGCTGTTCAATATCGTCCAGTGACGCACGGAAACGACTCAACGCACCGAATACTAATAACTCGGCCTGCCCCTGTAACCAAGAGGTCAACTGTGAACGATACAGACTGCGCAGATTGGTTAGATCACGGCCAATAGGTTGACCGGCGCGGTAGAAAATCAATGGAACTAGCAGTAATAACCCGAGCAGGATAGCACCGAGGGTCAGCGCTAAATTGATGTCCAGATAGCTCAGGCCAAAAGTCACTACTGCGATAATGACGATGGCGGCTACCAGTGGTGAGATCACTCGCAGATAGAGATGATCAAGCGTATCGACATCAGCGACCAGACGGTTTAGCAGCTCACTTTGGCGAAAACGGGCGATACCTCCAGGGGAGAGTGGCAGGATTTTCTGAAAAGCAAATACCCGCAGATGTGCCAGTACACGGAATGTTGCGTCATGGCTGATAACGCGCTCGGCATAGCGGCCAGCTGTGCGGGTAATCGCCGCACCACGGACACCCGCTGCTGGCAGCAAATAGTTAAATGTGTAGAGTCCAGCAGGGCCAACGATGGCGGTTCCTGCCAGGAACCAGCCTGATAATGTGAGCAAACCGATACTGGCCAGCAGGGTAACAATTGCCAACACAATGCCCAGACAAATCAGGAACCAATGGCGACGATATAGCGCCAGAAAAGGGAGAAGTACGCGCATGATTAAAGCTCCTCACTGCGGTGGGACAGCAGATTGGCAAATGAACCGGTAGCCTGGCTCAAGCTGGAGTAATCACCTTGTTGAATCAAAAGGCCATTATCCATTACCCAGATTTGATCATACCCCAGTGTATCTTCCAACTGATGAGTGACCAGCAAGGTTGTCTGCCTGCGAGAGGCCTCTTCCAGTGCTTTCATTACCAACTGTTCACTGTGGGCATCAAGGCTGGCTGTCGGTTCGTCGAGCAATAGCAAACGGCAAGGGTTGAGTAATGCGCGAGCAACAGCGACCCGCTGGGCTTGCCCAACGGAAAGACGGGCAGAGTGGTCGCCGACCTCTGTATTTAGCCCTTGTGGTAAATCTGAGAGAAATTCGTTGATATATGCGCGCTCAACCGCCTGCTGCAATTGGCTGTCGTCAGCGTCGGGTTGACCCAGCAGAATATTGGCAACCAGCGTCTGTTCCGGCAAATGTGGATTTTGCCCGACCCAGCTTAACTGGCTACGCCAGACTTGTGGCGCCAACTCACGTAGTTCAATACCGTTGACTTTCAACGAGCCGCGATAGGGTAAAAAACCCAGTAGCAGGTTGAGCAGTGAACTCTTGCCCGCACCGCTTAAACCAACAATGGCGACACGTTTACCTGCGGGCAGGGAAAATGTTAGCGGCCCTGCTAAGCGGGTGCCATTGGGGGCCAAAATTTCCAACTCATCTGCTTCAAGGGTGATGGCATCTGAACCACTCAGTACCTTATCGCCCTGACCGATAGATTCACTTTCACTGCTTAAGAATGTGACCAGTGATTCAGCCGCACCTACTGCCTGTGCTTTGGCATGGTAGAAGGTTCCTAAATCCCTCAATGGCTGAAAAAATTCAGGTGCCAGAATCAAGACCATAAAACCAGCAAACAGTGTTACGCCTAAACCGTAGCTGCCAAAATTCAGTTCGCCTAAATAGGAAAAACCAAAGTAAACCGCTACCACGGCAATAGATATGGCCGCGAAAAACTCTAATACAGCAGAGGAGAGGAAGGCCATCCGCAGCACCTCCATGGTACGGCGGCGGAAATCTTCCGAGGAACTGCGAATTTGGTCTGTTTCTGCTTTGGCACGGTTAAATAACCGCAAGGTGTCTAGCCCCCGCAAGCGATCAAGGAAATTGCCACTCAGACGTGCTAGCGCGACAAAGTTACGCCGGTTGGCGTCGGCAGCCCCCATCCCGACTAATGCCATGAATAACGGAATCAGCGGCGCGGTGACAAATAAGATCAAACCCGCCGCCCAGTTGATTGGGAAGAGGGCAATTAGAATCAGCACCGGAATAAATACTGCCAGATACATTTGCGGCAAATAGCGGGAATAGTAATCCTGCATATCTTCAATTTGTTCCAGGATAATGGTCGCCCAACTCCCGGCAGGCTTGCCTTTTACCCATGCTGGGCCAAGTTGTTCTAATCGGTCTAACACGACTTTGCGAATCTGCTGGCGGACTTTCATGCCGCAGATAAATCCTACCCGCTCACGTAGCCAACTGATCACGGCACGCAATGCAAAAGTCCCTGCCAGGAGCCAAAAATCGGCAGTTAATGCAGTTCGGGGCAATTTGTCGATAATCAGAGATTGCAGCAAGGTGGCTAGCAACCATGCTTGAGCGATAATCAATAATCCGCTGAAGAGGCCAAGTAACATGGACAGGCGGAGCCAACGTTGCGCCGGAGCGCTTTGTTTTTTCAGCCAACGAATCAACTCATACTGTCGTGTCTTATTCATCAGGCAATTTGTCTGCGCAAATATACCCATGGTGCTCAGAGAGGCAGGGAAGCTAGCAACCTTGACTCATACAAACAAAAGGTTGTGTGAATCTGGCCTTACCTGCAACGCCGATTACTTTGGGTATAACAAGATCAAAAGGTTTGTCACCATTGGAAGTGGCAAACTGGCGAAGGGCAATCTTACCTTGTGATGCTATGAGGTGAAACCATAATGCTTGTGATAATCACCGCATTAGTAGATTTCTATAATTTGCTGTTTTTCATTGGTATGTTCAATGTGCAAAAAATATAGAACAAAATAGAAATAAAAACGGGCAGCTCACATAATGTCAGCTACCCGTTATTTTCAGTGAAACCGTGATATCAGATTCAATATCAGTGGGCGTTATTTATCGTTCATCAACCCATCAAGATAACGTTCTGCATCTAGCGCAGCCATACAGCCAGTACCGGCTGAGGTGATGGCTTGGCGATAGATATGATCCATAACATCGCCTGCCGCGAACACACCTGGAATTGAGGTTTGTGTCGCATTGCCCTGAGTACCGGACTGAACTTTGATATAGCCATTTTCCAGTGCCAGTTGGTCACCAAAGATAGCGGTGTTAGGACTATGACCGATCGCAATGAAGACACCCGCGACGGCTAGCTCTTCAGTTTCGTCGCTCTGGGTTGATTTCAGGCGAACACCCGTGACACCCATATCATCACCCAGCACTTCGTCTAAGGTTCGTTCAGTGTGCAGCACAATGTTGCCGTTCTTCACTTTTTCCATCAGGCGGTCGATCAGGATTTTTTCTGAACGGAAGTTATCGCGACGGTGAATTAAATGCACCTCAGCGGCGATATTAGCCAGATAAAGCGCTTCTTCAACGGCAGTATTACCGCCACCGACAACGGCAACTTTTTGATTACGATAGAAGAAGCCATCGCAGGTTGCACAAGCAGAAACCCCTTTGCCCTTGAATGCCTCTTCTGACTCCATCCCCAGATAGCGGGCTGAAGCGCCGGTTGCGATAATCAGCGCATCACAAGTGTATTCTGCGCCATCGCCAAACAAGCGGAATGGGCGGTTTTGCAAATCAACGCGGTTGATATGGTCAAACAGAATTTCTGTCTGGAATTTTTCTGCGTGCTCATGCATCCGTTCCATCAGCGCCGGGCCAGTAAGACCCTCAGGATCACCCGGCCAGTTTTCGACATCGGTGGTAGTGGTCAACTGACCGCCTTTTTCCATTCCGGTAATCAATACAGGTTTCAGGTTGGCGCGTGCAGCATAAACTGCGGCGGTATAACCCGCAGGGCCAGAACCCAGAATAATCAATTTGCTATGTTTAGCCGTGCTCATGAATACCTCTTTCCCACAATGGCGGACAATGTTATCGATTGTAGGGAAAATCGGGCATTAAAAAAAGCAGACAAAAATGTTGTTAGCAATTTGTTTGATAGGCAATGCCTATTTAATAATCTAAATGCATTGGAAATCGACAGTTAACCGAAAAAAAATAGGGTTGGTGACAAATTGGACCAAAATTCATTTCTGCATTAAGAGGTGAATACCCTCAAAAAGCTTTGACCCCATAAAAAATGTGGCTTGCAAGCTGATAGCTCAAAAAAAGCCGTAATACCTAGAGGGCAATTTGCACCATTTTATAGCAAATAAACGATGAAAAAATAGCTAAGAGAAGGGCGCTGAGATTTTAATTCTGGCACGTTGTACTGATTTAACTTCTTTTACTTTGACAATCGGCTGCGCATTTGCGAAAACATCATAGGAAGAAGAAATTATCTGCGCGCCATAATTTCAGATTTGGTATCAGTGATGCCAAGCGAAAACCCTGGAATGTTTTCGATTAATGCTGGATGGCATGTGGAGTTAGTTCTCGAACAACTGTAGGGGGGATGTTTCTGCGGTTGTTCGTGATGCGTTATTTCTTCCTCAACGCTAATAATCATCGAGTACCTCGCATACAGTTGGACAGACAGGGTGTGAGATAACAACGTATTGATATATTTGCATAAAACAGGCTGCGGGTCGTTGTCTGTAACAGGCTCTAAATTTAATGACACTTAGGGCATGCCACAGACTCAAGGAAATTAAGAGAGACTATAAGATGATAGATAATAAAAAGCGCCCGGGGAAAGAGCTTGATCGTATTGATCGTAACATCCTGAATGAATTACAAAAGGATGGGCGTATCTCTAACGTTGAGCTTTCAAAACGAGTAGGGTTGTCACCAACACCATGTTTGGAACGGGTTCGCCGCTTAGAGCGTCAGGGCTTCATTCATGGCTATACCGCACTGCTTAATCCACAGTATTTGGATGCATCATTGCTGGTTATCGTTGAGATTACTCTGAATCGTGGCGCTCCGGATGTATTTGAGCAATTTAATGCTGCCGTCAAAAATCTTGAGGAAATTCAAGAGTGTCACCTGGTATCAGGCGATTTCGACTATTTGTTGAAAACCCGAGTACCCGATATGTCTGCTTACCGTACACTACTCGGGGAGACCTTGCTTCGCCTGCCGGGCGTCAACGACACCCGCACTTATGTGGTCATGGAAGAAGTGAAGCAGAGTAACCGTCTAGTAATTAAAACGCGGTAAACAGGCAGGTGCAAAACCTGAGTAATTTGGTTACACTCCTGTTTATTCATACAGTTTCAACGCCGGGAGGGTTCTCGGCGTTGTTACTCATACCAGTTAACAGGAACCTGGAGAGCCTTTCTTGAGCCAGGAATATACAGAAGACAAAGAAGTTACTCTGAAAAAACTCAGCAGCGGTCGACGTGTGCTTGAGGCTATTTTGATTGTAGTAACTATTCTGGCAGCCTACCTGATGGCGGCGCTGCTGAGTTTCAATCCTTCGGACCCAAGTTGGTCCCAAACTGCCTGGCACGAACCTATCCACAATCTTGGTGGGGGTATTGGTGCCTGGATGGCAGACACACTGTTCTTCACCTTTGGTGTTTTGGCATACGCAATCCCTGCCATTATGGTGATGTTGTGCTGGGCGGCATTCCGTCAGCGCGATGCCAGCGAACATGTCGATTACTTTGCACTGTCATTGCGCCTGATTGGCACATTAGCCCTGATTTTAACTTCATGCGGCCTGGCGGCTCTGAACATTGACGATCTTTATTACTTCGCTTCTGGTGGGGTGATTGGCAGCTTATTCAGCAATGCCATGTTGCCGTGGTTCAATGGTGTGGGTGCAACACTAACATTACTCTGCATTTGGGCTGTTGGTTTGACGCTCTTTACCGGGTGGTCATGGCTGGTCATTGCAGAGAAAATTGGCGGTGTGGTCTTAGGTTCACTGACATTTATGACTAATCGCTCTCGTCGTGAGGAACGCTATGACGATGATGATTACCAGACCGATGATGCAGAAACTGTCGAGCAAGAAAAAGGGCCAGTGGCAGGGAAGGCAGCGGGTGTTGCAGCCGCAACAGGGCTGGCGGCGAACTCTGCCTATGCAGACAATGACGATATACTCTTCTCCGCGCCATCTGTGACTGATGCGCTATTACCGCGGGCTGAAACCGACGATAAATATGATCCACTATTAAGTACGCTACGTGCAACGGATAGTGATGAACAGTCGCCGTTATCTGCGGCTTCTACTGAGAGTGTCGCTGATTCTGTTACTCGTCATGGTGCTGCTGACCCTAGCTATGCTCACATCCACTTTGTCAACGACAGTACGGCACCCGTGGTTGAGAATTTGGCCGCGACCCCACCGCTCTATTCTTTTGAAATTCCAGAAGAAACACCATCTCCAGTGCCGACTCGCGTTGTGTTACCGGCTGAGCGCCCTGAACCTCAAATGGGGTCATGGGATACGCCAGTAGCCGCTGCCAGCCATTCGCCATTTGATTTTTCAACGGCACAACGTCATAGCGGTCAGGTGGAAAATACGCCTCATATGAACCCTGGGCTGGGTTCAACTGTTGATGGATTGACCGCAGCGGGCATGGCCGCTGGCGCGGCATCAACATCTGGGCCAATATCTACCAACGGAATTGTTGCCGCAAGTGCAGCTGCAGCGACATTTATGCCTGCATTTACAGCAACCAGTGATAGCAGCTCCCAGATTAAACAGGGGATTGGCCCAGAATTACCACGACCGAACCCTGTTCGTATTCCAACGCGGCGCGAGCTAGCTTCTTACGGTATCAAACTGCCTTCTCAGCGAATAGCTGAGCAGGAACAACGTGAGCAGCGCGAGGATGAAACACAGAGTTCTCAAAATCCAGCTTCATTTGGTACAGAGGTCGAGTCTGAAGATGAGGCGGCGTTGCAGCAGGCCATCTTGCGTAAAGCTTTTGTCGACCAACAGTCTGAGCGTTATGGGCAACCAACGGACGCGAGCGTAAATATCTTCTCAGCACCAGAACCTGAAGATGAACAGGCTTTGCAAGAGGCCGCATTGCGACAGGAGTTTGCTGCGCAACAGCAGCATCGTTATGGTGCGACTCAGCACGAGGATGCTATTCACCGTGAAAGTGGGATTTATAGCAAAAATAGTATTTATAGTGAAAACAGTGGGTTGAACGAAGAAAATACAATTGAAGGAGTGCAATCGGTTGATGCCAGCCGCGCCTTCACATTCTCGCCGGTTGCAGATTTAGTGGATGAGACCCCGCGTGAACCCCTGTTCACACCTTCTCCGTATGTTGAAACCGTCGCCGAAGAGAGTTTTGCGCCAGAACAGCTGTCGCCACATCAGCAGCCACACCTGCAGCAAACACATTTAGAGCAATCAGCACCGGTTCCACCGGGTTATGCTTCGTCGGCAAATGCGCAGTCTGCGCATACTCAGCCGATTGCAGCATCACCTTATGCTCAGTCAGCAGTACAGTCCGCCGTTCAGCCCACGGCGCCAGTGCAATCAGCACAACCCGCGCAACCGATCCCGGCGATGGACAGTCTGATTCATCCATTCCTGATGCGTAATGACCAGCCGTTGGTTAAGCCAACGACGCCATTACCGACGCTAGATCTACTCTCTTCACCGCCAGCGGAAGAGGAGCCAGTCGATATGTTTGCTCTGGAGCAGACAGCACGTTTGGTTGAAGCACGGCTTGGAGATTATCGGGTGAAAGCTGAAGTGGTCGGCATCTCTCCAGGGCCGGTCATTACCCGTTTTGAGCTGGATCTGGCACCGGGGGTCAAAGCTTCGCGCATTTCCAATCTTTCCCGCGATTTGGCCCGCTCACTCTCCGCGATTGCAGTGCGTGTTGTGGAAGTTATTCCCGGTAAACCGTATGTCGGGCTGGAACTGCCAAATAAACACCGTCAGACGGTCTATCTGCGAGAAGTGCTCGATTGTGCCAAATTCCGCGATAATCCATCACCATTAGCTATCGTGTTGGGTAAAGATATCGCCGGGCAGCCGGTGGTAGCTGATTTAGCCAAAATGCCTCACTTGCTGGTCGCAGGTACGACTGGCTCGGGTAAATCGGTTGGGGTGAACGCGATGATCCTCAGCATCTTGTATAAAGCCACGCCGGATGAGGTGCGCTTTATCATGATTGACCCGAAAATGTTGGAATTATCGGTCTATGAAGGTATTCCGCATCTGTTAACTGGCGTGGTTACCGATATGAAGGATGCCGCGAATGCACTACGTTGGTGTGTCGGTGAGATGGAACGGCGCTATAAACTGATGTCTGCATTGGGCGTGCGTAATCTGGCCGGTTATAACGAACGAGTGGCGCAAGCTGAAGCCATGGGGCGGCCAATTCCCGATCCATTCTGGAAGCCATCCGACAGCATGGACATCTCTCCACCCATGTTGGTGAAACTGCCCTATATCGTGGTGATGGTAGATGAGTTTGCTGACCTGATGATGACGGTGGGCAAAAAAGTTGAAGAGCTGATTGCCCGTTTAGCACAGAAAGCACGTGCTGCCGGGATTCACCTGGTTCTGGCAACACAGCGTCCGTCAGTGGATGTGATAACGGGTTTGATTAAAGCTAACATTCCTACGCGTATCGCCTTTACGGTCTCCAGCAAAATTGACTCCCGTACCATTCTTGATCAGGGGGGGGCAGAATCACTACTGGGCATGGGGGATATGCTGTATATGGCACCTAACTCATCAATTCCAGTGCGTGTGCACGGTGCCTTTGTCCGTGATCAGGAAGTACATGCTGTCGTTAATGACTGGAAAGCTCGTGGTCGCCCTCAATACATTGAGAGTATTATCAGTGGTGGTGACGAGGGGGAAGGCGGTAGCCTTGGCTTGGACAGTGACGAAGAGTTAGATCCACTGTTCGATCAGGCGGTGAGCTTTGTGTTGGAGAAGCGCCGTGCGTCGATCTCTGGTGTTCAGCGTCAATTCCGAATCGGCTATAATCGTGCTGCACGTATTATTGAGCAGATGGAAGCTCAACAGATTGTGAGTACCCCGGGCCATAATGGCAATCGTGAAGTTTTGGCACCGCCACCTCACGAGTAATCTTTTGTTCTGAGGCAGTTAACCTAGACAGGGCCGCTTTGCGGCCCTTCAGACTGCTGACAAACCCCGATGACGCGATCTGGAACGGAGAGGACGGGTAGAAGAGTAAAGCGTCCGCGCCAGGGATGGCGCGGCTCGAGCCTCCAGGGACGGATTGACGGCGTCTTTACGATCTAGCTGTTCTCTCCGCAACCGGCACTTTGTCAATAACCTCCAGGGCCGCTTTGCGGCCCTTATGCCAAGAAGCATCACCCGTATTTCATCAGAGAATTTTATAAGGTATTTAGAATAATGAAAAAATTGCTTGTTGCTTGCTGTCTGTTATCTGGCTTAATTTCAACCTCAGTCTTGGCGGATGCCAGCACTGATTTGCAAGGTCGCCTGAGCAAGGTGAACAGCTTCCATGCTAATTTCTCGCAGAAAGTCACCAGCTCTGAAGGGGCCGCGGTGCAAGAAGGCGAGGGTGAGTTATGGGTAAAACGGCCCAATCTGTTTAACTGGCATATGACTTCACCGGATGAGAGTGTGCTGATTTCCGATGGTCAGACACTGTGGTTCTACAACCCCTTTGTTGAACAAGCCACGGCGACCTGGTTGAAAAATGCCACCGGCAACACACCTTTCATGCTGATTACTCGCAACAATCCAGATGACTGGAAGCAGTATAATGTGAAGCAAAAAGGCGATGATTTTGAGTTGACGCCAAAAAATGCCAGCGGTAATTTGAAGCAATTTACAATAACGGTTACCCCAACAGGCACCATTAAAAGCTTTGCTGCAGTTGAGCAAGATGGGCAGCGCAGTGCGTATACCCTGAAAGGGCAACAAAATAGCTCAGCGGATGCCAGCAAGTTTAAGTTTACCCTACCAAAAGGTGTGACGCTGGACGACCAGCGGCAGTGAGGTCTGAGTGAGTAATATGTCCCTCGATTTTTCCCAAAATGAGTTTCAGCCACTGGCCGCGCGGATGCGGCCTTTGACGTTGGATCAATATATTGGGCAGCAGCATCTGCTGGCTCCAGGTAAACCGCTACCGCGGGCAATCGCCGCGGGGCAGTTACACTCGATGATCCTCTGGGGGCCGCCGGGGACCGGCAAAACCACGTTAGCAGAAATTATTGGCCGCTACGGTCAGGCGGATGTTGAGCGTATCTCTGCGGTGACCTCTGGTATTAAAGAGATCCGCGAAGCTATTGAGCGAGCGCGGCAAAATCGTGACGCAGGACGGCGCACAATATTGTTTGTCGATGAGGTTCACCGCTTCAATAAAAGCCAGCAGGATGCATTTTTACCGCATATTGAAGATGGCACGATCACCTTTATCGGCGCCACTACTGAAAATCCTTCGTTTGAGTTGAACTCGGCACTGCTCTCTCGTGCACGCGTCTACTTACTGAAATCATTAACTGCCGCAGATATCGAAAAAGTGATTGATCAGGCGATGTCTGATCCCCAGCGTGGCTATGGTGGGCAGAATATCAAACTGCCTGATGAAACCCGCCGCGTGATGTCTGAATTAGTGGGGGGGGATGCGCGTCGTGCCTTAAATAGCCTTGAAATGATGGCAGATATGGCAGAAATAGATGCCAACGGGGTACGTGTGCTCACCCCTGATTTGCTAAAAGAGGTCTCTGGCGAACGAAGTGCTCGCTTTGATAATAAAGGCGACCGCTATTACGATCTGATTTCGGCAGTGCATAAATCTATTCGTGGCTCAGCGCCAGATGCGGCGCTGTACTGGTATGCGCGTATTATCACCGCTGGCGGTGATCCGCTCTATGTTGCCCGGCGTCTGCTGGCGATTGCGTCAGAAGATGTGGGTAACGCAGACCCACGCGCCATGCAAGTAGCAATCTCAGCTTGGGACTGTTTTACCCGAGTAGGGCCGGCAGAAGGTGAGCGGGCGATTGCTCAGGCGATTGTTTATTTGGCCTGCGCGCCGAAAAGTAATGCTGTTTATACCGCGTTTAAAGCAGCGATGCAGGATGCTCGCGATAAACCTGATTTTGATGTTCCGGAGCACCTGCGTAATGCGCCAACCAAACTGATGAAAGAGATGGGGTTGGGGGCTGAATACCGATATGCCCATGATGAGCAACATGCTTATGCTGCGGGTGAGAACTATTTCCCGCCAGAAATGGCCGCTACACGCTACTATTCTCCGTCATCCCGAGGTCTGGAAGGGAAAATCGGTGAAAAGCTGGCATGGTTGGCTGAGCAGGATCAAAATAGCCCGATAAAACGCTACCGCTAGCCCTGTCGTTGCGGTAAGGTTAACGCTATAACCACTTGGTAAGTGGCTGTTTATGCCGCTTACCACGTTAAATTTGTCTTCACTAACCATTTATACCCAGAGTTTACCTATACGGAAGTATATATGCGGGTATATCCATAACTACAAGCACAGGACTAGCATGCTCGATCCCAATATGCTGCGCAATGAGCTAGACGCAGTCGCCGAAAAACTGGCTCGCAGAGGTTTTAAACTTGATGTTGAGATGTTGCGCCAACAAGAAGAGCGCCGCAAAGTTTTACAGGTTGAAACAGAAAGTCTGCAAGCAGAACGTAATGCCCGATCGAAACTAATTGGTGCGGCCAAGGCGCGTGGCGAAGATATCGAACCATTGCGTTTGGAAGTCAATGTGCTGGGTGAAAAACTGGATGCGGCTAAGGTCGAGCTGGATAAGTTGCAAAACGAAATCCGCGATCTGGCACTGTCTATCCCTAACCTGCCGGATGACTCGGTGCCAGTGGGCAAAGATGAAAACGATAACCTTGAAGTCAGCCGTTGGGGTGAACCACGCAAGTATGACTTTGAGGTGAGAGATCACGTCTCGTTGGGCGAAATGGCCGGCGGCCTCGATTTCGCTGCTGCAGTGAAACTGACCGGTGCGCGTTTTGTGGTGATGAAAGGGCAAATTGCCCGTATGCACCGCGCGTTGTCCCAGTTTATGCTGGATCTGCATACTGAGAAGCATGGCTATCAGGAAGCTTACGTTCCTTATCTGGTTAACCATGCCACTTTGTATGGTACCGGTCAGTTACCTAAGTTTGGCGAGGATCTGTTTCACACCAAACCACTGGAAGAGGAGTCAGACAGCAGCAACTATGCGCTGATCCCTACAGCTGAAGTCCCGCTGACCAACCTGGTTCGCGATGAGATCCTGGAAGAGGAGTCTCTGCCATTAAAAATGACCGCCCATACACCTTGCTTCCGTTCAGAAGCGGGCTCTTATGGTCGTGATACCCGTGGCTTAATCCGTATGCATCAGTTCGACAAAGTTGAGATGGTGCAGATAACCCGCCCGGAAGATTCAATGGAGGCACTGGAAGAGCTGACCGGTCATGCAGAGAAAGTGCTGCAATTACTGGAATTGCCATACCGTAAAGTGCTGTTGTGTACTGGTGATATGGGCTTTGGCTCCAGCAAAACTTACGATTTGGAAGTGTGGCTGCCAGCGCAGGATACTTACCGCGAAATCTCTTCATGCTCAAACATGTGGGATTTCCAGGCTCGCCGTATGCAGGCGCGCTGCCGCAATAAAACCGATAGAAAGACCCGTTTAGTTCATACGCTGAATGGTTCTGGTCTGGCAGTCGGCCGTACACTCGTTGCGGTGCTAGAGAACTACCAGCAGGCTGATGGCCGCATTCAGGTGCCAGAAGTATTGCGCCCGTACATGGGTGGGCTGGAGTTCATTGGTTAAAAAAATACGGGCTAATAAATCGTGGGTTAACAAAATATCCGCGATTTATCATCAGTATTGATCTAGCGCCTGCGGGCGCTTTTTCTTTTTAGGCGTGCCGTTCGAGTATCGCTAACTCATTGCCGAAAAAAACGAACCAACATATTGTGCTATCCCCGCCTGGCAGGGAATTGACTTTTTTATCGCCAGTGGCATGATGCGCTCACTTTCATCGTCCCGACGGCTTCTCTCTTACTATGTCCGCATATTCTCGCCCGGTGCTGTTTCTGCTCTGTGGGCTTTTGCTGTTTACGATTTCTATCGCGGTTTTAAATACATTGGTTCCCTTATGGTTATCCCATCAACAGTTGCCGACCTGGCAAGTGGGGATGGTGAGCTCATCCTATTTCACCGGGAATCTGGTCGGGACCTTGATTGCCGGGCGATTAATCCAACGGCTCGGCTTTAATCGCAGCTACCACTACTCCTGCATTTTGTTTGCTCTGGCGACTTGCGGATTAATGCTTTCTGTCGATTTTTGGAGCTGGCTGGGGTGGCGCTTCTTTGCTGGCGTGGCTTGCGCACTGATTTGGGTCATTGTTGAGAGTGCGTTACTGCGCAGTGGCACCTTAACCAATCGCGGGCAACTGCTGGCGGCCTACATGATGGTTTACTATCTGGGGACTGTCACCGGGCAACTGCTGTTAGGTGTGGTGTCGACACAACTGTTGAGTGTCATCCCTTGGGTCAGTGCATTGGTAATTACCGCGATGTTGCCGCTGCTGTTTGCCCACTTTTCTCATCAGGAGGGGAGTGAGTCCTCACATGTTGCGGTTTGGCCGATGCTCAAGCGCCGTAGCGCGCGTCTGGGCATCAATGGCTGTATTATCTCAGGTGTACTCTTAGGCTCGCTCTATGGGTTGCTGCCGCTGTATTTATCACATCAAGGGATGAGTGATGCCAGTGTGGGATGGTGGATGGCATTGCTGGTCAGTTCAGGGATTATCGGTCAGTGGCCGATTGGCAAAATGGCTGATCGCTATGGTCGCTTGCTGGTGCTGCGCATTCAAGTATTTGTGGTTATCCTTGGTAGTGTGGCAATTCTGGGCAATTACGCTCTGGCTCCCGCACTCTTTATTTTGGGCTGTGCTGGTTTTACCCTCTATCCAGTGGCGATGGCGTGGGCATGTGAAAAAGCCAGTGCCGATGAGTTAGTGGCGATGAATCAGGCACTGCTGATGAGCTATACTATTGGCAGTCTGACCGGCCCGACCATGACTTCATTGCTGATGCAACGTTATTCAGACAACTTATTATTTATCATGATTGCGGGTGTGGCGTTGGTGTATTTGATGATGTTACTGCGCAAACCCGATCAGCAGCAAACACCTTACGCGGCAGTCTAGTGGCCAAAAAAATGCCACCAGTCGGGTATCCAACATGGCGGCATTGATTGAGTCTCTGATTATTGGTTAGCGATTATCAGTAGATCACTTTGTGACCATAGCTTTCCAGAATACCTTTCACGCGGTCCATAATCTCCGCAGTAGGGGGTTTAACCCCATCTAATTTGTACTCCTCGCCCATGGCAATCCATTTATGCTTACCCAACTCATGGTAAGGCAGCAGTTCGATCTTCTCGATATTGGTCATATTCTGGGTAAACTCACCCAACATATGTGCTGATTTATCATCATCTGACCAACCCGGCACCACGACATAGCGGATCCAGGTTTTTTGGTTACGTTTTGCCAGATAGCGGGCAAACTCCAGAGTACGATGATTGGAGACACCAACCAGATTCTGATGCACGCTGTCATCCATCTGTTTCAGATCCAGCATCACGAGATCAGTGGCATCAAGTAACTCATCAATGACGGGGTCATAACGGCGCACAAAGCCGTTGGTGTCCAGACAGGTGTGAATGCCCTCTTCGTGGCAGGCGCGGAACCAATCGCGCACGAATTCAGCCTGTAGGATCGCTTCGCCACCGGAGGCAGTCACGCCACCACCAGAAGCATTCATAAAGTGACGATAAGTGACGGCTTCTTTGACCAACTCTTCAACGGTAACTTCTTTACCGCCATGAGTGTCCCAGGTATCGCGGTTATGGCAATACAGGCAGCGCATCAAGCAGCCTTGGAAGAATACGATAAATCGGATCCCAGGGCCGTCAACGGTGCCACAGGATTCGAATGAGTGAATGCGGCCAAGTACGGACATTGCAGGTTACTCCAATACTGGATAAATAAAGGCCCCACAAAGGTGGAGCCTTTTAGTCTAATCTATTTTAGTTAGAACTTATATTGACTGAGTGAATGTACGTGTGATCACATCTTGCTGCTGTTCTTTGGTCAGCGAGTTAAAACGAACAGCGTAACCTGATACACGGATAGTCAACTGCGGATATTTTTCCGGGTTTTCCATCGCATCTAACAGCATTTCACGGTTCATGACGTTCACGTTCAGGTGTTGACCACCTTCGATGGACGCTTCGTGATGGAAGTAACCATCCATCAGACCCGCCAGGTTAGCTTTACGCACTTCGTCGTCTTTACCCAGTGCGTTTGGCACGATAGAGAAGGTGTAAGAGATACCATCTTTAGCGTAAGCAAACGGCAGCTTGGCAACTGAGGTCAGGGATGCAACAGCACCTTTCTGATCACGACCATGCATTGGGTTAGCACCAGGACCGAATGGAGCACCCGCACGGCGACCATCTGGAGTGTTACCGGTTTTCTTACCATAAACCACGTTAGAGGTAATGGTCAGCACGGATTGAGTTGCAACTGCACCACGGTAAGTACGCAGCTTCTGAATTTTCTTCATGAAGCGCTCAACCAGGTCACATGCGATGTCATCAACACGTGAATCGTTGTTACCAAACTGTGGATATTCGCCTTCGATATTGAAGTCGATAGCCAAGCCATCAGCATCACGAATGGTGCTTACTTTGGCATATTTGATAGCAGAGAGGGAGTCAGCAGCAACAGACAGACCTGCGATACCACACGCCATAGTGCGATAAACATCACGGTCATGCAGTGCCATCAATGCAGCTTCATAGCTGTATTTGTCGTGCATGTAGTGAATGATGTTCAACGAGGTAACGTATTGTTTAGCCAGCCAATCCATAAAGTGATCCATGCGTTCCATGACTTTGTCATAGTCCAGCACTTCATCCATCATTGGCGCTTCTTTCGGGCCAACCTGGATCTTCATTTTTTCATCAACGCCGCCGTTGATTGCGTACAACATGGTTTTCGCCAGGTTAGCACGGGCACCGAAGAACTGCATTTGCTTACCGACAATCATCGGGCTCACACAACAAGCGATAGCATAGTCATCGTTGTTGAAGTCAGGGCGCATCAGATCATCGTTTTCATACTGTACAGATGAAGTATCAATAGAGACTTTAGCTGCGTATTTTTTGAAGTTCAGTGGCAGTTTTTCAGACCACAGAATGGTCATGTTCGGCTCTGGAGACGGCCCCATGGTGTACAGGGTGTTCAAGAAGCGGAAGCTGGTTTTGGTCACCAGAGTACGGCCATCAACGCCCATACCTGCCAGTGATTCAGTGGCCCAGATTGGGTCACCAGAGAACAGCTCATCATACTCAGGGGTACGCAGGAAGCGAACCATACGCAGCTTCATTACCAAATGGTCAATCAGCTCTTGCGCTTCGATTTCAGTCAGTTTGCCCGCTTTCATGTCACGTTCGATGTAAACGTCAAGGAAAGTAGAAACGCGACCGAAGGACATTGCAGCACCGTTTTGCGATTTAACCGCAGCCAGGTAGCCGAAGTAAGTCCACTGTACTGCTTCACGGGCATTGGTTGCTGGACCGGAGATATCGCAACCATATTTAGCTGCCATCTCTTTGATCTGAGCCAGAGCACGATGCTGTTCAGCAATCTCTTCGCGCAGCTGGATAGTCATCTCCAGGTCTTTACCGTTCTCCAGATCATCTTGCAAAGAGTTGAACTGAGCCAGTTTGTCTTTCATCAGGTAGTCGATACCGTAAACGGCGACACGACGGTAGTCACCGATGATACGGCCACGGCCATAGGCATCTGGCAAACCGGTCAGTACACCTGATTTACGGCAGTTCAGGATATCTTTGGTGTAGACGTCAAACACACCTTGGTTGTGCGTTTTGCGGTAATCGGTGAAGACTTTTTTCAGTTGCGGGTCAAGCTCACGACCGTAAACTTTGCAAGAGCCTTCTACCATTTTGATGCCGCCGAATGGGATCAGGGCACGTTTTAATGGTTTTTCAGTCTGCAAACCAACGATGGTTTCCAGATCTTTGTTGATATAGCCAGCATCATGTGAAGTGATGGTCGCCACAACGTCGGTATCGAAATCAACTGGCGCATGAGTGCGGTTTTCCAGTTTGATGCCTTCCATGACTTGCGCCCACAGCTTGTCGGTCGCTTCGGTAGAGCCGGCAAGGAAGGATTCGTCGCCTTCATAAGGGGTGTAGTTCTTCTGGATGAAGTCACGAACGTTTACTTCGTTCTGCCAGTCACCCTGGGTAAAGCCTTGCCATGCTTTGGCCAATTTTTCATTAAGTTCGGTCATAATGCATCTACCTTTTAATGTGAATTTCTTCGAAAACCGTGTGCGGCCACACTTAGTGTTGCTGGTCACCGCGCAGATAAATTACCCAGTAAGTCAAACCAACCAACAAACCGCCACCAATGATGTTGCCGATAGTGACTGGGATCAGGTTATCAATAACAAAGTGACTTACAGTTAGGTTAGCAAATTGCTCTGGTGCTGCTCCTATGGATTGCCAAAACTCAGGCGTCGCGAAATTTTTAATCACAATACCCATAGGGATCATAAACATATTGGCGATGCTATGCTCAAAGCCGCTGGCAACAAACATGCCCACCGGTAAGATCATCGCGAACATTTTGTCCATTATGGTACGGCCGGAGTAACTCATCCAAACCGCCAGGCAAACCATTAAGTTAGCCAAAATACCCAAACAGACTGCTTCAATAAAAGTATGGTGTAGTTTGTGGTCAGCTGTTTGCAGGACATTCAGCCCCCATTGACCATTTGCCACAGTATATTGGCCGGCGAACCAGATAAGCGCGACGAAGAACAGTGCTCCGCACAAGTTCCCAATATAGACATTAACCCAGTTGCAGCCAAGTTGACGCCAGGTAATGCGACCACTAGCTTTGGCGACAGTGGTCAATACGGTAGAGGTGAAAAGGTCTCCACCACACACCACCACTAACATTAGCCCCAAGGAGAAACAAATACCACCAACCAACTTGGCAAAGCCGAAAGGCACGCCCGCAGTACCGGTAGTTGCTGTGATATAAAAAACAAACGCAATTGAAATAAACACGCCAGCAGTAATCGCTAAATAAAAAGTTTTCAGCGGATGCTTGGTGGCTTTATAGACACCGGCATCTTCAGCTACTTTAGCCATTGCCGCAGGTAATAATGCATCGAAGGGGTTGTCAGCTTTCACACTAACTCTCTTTTTAGGGTTAATAAAGCACAACGAGATACTAGCAAAGCAGTATAGCGTGAAAATTGATATGGATCATATTGCACGAGTTTAGTTAGGGCTAAATCATTACAAATTGTACGTATAATAAGCTTAACATTATGATTTTAAACGTGAAAAAATATTTTAAGATTTACAAATAATTTTGATTGAACTGTTTTGAAGCCGTTGAGAAGGTTAACCAAAAGCGGTGTTTGTAGTTATTTTTATTATTATCGATCATGAAAAATTAACTATTTATTCACCTCTCTGCCTGGTTTATCTCGCTGGCAAATAGTGTTTGTTTAATAGTGCTGTTTTTCCACATAAGCGGCGTCAGAAAATAACGTTTTTTTATGACAAAAACAAATGTTGGATATCAGTGATGGGTATTTATTTTCGTTAGGAATAATTGCAGTAATAAATAGGCGAGGATATCGAAGAGAGCCTCTCCCGCAGATGGCTAATTGATCTGCGGGAGAGGTAAAGGGGTTACTCGCCTTTAGCCCAGTAGCGGCGTTTAGCGGCTTGTAACTTGGCATAGGCGCCGAGCAGCGCCTGATGAGCCGGTAATGCTTTCAGATCTTCATCGACACTAAACAGGCCGTTGAAGCGCTCTTCACCCGCTAATGCCGCAGAAGCAGCCTCTACCGCTTCCTGACCATACATCTTCACAAATGCGCTGTGGTATTGCATTGGTTCACGATCTGGCTCTTGGGTCAGCAGCAGCAAGGTTTGCAGGCAACGGTAATAGTTCGCCTGTTTTGCCGTAAAGACCGAAGAGTTAAAATCTTGCGTCCACTCCAGCCAAATCAGCCCTTGCTCCAGGTCGCCGCCCGCTAATGCCAGCATGGATTTCAGTTCACCCACACGCAAGGTATACCAGCCATTATCTTTACCGGTGGCGATGCCCAGCAGTTCGCGCACACGGGCGAAGTCGTCCAGCCCCTCATCATCAAGTTGTTGGATCAGCTCCAGATACTGCGCGGGTTGCCAATCACTGTCTGGCAGGGCCAGTAAGGTGTCACGCAGATGCACGCCCATGGTGTTGTTCGCCATCAGCAGGTCTTCGGCAGGGTAGATATCAGACATCCCCGGCACCAGAATGCGGCAGGCGTAAACACCTAAATGTTCGTAGTCAGCAATATACACTTCAGCATCTTCTTGATTGAAGATGGCCATCAAGGTGGCGAACTCCTCTTCCGTGCTGCCTTTAAAGCTCCAGTCGACAAACGGATAGTCGGCATCCTCTTTAAACATATCCCAGCTGATTAAGCCGCTTGAATCGATAAAGTGAGTTTCTAGATTGGTATGCTCAGCCACCTCTTCATCATCAAAGGTCGGTGCGGTAAAGACATCCAGATCTTTCAGGCTACGGCCCTGCAATAACTCAGTCACTGTACGTTCCAGTGCAACACCAAAGTCTGGGTGGGCGCCGAAGGAAGCAAAACAGGTGCCGTTTGATGGGTTAAACAGCACCACACAGATAACCGGGTACGCGCCACCTAAAGAAGCATCGTAAGAGAGGATCGGGAAACCTTCCTCTTCCAGTTTGGCGATAGCTTCCACCACACCCGGATAGCGATTTAGCACCTCTGCCGGGATCTCTGGCAAGCTGATGGACTCCGCGATAATGCGGTTTTTCACATAGCGCTCAAAGACTTCCGACAGTGCTTGCACGCGGGCTTCGTTGGCGGTATTCCCCGCAGACATGCCGTTTGAAACATACAGGTTGCCGATAATATTCATCGGAATGTAGACGGTTTCTAAATCTGATTGGCGGGTGAATGGCAGCGAGCAGATACCGCGTTTGGCATTACCGGACTGCAAATCCACCAGATCACTGGCGACCAACTCCTGTTCTGAGTCGTAAAACGCCAGCAGGCGCTCATCCAGAATACCTTCCGGCAGTAGATCATCTTCAGGGATCGGGAACCATTTTTCATTTGGATAATGGACGAAATCGCCTTCGGCAATGGCTCTGCCAAGATAGAAATCCGCGAAGAAATAGTTGGTGGATAAGCGCTCGAAATATTCACCCAAGGCCGAAGCCAGTGCCGCTTTCTTGCTGGCACCTTTGCCGTTGGTAAAGCACAGCGGGCAGTCGCGGTCGCGGATATGTACCGACCAAACGTGAGGAACCGGGTTGAGCCAGGAGGCTTCTTCGATATTAAAGCCGAGGTCACTCAGTTTTTGCTGAAAGCGGGAGATGGAGTCTTCCAGCGCGGCATCTTTGCCGGGAATAAAGGTTTGGGTCATTGTCGTCACTTTTTGGCGGTACTAAAAACGCGCAATCATACGGGGTTTTAGTTAATAGCTCCACGTATTCCTAAAGTACAGCAATTGTCACAGTTTTGATGTGGATATTCCGGATAATTCGCTAGCTTATAAATAAATGGAGTCATAAATATGGAATCTATAAAGCTAACGGTATTAGCTGGGATCTTAGCAGGGATCAGCGGTTCGGCCTTTGCGCTACCCAATATTACCTTATTGGCAACCGGGGGAACTATCGCGGGTGGCGGTGATTCAGCCACCAAATCTAACTACACTGCGGGAAAACTGGGGGTCGACGCCTTGGTGAACGCGGTTCCTGAAATGAAAAAACTCGCTAATATTCAGGGCGAGCAAGTGGTAAATATTGGTTCTCAGGATATGAATGATGAAGTCTGGCTGAAGTTGGCGAAAAAAATTAATGCCGATTGTGCCAAAACAGATGGATTCGTGATCACCCATGGCACCGATACACTGGAAGAAACCGCCTATTTCCTTGATTTAACAGTTAAATGCGATAAGCCAGTGGTCATGGTTGGCGCAATGCGACCTGCCACAGCTCTGGGCGCAGATGGCCCGCTGAATCTTTACAATGCCGTGGTGGTTGCCAGTGACGCCAATTCAGCCAAACGTGGCGTGCTGGTGGCAATGAATGACCAGGTACTGGCGGGCCGTGATGTGATGAAAACCAATACCACCTCGGTACAAACCTTCCAGTCGCCGAATACTGGTTCACTGGGTTACGTCTATGATGGCAAAGTGAATTATCTGCATCAACCTGCGCCAAGACAACCAGCTTTCGATATCAGCAAGCTGGAGACACTACCGAAAGTTGGCATTATTTATAACTACGCCAATGCGTCTGATGTTCCGGCCAAAGCACTGATTGCCGATGGCTACCAAGGCATTGTTAGCGCCGGTGTTGGCAACGGTAATCTTTACCACACGGTGTTCGATACACTGGCAACAGCGGCTCATAATGGTGTGGCTGTTGTGCGCTCATCCCGTGTGCCGACCGGCTCGACCACCGAAGATGCAGAAGTTGACGATACCAAATATGGTTTTGTCGCCTCTGGCTCTCTGAATCCACAAAAAGCTCGCGTGTTGCTGCAATTGGCATTAACCCAAACGCAAAAACCGCAAGAGATCCAAAAGCTATTCCACGCCTATTGATCGGGTAACTCTTCGACGGAGGCTTCGGCCTCCGTATCATTAAAGCACCACAGTTTCTCCCTCTCAGACGAATAACCATTGCAGCAGGCGGACTCGAATGATAAAACCGAGTCAGGATAATGATGGCAATCTCAGTAGAGTGTGGTGAGGGGAAATGACACAAGTTTATAATTTTAGCGCGGGCCCGGCGATGCTACCGGTCGAAGTTTTACGTCGTGCGGAACAAGAATTACGCAACTGGCATGGTCTTGGAACGTCGGTGATGGAGATCAGTCACCGCAGTAAAGAATTTATGCAGGTAGCTGAAGAAGCAGAAAAAGATCTGCGCGATCTGATGCAAATCCCAGCTAATTATAGAGTGTTATTCTGCCACGGTGGCGCGCGGGCGCAGTTCGCAGCCGTGCCATTGAACCTACTCGGCGACAGCAAAAGTGCTGATTATATCGACGGCGGCTACTGGGCACACAGTGCAGTTAAAGAAGCACAAAAATACTGCACACCTAATGTTATTGATGTGACGACCCACGATAACGGTGTGACGGGCATTCAGCCGATGAAACAGTGGAAGTTGAATGATAATGCTGTCTATGTGCATTACTGCCCGAATGAGACCATTGATGGCCTGGCGATTAACGAAGAGCCTGATTTCGGTAATAAGGTAGTGGTTGCCGACTACTCATCATCAATTCTCTCTCGCCCGATTGATGTCAGCCGCTATGGCGTGATTTATGCGGGTGCACAGAAAAATATTGGTCCAGCGGGCCTGACAGTGGTTATCGTACGTGACGATTTGTTAGGTAAAGCGCGTACTGAGTTGCCATCGATCCTTGATTATAAAGTGCTGGCTGAAAACGACTCTATGTTCAATACCCCGCCAACCTTCGCCTGGTATCTCTCCGGCCTGGTCTTTAAGTGGCTGAAAGAGCAGGGTGGTTTGGGCGCAATGGAAAAACGTAATCAGGCCAAAGCCGAATTACTCTATAGCGCTATCGACGGCACAGGTTTCTACCGCAATCAGGTGGTGAAAGCTAACCGCTCTTGGATGAATGTGCCGTTCCAAATGGCTGATGCCTCATTGGACAAAGTGTTCTTGAGTGAGGCCGAAGCGCAAGGCTTGCAAGCTTTGAAAGGACACCGCGTGGCCGGCGGAATGCGTGCTTCGATCTATAACGCGATGCCAATCGAAGGCGTTAAAGCATTAACAGATTTTATGGCTGACTTTGAACGCCGCCATGGCTGATGGTTGATGGCTCAGGGCCGATATCATCCATTAACTTATAACGCATTAATTTATAATAATTTAATCTGCCATAACGACAGCTCCGCTCTATGCGGGGCTGTTGCTCATTGAAGACTGGAGAGTACTTTTCCCATGCTGGAATCCCTGACGTTACAACCTATCGCCCTGATTAATGGCACCGTTAATTTACCCGGATCTAAAAGTGTTTCTAACCGTGCACTTCTTCTGGCTGCGCTGGCCGAAGGGACTACCCAGTTGAATAACCTGCTAGACAGTGATGATATTCGCCACATGCTCAATGCCTTACAGGCGCTGGGGGTGAATGTCCGTCTCTCCGCTGATCGTACCCGCTGTGAAGTTGATGGTGTTGGCGGTAAGTTAGCAGCACAGAGGCCATTGGAACTCTTCCTGGGGAATGCGGGAACGGCAATGCGGCCATTGGCAGCCGCCCTGTGCCTGGGAAATAGCGATATTGTGTTAACCGGCGAACCGCGTATGAAAGAGCGGCCAATTGGTCATCTGGTGGATGCATTGCGCCAGGGGGGCGCGCAGATTGATTATCTGGAGCAAGAAAACTACCCACCGTTGCGCTTACGTGGCGGCTTTTATGGTGGCAACCTGACGGTTGATGGCAGTGTCTCCAGCCAATTCCTGACGGCACTACTCATGGCGGCCCCGCTGGCTGAACAGGACACCGAAATTCAGATTCAGGGTGAGCTGGTTTCCAAGCCCTATATCGATATTACCCTGCACCTGATGAACGCCTTTGGTGTGGATGTCAAGCATGAGAACTACCAAATCTTCCATATTAAGGGGGGCCAGACTTATTGTACCCCAGGGACCTATTTGGTTGAAGGCGATGCCTCTTCAGCCTCCTATTTCCTGGCCGCCGCTGCGATTAAAGGCGGCACAGTGCGTGTCACGGGTATCGGCAAAAAAAGTGTGCAGGGCGACATCCGGTTTGCTGATGTGCTGGAAAAAATGGGCGCAAAAGTGACTTGGGGCGACGATTTCATTGAGTGCAGCCGTGGTGAATTACACGGCATTGATATGGATATGAACCACATTCCTGATGCGGCAATGACCATTGCAACTACGGCACTATTCGCTGATGGCCCGACTGTTATTCGTAATATCTATAACTGGCGGGTAAAAGAGACAGACCGCTTATCGGCTATGGCAACTGAGCTAAGAAAAGTGGGGGCGCAAGTCGAAGAGGGCGAAGACTATATTCGCGTCGTCCCCCCTGCGCAGTTAATCACCGCAGAGATCGGAACCTATAATGACCACCGCATGGCGATGTGTTTCTCACTGGTGGCGTTATCCGATATCCCAATAACCATCCTTGACCCCAAATGCACCGCGAAGACCTTCCCTGACTACTTCGAGCAGTTAGCCCGATTGAGTCAGCCAGGCTAACCTATCGGCATAAAATGGGCACCCATAGGTGCCCACTCTTTAGCCGATAACAGACTGTTTTATTACCTGCCATCACTTATCTCTTTCGTGAATCCATAAATAATAAATATTTTTTCTGGTTATCTTTCCCATCTCTTCTACACTCCTGCCACAGCCGTGGTCTTATTTTCAGCAACTGAACCAGGGTGGGGTAACAGTTCACATCGATGCGGCGTATAATGTTGCTCCTGTGTTTGCCCGATGGGGTAGACAAGAGGTTTTGCCTACCGAAAGGAGAGAGAAATGACGGCGATAGCCCCGGTGATAACCGTTGATGGACCAAGTGGTGCAGGTAAAGGTACGCTTTGCAAAGCATTGGCTGAATCGTTGGACTGGCGTTTGCTGGATTCTGGTGCGATCTACCGAGTTTTGGCTTTAGCGGCGCTGCATCATCAGGTTGATATCAGCACCGAAGAGGCATTAGTACCACTTGCCGCACATCTCGATGTTCGTTTTGTCTCACAGAATGGGCAGTTAAAAGTGATCTTAGAAGGTGAGGATGTCAGTAATGAGATCCGCACCGAAACTGTGGGTAACACCGCATCCCAGGCCGCTGCTTTTCCACGTGTCCGTGAGGCATTATTACGCCGCCAACGGGCATTTCGTGAAGCGCCTGGCTTGATTGCCGATGGCCGAGATATGGGCACCGTGGTCTTTCCTGATGCACCGGTAAAAATATTTCTTGATGCAAGTTCGCAAGAACGTGCGCACCGACGTATGCTACAGTTGCAGGAAAAGGGGTTTAATGTTAACTTTGAACGTCTTTTAGCCGAGATACAGGAGCGAGACTCTCGCGATCGTAATCGGTCTATTGCACCTTTAGTCCCTGCTGCGGATGCGTTGGTACTGGATTCAACCAGTATGTCAATCGAGCAGGTGATCGAACAGGCGCTGGCTTATGCCCAACGAATTCTAGCGTTGCCGTTAAAAAAATGACGTCAATGCGGTCAGTTCTGAGCTCTCAACGATTTATTTTTTAATTAAAATTATTTTTGATGAGCACTTTAACCTTACTGCAAGGATATGTGGCGAGGCATGTGAAACAACCCCATCCGGCGGGATGCTAGATGGACGTTAAACTTAAGAATCCTGAAGATTATAAACATGACAGAATCTTTTGCTCAACTCTTTGAAGAATCCCTGAAAACAATTGAAACACGTCCGGGCTCTATCGTCCGTGGTGTTGTTGTTTCTATCGATAAAGATATCGTACTGGTTGACGCCGGTCTGAAATCTGAGTCAGCAATTCCAGCAGAACAGTTCAAGAACGCGCAAGGCGAACTGGAAATTCAAGTCGGCGACGAAGTTGACGTTGCACTGGACGCTGTTGAAGACGGCTTCGGTGAAACTCTGCTGTCCCGTGAGAAAGCTAAGCGTCACGAAGCATGGCTGATGCTGGAAAAGGCTTACGAAGAAGCTGCAACCGTTACTGGTGTGATCAACGGCAAAGTGAAGGGCGGCTTTACAGTCGAACTGAACGGTATCCGTGCGTTCCTGCCTGGTTCACTGGTTGATGTGCGTCCAGTTCGCGATACTCTGCATCTGGAAGGCAAAGAGCTTGAGTTCAAAGTCATCAAGCTGGATCAGAAACGCAACAACGTCGTTGTTTCTCGTCGTGCAGTTATCGAATCTGAGAACAGCGCTGAGCGCGATCAATTGCTGGAAAACCTGCAAGAAGGCATGGAAGTCAAGGGTATCGTTAAGAACCTGACTGACTACGGCGCATTCGTTGATCTGGGCGGTGTTGATGGCTTGCTGCACATTACTGACATGGCTTGGAAACGTGTTAAACACCCAAGCGAAATTGTCAATGTGGGCGACGAAATCACTGTTAAAGTTCTGAAATTCGACCGCGAACGTACTCGTGTATCCCTTGGCTTGAAACAGCTGGGCGAAGATCCATGGGTTGCTATCGCTAAACGTTACCCAGAAAGCACTAAGCTGACTGGCCGTGTAACTAACCTGACTGATTACGGCTGCTTCGTAGAGATCGAAGAAGGCGTTGAAGGTCTGGTACACGTTTCAGAAATGGATTGGACCAACAAAAACATTCACCCGTCTAAAGTTGTTAACGTTGGCGACGTAGTGGAAGTTATGGTTCTGGACATCGATGAAGAGCGTCGTCGTATTTCTCTGGGCCTGAAACAGTGCAAATCTAACCCATGGCAGCTGTTTGCAGAAACCCACAACAAAAACGACCGTGTTGAAGGTAAAATCAAGTCTATCACTGACTTCGGTATCTTCATCGGCCTGGACGGCGGCATCGACGGCCTGGTTCACCTGTCTGACATCTCCTGGAACGTTGCAGGCGAAGAAGCAGTTCGTGAATACAAGAAAGGCGACGAAATCGCAGCTGTTGTTCTGCAAGTTGACGCAGAACGCGAACGTATCTCCTTGGGCGTGAAACAACTGGCAGAAGACCCGTTCAATAACTACCTGTCTGTTAACAAGAAAGGTGCTATTGTTACTGGTAAAGTAACTGCAGTTGACGCTAAAGGTGCTACAGTTGAATTGGCTGGCGGCGTAGAAGGTTATCTGCGTGCTTCCGAAGCAACTCGCGACCGCGTTGAAGATGCAACGCTGGTTCTGAACGTAGGTGATGAAGTTGAAGCCAAATATACTGGCGTTGACCGCAAAAACCGCGTAATCAGCCTGTCTGTTCGTGCTAAAGACGAAGCTGATGAGAAAGATGCTATTGCTACAGTTAACAACAAGCCAGAAGAAGGCAACTTCTCTAGCGCAATGGCAGAAGCGTTCAAAGCTGCAAAAGGCGAGTAATAACGGGGGGCGGTTTTTCCGCCCCTATACGGTAGTTTAGCTGCAAAGCTTGGAGGTAATATGACCAAGTCTGAACTTATTGAAAGACTTGCTGGCCAGCAATCTCATGTACCGGCTAAGGCCGTTGAGGATGCAGTGAAAGAAATGCTTGAACATATGGCTGGAACACTAGCTGAAGGTGAGCGCATTGAGATCCGAGGATTTGGCAGTTTTTCTCTTCACTACCGTGCTCCGCGTGTTGGCCGTAATCCAAAGACTGGCGCTAAAGTTGAGTTGGAAGGTAAGTACGTTCCACACTTTAAGCCAGGTAAAGAATTGCGTGATCGCGCTAATATCTACGGTTAAGTTGTTTACGACTTACCGCGTTATTATGTGTGCCCAAAGAACGTGGAGTTGTCGCTAACAAGCTGCGACTTCATGTTTTAAGGTATACACGCTGATAAGAAACGGTGCCTCTCGCGGCACCGTTTTTCTTTTTTATCCCTCAATGCTGTTGTCCGTCATATCCGGCCTTCCCGATAAATAAATCACTTCTTTTTTAGATACATCCCGCATTTCCTCCACTATTTTTGCAACAGGGTAAAAGAGTTAGCGAACTGGCTCTGAACTCTTGCATTTTGTACTGGCAGCATGACTCATCAACGTAGAAAATCCACTTATTCTCTGTGAGATGAACGGATGGCATGAGGCTATCTGGTAGGCGACAATGGACGGCTTATTATCACTTTATCAATCGATCAGGCGGCGGCTGCTATAGTCGTCGGGTTATTACCTCTTATCTTGCTACCTCAGTTGCCCGGAGCCAATATTATTGGCGCGTTGCTGATGTTAGGCGGACTACTCGGGTTAATCCGTAATAGCTATTGCCAATTTTTGGCATTAGTCATGATCAGTTTTATATGGGGGAGTTGGCACGGAAATAGGGTGCTGGCACAAATTGGAGCATTAACTCAGGGCGAGCAGCAAATAGTCGCAACAATAAATAGTTCGCGTCTTACATGGGTCGAAGATAAAAAAGTCCTATTGGGCATTCAACAAGTTAATGGACAACGAGTCTTTCCCCCTATCGCGGTCGTCGTACATGGGGTAAATGCGCTTGAGCATCATTGCGCTGGACAACTATGGTCGTTGAGCTTGCGGATGCGGGCCGTTCACAGCTTATTAAATGAAGGTGGCTTTGACAGCCAACGCTGGGCAATAGCAAACCGCCATCCATTGCAAGGACGTATTATTAAGGCTGAGTTACTTGATGGACGCTGCAATCTGCGCCAGCAGGCCATCAGCGCCATTGAACAGCAGCTAGCGCCCTATGATCAGCGACAGACATTGCTGGCGCTGGCTTTTGGTGAAAGGAAACAGCTGGATAAGCCACAATGGGCGCTTTTACGTGATACCGGGACAGCACACCTGATGGCGATTTCGGGGCTGCACATTGCTCTGGCAGCTCTATTCGGAGGAGTATTGGCGCGGGCAGTACAACTCTTATTACCCGTCAAATGGGTTGGGCCACTGTTTCCGCTGCTAATTGGTTGGCTGGCGGCAATGATATATGTTTGGTTGGCGGGTGCAAATCCACCGGCAGTCAGGGCTGCTATAGCATTAACTCTGTGGTTGTTGCTCCGGCTATTTGGTATTTCATGCAGCACATGGCAAGTCTGGTTATGGGGGCTGGCGCTAATTTTACTGAGCGAACCACTCGCCGTACTCTCAGACAGCTTCTGGCTCTCCTGTCTGGCGGTATTTAGCTTGCTATGTTGGTATCACTGGGTGCCCATTTCCGCGCGCTTTCGAGTGGGGTGGGCTGGGGTGGTTATCCGGTGGTTCCATTTGCAATTTGGTATGATGCTGTTGTTGATGCCACTGCAAATTAGCTTGTTTCATGGTGTCAGCTTATTTTCGATACCTGCAAATTTATGGGCAGTGCCACTTATTTCTTTGCTTACTGTACCTTGCATGTTGCTGGCGCTGGCATTCACGCTGCTTCCAACCATGGCTGGCATATTTTGGTTTATGGCCGATATGTCACTTACCGTGGTTCTCTTGCCGCTCAATCAACTGAGATCGGGGTGGTTGCATACGGGGGGCACATCAGTTGTACTTGGCTATGGTGGCTGGCTAGCCATACTCATCTGGCGTTTCCAATGGTGGCGAAGCTATCCCATTGGGGTCATGGTGCTATGTGTCAATTTGGCACTATTCAGTCATAGGCGTGATGAATATCACTGGCGCGTTGATATGCTGGATATTGGGCATGGTCTGGCAATAGTTATTGAGCGTGAGGGGAAAGCGATTATCTTTGACACGGGTAATCGTTGGAACACGGGCAGCATGGCTACTGTAGTGATTCTTCCTTATTTGCGATGGCGCGGTATTACTGTTGAGCAGATTATTCTAAGTCATGACCATCAGGATCATACTGGGGGGCTTGCTGAGATTCAGGCCATTTTTCCACAGGCGAGTGTTCGTGCGCCGTTTCCCGTAACCGGTATTGTAAATAGTTTACCTTGTAAACAAGGGGTTACTTGGCAGTGGCAAGGTTTAGATTTTGAGGTTTTGTGGCCTAAAACAGAGGTGACTAATGCCCAAAATGATGATTCATGTGTTATTCGCATCGGTGATGGCAAACACAGTTTGTTATTGACCGGTGACCTTGAGACTCAGGGAGAATTGCAATTGATTAAGCAATCCCGCGCTAAACTAGCTGCAACAGTGCTGCAAGTCCCTCACCACGGTAGTAATACCTCTTCGACCGCACCTTTTCTGCGGGCAGTGAAACCCGAATTGGCGTTTGCTTCTGCCGCGCGCTATAACCAATGGCAGCTACCAACGAAAAAAGTGATTAAGCGCTATCAAAAAAATAACATTATTTGGCGAGAAACATCAGTATCCGGGCAGTTAAGTATTTATTTTTACAATGATAATTGGCAAGTTAAGGGTTATCGCGAACAATTAATGCCACGCTGGTATCATCAGCGGTTTGGTGTTGGTGGCCATAATGAGTAGAATAGGCCGCTATTTCTTCTGGTGCTGGTATTTGCATGATGAATGATAAAGATCTATCCACTTGGCAGACGTTTCGTCGCCTCTGGCCAACGATCACTCCTTATAAGACCGGTCTTGTTGTTGCGGCGATAGCATTAATCCTAAATGCTGCCAGTGATACCTTTATGTTGTCGTTGCTGAAACCATTGCTAGACGATGGATTCGGTCATGCGGATAGCTCAATTTTAAAATGGATGCCACTGGCCGTCATCGGTTTGATGGTTGTTCGTGGGCTAACCGGTTTTATTTCCAGCTACTGTATCTCATGGGTATCGGGCAAAGTGGTGATGCATATTCGCCGCCGATTGTTCAGCCATATGATGGGGATGCCGGTATCCTTTTTTGACCAGCAATCGACCGGTACACTGTTATCGCGTATTACCTATGACTCCGAGCAGGTCGCGGCATCATCTTCCAGTGCATTGGTGACAGTGGTGCGGGAAGGGGCTTCTATCATCGGTTTGTTCATTATGATGTTTTATTATAGCTGGCAGCTGTCAGTGATTTTAATCGTCATTGCGCCGATTGTTTCGATCTCTATCCGATTGGTTTCTAAGCGCTTTCGTAATATCAGTAAAAATATGCAAAGTACCATGGGTGAAGTGACCACCAGTGCCGAGCAAATGCTTAAAGGGCACAAAGAGGTGTTGATCTTTGGTGGACAGAAAGTTGAAACCGAACGTTTCGATACCGTCAGTAACCGTATGCGCCAGCAGGGAATGAAACTGGTTTCTGCCTCTTCCATTTCTGATCCGATTATTCAGCTAATTGCCTCTTTTGCCTTGGCATTCGTGCTCTATGCAGCAAGTTTCCCAAGCGTGATGGAAACCCTGACAGCCGGTACTATCACTGTCGTATTCTCTGCAATGATTGCTCTGATGCGCCCATTGAAATCACTTACCAATGTGAATGCACAGTTCCAGCGTGGTATGGCTGCTTGCCAAACGTTATTCACCATTTTGGATATGGAGCAGGAAAAAGACGAGGGTAAACTGGAAGTTGAACGTGCTAGAGGCGAAATCGAATTCCAGCATGTGACCTTCTACTATCCAGGCAAAGAGACCCCAGCACTGAATGATATCAATATGCACATTGAAGCGGGCAAAACCGTGGCATTGGTAGGGCGTTCAGGCTCAGGTAAGTCGACCATCGCCAATTTGCTAACCCGTTTTTATGATGTTAGTGACGGCAGTATTTTGTTGGATGGACACGATCTGCGCGATTACCGACTCGGGGCTTTGCGCAACCAAGTTGCGTTAGTCTCGCAAAACGTTCATCTGTTCAATGACACAGTAGCGAACAATATCGCTTACGCCCGTGATGATCAGTACAGCCGTGCTGAAATCGAAGAAGCTGCTCGTATGGCGTATGCCATGGACTTTATCAATAAAATGGATCATGGCCTGGATACCGTTATTGGTGAAAACGGCGTGATGCTTTCCGGGGGGCAGCGTCAGCGAATTGCCATTGCCCGAGCATTATTACGTGACTGCCCAATCTTGATTCTGGATGAAGCCACTTCGGCGCTGGATACTGAGTCTGAGCGGGCAATTCAGGCCGCCCTGGACGAGCTACAGAAAAACCGTACTTCACTGATTATTGCTCATCGTTTATCAACGATTGAAAAAGCGGATGAAATATTGGTTATTGAAGATGGGCGCATCGTAGAACGTGGTGTACATGCAGAATTGTTGGCGAAGCAAGGTGCTTATGCCCAACTTAACCGTATGCAGTTCGGCCAATGATTGAGCGTATCTGGTCAGGAGACTCCTGGCTCTATTTGCTGCTGTTACCCCTCTCTTGGGTATACGGCGCAATCAGCTGGATTATCCGGGCCAGTTACCGCTTGGGGCTGCGAGGCTCCTGGCGCTCGCCAGTTCCGGTTATCATTGTCGGTAACCTGACTGCGGGGGGCAATGGTAAGACGCCTGTCGTCATCTGGCTGGTGGAGCAGTTACAACTACGGGGCTACCGTGTTGGAGTAGTCTCCCGTGGTTATGGTGGTAAGTCCGCCGTGTATCCGTTAGTGCTGACTAATGAAACCACCACGGCGCAGGCGGGTGATGAACCGGTGTTGATTTTTCAACGCACTGGTGCGCCAGTGGCGGTAGCGCCAAAACGTGCTGAGGCAATCAAGGCGTTACTGAAATGTCATACGCTGGACTTTATCATCACCGATGATGGTTTACAGCACTATGCACTACAGCGCGATGTTGAACTGGTGGTGATTGATGGTGTGCGCCGTTTTGGCAACGGCTGGTGGTTACCCGCAGGCCCGATGCGCGAACGGGCAGGGCGATTGCACTCAGTGGATGCGGTTATCACTAATGGTGGTGTCGCCGCAGCGGGAGAGATCCCAATGCAACTGGTCGCACGGGAGGCGGTCAATCTGGCGACGGGGGAGCGTCAGCCGGCACGGCAGTTACAGCATGTCATTGCTATGGCCGGTATTGGTCACCCTCCGCGCTTTTTTACCACATTGAGTATGCTGGGGATTGAGCCTGAAAATGAGTATGCCTTTGCCGACCATCAGGATTATTCATTGGTGCAACTTAGCCCACTGACCGCTGGCACACAAATTTTACTGATGACCGAAAAAGATGCCGTCAAATGCCGAACTTTCGCTCAGCCTAATTGGTGGTATTTGCCAGTAGATGCGCAGTTGCCACCCGATCAGGCTGAATCTTTGCTGCTGAAAATAGAGGCATTATCTCAACATTCAAATTCAAAATAGCCCAGCGCTATACATTCAGCTGCGCGAGCTTCAGAGCTGTTGCACATATCCTAAGTGAACGCTGCTGAGTCTCTTCGTACAGTTGTAATTCATCCATCACCGCTATACCCAAATCACGCTGAAAATCTTGCTGACTGGAGTGTTCGGCAAAATGACTCTGCCCTTTATCCCCTAAATTCGACTGAAAAATACCGGCAGCACTGACTGGCAGAAAATCCTCATAGACCAAAGGTTCATATTGGATGATCTCCGCGTCAATTAACTCATCTAGCGTCAACGATTGTATTGATTCGGTCGGTACGCTACGGCTTTTTTCTGTGGGGAAATAGCGGAAGAAAGCGAGCTTCTCGGCACGCATCGCCTGATAATTATCTGGAAACTGACTAAATTGCTCGCTAAGAATAGTCATGTATTGTGCGGCATTTTTTTCATTCGCGGGAACTTGCAATTGATCCTGTGCTGCTTGAAGCAAACGGTCATATAGGCTGCGGCCCTTGGCTGTCAATGCGGCTCCGCGTTGCTCTATCTCGCCAAACCGGGCGGTGTGATACCCCTGAATGACCTGCCCATCGGTGGAGACAAACGCGATTTTCTCCTCCAGCGCTTTAAAACTGGTTTGTCGTAGCAGTATTGGGCAGTTGCGTGGTGGGGGGCCTTCAATCACCGCCTTAGGGGTAATATTATGCTGAGGCATCGCCAATTGTACGGCGTCGATATTCAACGTACGTGGGGTCAGGTGGTTAATATGCGGCCCTTTGAAAGCCACCACATCGGCAAGCAATCGATGCTGGTCATGTAGTTGCTGATAGACTTCAGCACTGACCGTTGCTTGATTATGCCAGCGGAACGTCTCTAGTGACTGAGTGGTAAAATCATCGGCCTCGCTACTGGTCAGCCCGCCAGCGGTTTCAGACTGAATAATCAACTCGATAGCTCGCGAGGTGAAAATTGATCTTTTTGCCAAAATATCGGCAGCCCGTTGCCGCAACTCAGGTTGCTCAATCAACTCCAAACGCAGTAATGACGTAAAAATTCTGAACGGACAGATTTGTAGCGAAGCTTCATGCACCGCACGGAAGGCCGTCGAGTGCACCGGCACACCCGCAGGAGCCAGGTCATAATAGCCGACAGCTTCCATGCCCATCACGGCGAAAAGGCGGCGTAGCATCGCAAGTTCAGTAGCAGTCCCCACGCGAATAGCGCCGTGCCGCTCCATGCTAAGCCGTTCAATCTCTCCTGTTTGGCGCAGCTGGCGCGCTAGTGCAGGTTGCTGATTTATCGTCTGTTTATTGGTGTCGGCAACCAACTGTAATAAGCTACCGTAAAGTGGGACTTCGGCCTGATACATATCGGACATGGCGCGTGAGAATCTGGCGCGGATCTCATCGGGATGGATAAATAGCGGGTGGCTCATAATCAGGTCGCTCCTTCTTGCCTATCGGGGCCGTAACCGCCAGATAATGGTGTCTGCGGCGCAGGTATATTCAGTTTTCATTTTAGGTTGATATCGATAAATTGGCTGGTAAGCAGCGGAGAATATTGGTTTTTTATGCGTAGCATCTCATTCATGCTGCGATTTAATGCATAAATCCAGATAAAATAGTTGCACGGTGTTCTTTTTTGTGAGTTAATAGCCGCTGGCCTGTGATACAGACCTATTTATGTGTAAACCTGTACGAGAGTAAAGCAGAGCAGTTCCCCCCAAGACGTTATCTTTCGATACCGCTTCAAAGGCGAATCTTCTAGTATCTCCGATAGTAACTCCCATAAGTAATGTTTATAAGCAGCCCCACTATTATTTATTCCCACTAGCGCTGAGTGCCTTATGGCAGATAAAGCTGCGTGGGTGGTGGTTACAGATATTGTTGGTCATTCAGAACAATAATGTTTGGATTATTTTGGAAAGTAATTATACATAGGTGCTAATTATTTATCCGGATAGCAAAATTTTAAGGCCCGTACTTATGCGGGTTTTTTCATACAATCAAGCTCATAGAGGTTTAATCAGAAAACTTTAGGATGGGCAACTGCATCTAAACAATAAATAAAAATGAGTTGTTAGGATGCCCAGTAAAAGGAAATTTATTATGACGTTAAAAATGGGTCGCGTGAAATGGTTCAATCAGTCTGAAGGTTACGGCTTCATTTCACCACACGATGGTAGTTTGGATGTGTATGTAAGTAAGACAGCCATTGCCAACACCAAAAACAGATCACTGAGTGAAGGGCAGGATGTGGAATTCTCTACTTATCGTAGTATTCATGGGCCGTCAGCAGCAGATGTGATTGCTTTCTAAGCAAACGGCTACCCAAGGGTAGCCGTTAGTTTTTTTGCCTCTATTCAACCAACGCACTGATTGCCGGGCGATTTTGCAGGTGCTTCTATTTGTATTTTTGCGGCTTAGTTGCTGAAGTTAGCAAACAGCGCAATGATTTTATGGAATACTTTCATTTCTTACTCGATATACACAATTTTGTGATGTAGGTCACAAATTCTACTCCTCGCCATTCAACATATCAATAACAAACCCAACATTTATCTCTCCTGATTAGGGCGCGTATTTACTTATATTGATGCTAATTAACATAACTGCTTGTTATTAATCGTTGATATGTATGACGGTGTCGACGCAGTTAACCTGCATCTACGGATATGGTATCCTCGACAACTTTCCTGCTGGCTAAACTCCACTCTGGGGGATGTATGGATCATCGTTTACTCGAAATCGTTGCCTGTCCGGTCTGCAACGGCAAGTTGTACTTCAATAAAGAAAATCTTGAGCTGGTATGTAAGGCTGACAATCTGGCCTACCCGGTGCGCGATGGCATTCCGGTATTGTTGGAAAACGAAGCCCGCCCACTGTCAATTGATGAGAAGCACGCATGAGTTTTATTGCCATAATTCCCGCTCGCTATGCTTCAACCCGTTTACCCGGTAAGCCATTGGCTGATATTGCTGGCAAACCGATGGTCGTCCATGTGATGGAGCGCGCGCTGGCATCTGGCGCTTCTCGGGTGATTGTGGCAACAGATCATCCGGAAGTGGTTAAAGCCGTTGAAGCCGTGGGGGGCGAAGTGTGCCTGACCCGCGCAGATCATCAATCAGGTACTGAGCGTTTAGCGGAAGTCATTGAACGTTATGGCTTTGCGGATGATGATATTATCGTCAATGTGCAGGGTGATGAACCCCTGATACCACCCGTTATTATTCGCCAGGTAGCTGATAACCTGGCGGCATGTAGTGCTGGTATGGCAACACTGGCAGTGCCAATTGAAAACAGCGAAGAAGCATTTAACCCTAATGCGGTCAAAGTGGTGATGGATGCTCAAGGTTATGCGCTCTATTTCTCCCGTGCCGCTATTCCGTGGGAAAGAGAGCGTTTTGCGCAATCAAAAGAGAGCATTGGCGACTGTTTCTTGCGTCATATTGGTATCTACGCCTATCGTGCCGGTTTTATCCGCCGTTATGTTAACTGGGCACCGAGTAAACTTGAGCAAATCGAACTGTTAGAACAACTTCGTGTGCTGTGGTATGGCGAGAAAATCCACGTGGCGGTCGCCAAAGCCGTGCCGGCGGTAGGGGTTGATACTCAAGAAGATTTAGATAGAGTTCGGGCGATTATGCTCAATCAGTAACAGTGGCTAAAGCGCTTAAGCCAGACTCGATGAACTGACCCCATAAAGTTGGACGGTTTGTCAGGCGGTTATCTGGGCCTGAGTTCGATACTCTACCGGACTCAGGCCTTTTAGCTTCTG
>NZ_CAWQAF010000043.1:0-5014 GCF_963892745.1 Yersinia sp. Marseille-Q3913 | reverse complement strand
GTGCGTGAAACTCTAAAGAGGGACACCAGAAAAAGACTAACAGACAAGGAATAACACTATGCCCCAGCATTTTATCGATACTGCGGTAAATATCGCTCAGACTGAAACAGAACAGATGACTCGAACTGAAATTATTAAGGGGTTGGAAATTTTAGCCAGTTGGCTAGAAGACAATATTAACTGCGAGTCAACCCTGTGTTTTGATAACCCCGACGATGGGATGGATTCGGTCACGCTGCTTCCCTGTGTGGAGGCCGTGCTGAAACTCATCAGAGAAAGAGCCAACTGATCGGAGGACCCCGGCTGTACTTAGTCCGCGTATATAATGGATGTATCACTTAGCGAAAAATATTGTGCCTACTGCCGTCCTTATGGGCGGTTTTTTTGCCCGCCAATCGGTTGATGTCGGTATTGAACCGGCTTCAACCGAAAACTCCACGCTTGCAGCGGGCATAGCCCGCGCCGCTTCAACTGTTGCCACTGATAGTGGCAACGTCAAGGAAACCTGGTTGCACTAGGTTGAGAGTATCGTCATCACTCTTTTAGTCCACAGGCTGAGCACAGAGTGCCTTATGCCGTGACAGACGCTGGGCTGAGGCGCCGTAGTCACAAGGGTACGCTTACGCCGTTATCTTCTCCCGTTCGCACTTACTCCCTGCGGTCGTTCGCTTGCGCGTGCGGCATGCGGTAACGCCCTTGCATCTACGGCTCATACCTCATCCCGGTCTCATTGTCACAGCACAAGACGCTCTGAGCCCGGCAAAGCCGGAAAAAGAGTGACACCAGAAACAAACTCAAAGGAGAATTAATATGCAACGTTTATATACCGGTTTTGGTAATGCGACTGTTATCCGTCAAGAACGCCCGCTGACCAATGATGAGCTAGAAAGATATGTACCAAGTGTTTTCTCAGAAGAAAAACATGAATCGCGCAGCGAACGCTACACCTACATTCCGACGATCACACTTTTAGAAAAGCTGCGAGATGAGGGCTTTCAACCATTTTATGCCTGTCAAACTCGTGTTCGTGATGAGAATAAGCGCGGACATACTCGCCATATGTTACGCCTACGTCGTAATGGGTTTAGCAAAAATGATGAAGTTCCCGAAATTATTTTGCTTAACAGTCATGACGGTAGTAGTAGCTATCAAATGATCCCCGGCCTTTTTCGTTTCGTCTGTAATAACGGTTTGGTATGTGGTGATACGTTCGGTGATGTGCGTGTACCCCATAAAGGCGATGTGGCAGGACAAGTTATCGAAGGTGCCTATGAGGTTTTAGGTCTGTTCGATAAAGTGACTGAATCCAGAAACGAAATGAAATCCATTATGTTGAATAATGACGAGCAACATGCTTATGCAGAGGCCGCATTAGAGTACAAATATTCAGACGATCATCAACCTATTACCGCAGACCAAATTTTAAATGCTCGCCGTTGGCAGGATCAAAATTCTGATTTATGGACGACTTATCAGCGGGTTCAGGAAAATATGATAAAAGGTGGGTTACATGGCATTAATGCGCAAGGTAAACGCAGTAAAACCCGCTCTGTAAATGGGATTACAGGAGATATAAAACTCAATAATGCTCTTTGGAAATTGGCAGAAGAAATGAAAAAAATCAAAGCCTAATTATCTTTATGGCGGTGCTAATCACACCGCCTATAGGAGTACTTATGAGTAATGAACTTGAAGTTAAACGCTGTCTTGTTTGCTCTACAGCCCACATGACATTTGATGATAATATTGTTCTGGGCATGTACGGTTGTAGGATAACCCAACAAGTCAATTGGGTTTTAGAATATGAGTATGGGTTTATCATTGACTTATGGGGCGGGAGAGTTGCTGTATTACGGTTAAAGCGTATAGGAATATCAAAAACTTTAAGGAAATTTGTTTATCAAATGATGATAAAACATGACATCAAAATGATTCAGTTTGATTGTGACGGTGGTGTAATTCCAGGAATGCCAATCTGCGACTGGTGATAACTCCTTATCCATCAGCAACACATTGAGTGTCGCTGATGGATATTAATTGATTCGAAATATGAATCTATATTGCATTAAATTTACCCTTTCTGTCGTTCACGGCATTGAGCCATGACCGACAGATTTATCAGCTCCGTGCTGCCACAGGAGTTCCGGTATTTTCTACTTCTGATTTTTTAATGCTTCTTACTTTCGATAATGAAGATGCTTTCTTTTTTGTCATAGCTACAGATTTAATGGCTTCCTGAATAGCCCTTTCACTGACAATAATTTCGCAACTTTCCAATGCCGATTTTATATCTTTAGCTGTATATCCTTTTTGCGTAGCCAGAATTAAAATTTGCTCTTTCAATCCTGCCAATACTTCCTTACCCGTGAGACGCTCTGTTCTCAAATCCGGTAATTCAGATAATTGTACTTTTGCTAATTCTAACTGCTCAGTACTGTAATGATTTTTTGCCGCCATATGCCATATTTCCCCATTCGAAAAATTTTAGATACGACAATAGTATACGGGCGTTTCAAATCGGCACAACTCCGAAAAAAGTTCTCCCATGGTGTAATGACTTCTCAGGCCATTTAGGGCAAAATACAAATATCTGATTCCAAATATGGGACAGGATATGTTTTGTAGCACCGCCTGCACGCAGTCGGCCCTACAAAACAACCTGGTCAGGGCAGAGCCCCGACACCCGCTAGACTGAGACTACGAGACTGTAAGGGAAATTATCACCATGAGTAAAAGCGAAAGCCGGAACAGAACAGCCCTGCTGCCCAGCATTCGCTGTTACCCAGAGGAAAAGGAAATCATTGCAACAAAAGCAAAAGCATCAGGCTTAAGTGTGGGAGCCTATATGCTTCGTAGTGGCTTGGGACGTCGTATTGAATCAAAATGCGATACCGAAATGATAATGGAACTTCGCCGACTTGGAGGGTTGCAAAAACACCTCTTTAATGAGGGGCGGGGCAATGTCAGTGAGGTATTTAGCAAAGAGTACTCTGAGGTGCTTGTGGCTATCAAAAAGGCGATTATTAGTATTGACTTGGGTATTGATGGTTTAGCTGCAGAGCGAGAAAAAGCATGATCCCAATTGTTCCAGAAAAACGGCGAGATGGTCGTTCCAGTTTTATTCAACTGGTGAGTTATTTGACTCTTCGTGATGAAGTCAAACCTGATATGCCTATCTCTCCTGATAATCCCTACATCCGACCTTCACGTTCTAAGGCGGCTATCTTTGATCGTCTGATTGATTATCTCGACCGGAAAGCTTCTGTAGAAGACCAAACCGTGTTGGCCATGTTTGATGATGGTACTCAGCAGATTAAAAGTGGAAACGTTGTTTGCGAAACCAATTGTTTCAGCCTGGAAACTGCGTCGGCTGAAATGAACGCTGTTGCGATGCAAAACACGCGTTGTGTGGATGCTGTTTATCACTGCATCTTGTCCTGGCGTGAAGAAGATACACCGACTGACGAGCAAATTTTTGATAGTGCTCGATACTGCTTGAAGCAACTCGGTATGGCCGATCATCAGTACGTCGTTGCCGTGCATAGAGATACAGATAATGTGCATTGCCATATTGCCGCGAACCGCATTAACCCTAAATCATACCGCGCCGCTAATCTCTATAATGATGTTGATACATTGCATAAAGCCTGTCGCCATCTGGAGATGAAGCATGATTTCACCCCGGATAATGGGGCGTGGAAAGTGAATGGATCACACCAGGTCGTGCGCAGTAAAAATGACTTTAAATCTATCCCCCGTAAAGCTAAGCAATTGGAGTATTACGCTGACTCAGAGAGTCTGTTTAGCTATGTGACAGGAGAGTGTCGTCAAAGTATTGGTGAGATTGTGGCAGGGGATAACCCTTCATGGAATGCTATTCATACTGAACTTATTCGTGCAGGGCTGGAGTTAAAACCCAAAGGGGAGGGATTAGCGATTTATTCCCGCGAAGATGAAAGCCTGCCTCCTATAAAAGCCAGTTGTCTGCATCCAGACCTGACCTTGTATTGCCTTGAAGAGACGCTGGGTAAGTTTGAACCGTCACCGGAAATCGTGATGTTGACCGATGATAATGACAACATTATTCATTCTAATTATAAACGAGAGTTTATTTATGAGCCTCGTCTACATGCTCGGGATAACACTGCCCGAATCGACCGACGTCTGGCCAGAGCCGTTGCTCGAGAGGATTTGAAAGCACGCTATCAGGCTTATAAGTCTGCATGGATAAAGCCTAAGTTGGAGGGTGGTACACTCAAGCAACGTTACCAACATGTGGCTAAGCGTTTTGCCTGGCAGAAAGCCAGAGCGCGAATCGCCATCGGTGATCCATTGCTCCGCAAGTTGACTTATCACATCATTGAAGTTGAACGAATGAAAGCTATAGCTGCCTTGCGTATCGCGATTAAAGCAGAGAAAAAAGTATTCAATGCCGACCCAGCAAATCGCAGGTTGAATTATCGCGCCTGGGTAGAGCAACAGGCCCTTAAGCATGACCAAGCGGCTATTGCACAGTTGCGTGGCTGGTCGTATCGACTTAAACGTGCTAACAAAACACCACCGCTTTCTGAGAATGGTATCCGGTGTGCAGCAGCTGATGATTGCAGACCATTCAACATGGAAGGCTATGATACTCAAATTAATCGCGACGGCGTCATTCAGTATCGGCATGATGGAATCGTACAAGTACAGGATCGTGGTGAACTGATAGAAATAGCCAATCCATTTATCTCTGATGGCCAGCATATCGCGGGTGCTATGACGATAGCAGAAGAGAAATCTGGGGAAGTGATGGTCTTTGAGGGGAGCCGTACTTTTGTCAATCAGGCATGTGGGTTGGTAGGATGGTTTAATGAGGGGGGAGAGAAACCGCTACCGCTTAGTGATCCTCAGCAACGTATATTAGCGGGTTATGAGGTTGACCGGCAGGTGTCATCTTCCGAGATTCTACAGCCAAAATCAGGTGCAGATAAGTTGCACGAACTGGAGCAAAGTCATAAGCCACAGGATGGAT
>NZ_CAWQAF010000042.1:0-7271 GCF_963892745.1 Yersinia sp. Marseille-Q3913 | reverse complement strand
TTGCTATTGATGCTGAAAGTTGGGCGTTGGATATTATTGAACTTCAATGTTAAGTTGCAATCTTCTAGCTCATATCCTTTCCATTCATCAAATTCAGCTATAAAGCCATTAGCAAAATCTTTATTATCTAAAGATATAATTAGCATTGCCTTACTATTAGAGTCTATGCCTACAAACTTTCCTTTGTTGATATCAACAAATGTCAGATTTTTATCTGGAGAAAAGTTGGAATTAGTATTATTTGCGACAACTGTAGCTATATCAGTGCTAATGGATTTTCTTAAAAAATATAAGACAGCCCATAATGATATAGCAATTAAGCTGGTAACTGATAAATAGGTAATTCCTGCATGACCACGGCTATCAAAGTAGTAATAGATGGTAAATAATGAAGCTATTGTGAAAATAGCAGCAAGAATATGAATCGTGCCGATCATTTTTATTGATTTCATTCATCTTTCCTTATCATAGCTATTTTATGCCATCGGAATTATCGCTACTTCCTTTATTATTTGATTTTAACCCTGGAGTCCTCTCAAGTCCACGACCAAATCCAGCAAATATGCTTTTAGTTGACTCAGCCATTCCACCAAGAATACCAGCTGCTTCACGCCCACCTAACCAAGAAATGATGTAGTCCGGCATGGTAACTTGCAGAGCAAAAACTCGGGTCACGGTCGTAGTACAGATCCTTGCATAAACCATTAAAATACCGACTAATGAAATCAAGCCGGTAAATGAATTTGCCTGTACATTGGCTATTGTTGCGCCGAACATTAGGTTAAGTAACGTGCCTAGTGCGACTATCACTATGCTTGCAAAAACAAAACCAAACACCATCAGCATAGGTCTAATCATGACATCGATAAGAAAAATGTAACCGTAGGCAGACCTGTGTCCTCCATCTCTTTCAGTGGCAATATGGGTTGCTGCCCAAAGGGTTCCTCCTGTAGCACCAACCAATACACTGACAATCCAGTTAGCAGCAGATGCTAACCAATAAATAAAGGGTATAAAAGGTAAGTATATTGACAGGCTAAAACCGACACTAAGTAACAAAAGTAATATGAAATAAACAGCAGGAGCCGCTGCTAAAATTGCATTTTTAGCAAAACTACCAAGTCCTAAAGAGACAACTTTTATAATCAAACTGTCGGAGGCCGTTTCAGCGGCGATTCTGGCTGCGCTAAATACGGTATAAATAATTTCGGCACCGCCTAAGGTATAGTCGCCTACAGCTTTCATTTTTAACAAAGGGTTCATCTGATCACTTCCAACGGTCAAATTTCCTATTTGGGACGTGGCAATAAAGTTTGCCAGCCTCAACATTGGGCCGTTAAAGATACCAACGAATACTGCGTCAGATGTTGAGGCATCAGTTGCTTGCTGAGAGTCTTTGGTACTTTGAGTCCCCAATGGTGGGGTATAGGTCGAATTTTGAGTTTGTGCTTGATATGCTGTTTTGATGCTAGTGTAGACATCACCTGCGCCTAAATCACCCACTCCAGACATACCTGCAATTACAGGTTTGAGTTGAACTGCCTCATTAATTTTGTTGTTAGCTGTAGCGAATGTTTGATACCAAGAGCCTAATGCGAGCCATCCATTCTTTTTCAATTGAGCCGTCAAAACAGAGGCTAATTGATCTGCTTGTCCCTGCGCATTTAATGCCTGATTTATTCTATCTTCATAAGCTCGAGCCGCTTTTTGTATATCAGTTTCTGCATCGGGAAGAGAGCCACTACCATTTATCTGTTTATTTACCAAAGAGGTAACAAATTGAGATGCTGACTGAGAGAGAGTATTTTGCATTTCGTTCATTGCACTACGTTGTGCATTGATGATGCTTTCAGTATTAATCGGTACCGGGAATAACCAGTTTGTTGTTTGATCAATGAGACTTTCTGGAAGACGGGCTGACCCGCATAGAGCACTGCCGTTCCCAATTTCAAAGCCATCTGACAGGGTGCTGATTCGCATCAATGGCGTGCCACCTTGACCATATTGTTGGTACATAGTATTGAGTTCACTATTGATGCCGTACAAACAGAGGTTCATTTCATAGATAGCCCGCGCTGCCCCGATAGTTTGGGGGGCTACGGGTTGTACCACCAGAGAATAGCCATCCTCTAGTAAATCAACGATACGGTCAGTCACCAGATTGGCGCTGCCAATACCCATAACCGAAGCGGCCCACAAGAAGGTGAGTTGAGCAATTGACCAGCCAGAAACAGTAGGAACTAGAGTCAGAAAACCCGCAGCGGTGCTCACTGGTCCAACCATTGAGCTGCCTTGGTTAAAAATCTGTCCATTCTGGCCAGCTTTGACTAGATGCTTGAGTGTAACAAGCAGGAACCAGACAACGGCAATAGCCATAACGATACCGTTAAAAACGAAGAACATCTGACCGATCATACTGGAATCGGTCGATAATGGATTGGTGACAACGTCACCGAAAATCATAACCAGGATTTGACGTGATAAGTCGGAACTGCGTTTAGCTGCCTGCTCAATGGAGCTAAAACCTACCGTTGTATCGGCCCAGGTACTGGCGGTAAACAGATATAACAATGCGCCAGCCATTATTTTTCGTATGGCATTCATAGTATTAACTCGCAGATATAAGGAGGTGCCCGCCTGGGTTAACAGGTGAGGATGGAAAAGCGAATGGGATAGTAGAGAGTTAAAGCTGAAGGTCGATCACCGGTGTTTTAGGGTCATTTACGTATATCAAGCAATCCTTTTTTACTCTTTACTTGCGGTGATGATGAAATTGTTGATTTAAACCAGGCAACTTCTGTTAAAAAGTCGTTAAACCCACCGCGTTCTTCTGGCGAAGCTCGTTGCTGGTTCAGTTGCCATAATCGCCAGGTACAAACAAGTGCCTGGACAAATGGCACTGCAGCCAGAGATAGCAACACCAGTATTAGTACAAAACCTTTTACAAGTACTAGAGGTGTATAGATGCGACTTACTGCGATTGCCAAAAGAAGACCTATAACCAGTAACGACGGAACTGCAGCCAGAATGAGGCATACTGTTTTTCGGCGCTTAAATCGACGTAATAGGACACTGACTGGAAGACCACTGGCGGCTACTGCTTGTTCAAAGCTCAATATGGGTTTTTTTAACTTTAATTCCAATTGATTAGACGGAGAGAGGTGTTTGAGTCTTTTGAAATTATTGAGCAGCGACGGCCCTATTTTAGACGCCGCGTAGCGTACTTCTGAAAGCGGTAAAATTATGTTAGTCGAGTAATACAAACCTTTGCTTAAACGTTTTCCCCACTGAGGCGATTTTTCTGTTTTATTAGTCATTTCTGGATATCCCCGCGTTCACTTCACGCATTTTTGCTTGCAATTGCGGACGGTAATTCTCCGTTGCGGCGAGAGACAGCTGTTGACCTTGGAGGATGTTGTTTTTCTGCATTTCACGTTTGATGCCTAATAACAGCCAATTTTGTTGGGACTGAATAAGAATAGCTTCACGCAACAGAAGATCCCCTTCCATATTTGAAATGTCATTTAGATATTCGGTATTGGCATAGCGTCGACCAGCCTCGAATTGCTCAAACTCTCGTTCGGACATTATGCCGGTACTTTTAGCCTCTTCTGAGGCAGTACGGCTGAAATAGGCAGCAGCTGACGGAGAACGTAATGTTTCCTTTGTGATCACGTCTTTTGTAGCCTCGTTAGGCTGACTTGCGGCGATCATCGCCAGCATGGGTTCACGGGCAGCGGAGTTAATCGCTTCGTATTGGGTCATGATCCCAATATATTGCTGACCGGAAGTTGTTTTGACTTCACCTTTTCCCAACTGCTTACCTGCGGCAGCTGGCGCACTGTTAATGGCGTATGCCATGGCAGCATCAGTTTGTTGTTGGTTGAAAGTGAGGTCTGGTATCTTTCCGTCTTTACCTGCGCCATCCAGCAAAGAGGTTAATCGCTTATCTCCCCCCGGAAGTACTGAAATAGCCTTGCATAAAGCAGTCCCACCGTAAGCCGCTACATCTGTAGCATCACAATAATCAGCATGTATAGCTGCTGTGCGAAATTGTGCTTGCTCCAGTGGTGGTGGTGGTGCGGTCACTCCTTGACGAATGGTGTTATTACTAATTCCTCCGCCACTGGCCAATGCTCCTTGATGAGCCCGTGCGCCACTTTGTACTTGAGCCGCTACACCAGAACCGGATTCAGAACAGATGCTATCGGGAATGGTGTAGGTTCTACGCGCCTGCTCAAGTTTCTCAGCCTGTCTAGCGAAAATATCCTGATCACGTTGAGCCTGTGCCGCTTGTTCAATTTGGGTGGCCACCTTTCCTCCATTTTGATTAATGGCCGCGCCAACTTGATGTTGAGTGGTGGCAATCTCAGTCAAAGTCCCGTTTATGGCCCCAAGTGCGGGAGCCACTTGAGTCTGTATTGGGACACTGGACATAACTTCCACTGGATATGCTAAGGCGTGTCCAGGTAGGCAAGCGGATAGAATCAAGCTGGCCAAGAGACTGAATCGGCCAGCGAAATAACGATTTGAGTGCATGATTAGCGCCTTACCATAAGGGTCATTGAGACAGATAGAAACAAGATGCAAACGAATAGAAAGAAGAGAAGTAAATCTGTGGGGTGGAATAAGTGTCTAAACTGCGAGTTTAAGATAGCGGTAATAATGCGTTTCACCGTTCACATCTCGATGTTGATGGTTTTGAATCCTTGGTTGCAGTGTGTTGGTGCTATGCGGCGTTGCCTTGGATATAGCCAGCCTTGGCAATTAACTCGTCGGCCAGTTGTCGAATGACACTGTCTTCATCGTCATTACCGGCACGTTTTTTCATCATCTGAATATGTTTCTCTGCAGATCCACCAGGGAACGTATCCGCCAACAGCCTACGTGCGGTTTTGCCGTCCAATGCGTCATATAACATGTTGCGCAAAGCACGGTTAACCGGTGTTGAGTTCAACGCCCATAATCGCAGTGGACCCGCCGTGTTTTTCAGCAACTGAGCGACGTTACCGTTGGTAGTTCGGAATACGGCAAGGAAAGTGACACCACTGCCATCCGATGCCGGTCCCGGCGTGGTGCTCAGAAGTTTAAGGAGTGTTGTGCGCGGCACATTGAAGGTTTCTTGTAGTACAGGGAAGTCTTTGGTTCTAACGCGCATTAAATAGAGCGAGTTGGCTGACTCCAGAATAGATTTTGGATAATCATCAAGATACTGAGAGGCGAACACGGTACGAACACCGAATTTTCGTTGCTCGCGGTCCTCTGTTTGCAGTGCTTCCCACAGTGTATCGATGCCTTTAATATTGTGTAACTCATCAATAAATATGAGTTTTACTTCTTGATCTAATTGTTCGATACGCTTGCGATGTAGAGGGATGTAACGCTCATTCAATTTACTGTACAACTCATCCTGATACTGTGGTAGGTAGAAATCATTGGCGCCGGCAAGGTGGCGAGCGAATTGGTACATAATGCCGGTACGAATTTTCCCTTCCGGGGTGTTTTTCCCCGTTACATTATTGACATCGACAATGCGAATCCGTGTATTAGGGCTGACGGTAAAGCGAGTACGCCCCGCAATCAGTGGATAATCGAAGAGTGCTTGTGTCAGACAACGAGAGACATAGCTGAGCAGTAACTCATCTGAACCGGGACGATTAACTTTACCAAAAACAGATCGTAACTCTGCGCTATTAAGTGCCCACTGTAAGTCATTTAACTCCGGTACTGCCTGTGCCTGAGCGAGCGATGCCTCATACACATGCCCGTGATCAAAGAGTAAATCCCGCACTTCATACCAGGTAGCCATTTCCCACCACTGAGCGTCATGTTCAGCAAGGCAACCACTGTTTTTTAATGCAGTATCAACGGCAGGTACAAGGGTGGCACCGTAACGCACCGGATCAGTATCACTGTTCTTACGATAGACCATGTCCAAGGCGCGAGACAGAATTTGACGGCAAGATGCAGAGTCTGGGGCAAGGCCTTTTTGTGCATCGATACATAAGCTGAGCAGCATTCCCAATATGTATTCACTCTCGGTACTGATGGGGTATTTCAAACCAAGAAGAATATCAAACGGGTTACGACAGTGATCTGCATCGTTACGCAGAATAATGCTGATGATTTTGTCTTTCTGATCGGGAGAAAGACTGTCGGAAATCAGATCATAGAAACCTTGAGCGGTAAACCCCTTATCGGTAAACGCCATAAAGGGAAGGTCACTGTTTCCATTAGTGATGGCATCGAGATGTAAGCTGTTAGCTAACAGCGATTTCCCAGAACCCGGAGAGCCTGCAAGTAACTCTGTATGCTTTTCCTGTAGCGAACTGGCAAGCTGGATAGGATACGGTTTACCGTCCACAGTTTGATGTATAGAGTTTCCTTCGTTTCCCCATGGGCTGGCAGGACGCTGCAGGGGCATTAACTTGATACCTTCTGAAAGCGGCGGAAACATCAATGTGGGAGCACTAAAACTCGATGCCAGCGGTAGTGTGTTGATCCAGGCTCGGATTGGGTCGCCAAAAGTTTTGGTCACACTGGATACGCCCCACGATTGAAGTGATTTTTGTAGCAGTGTTAAGTTGCGTTTCAGGCGGCTTTTATCCGCATCCCAAGTACTGGCTGTGATGCTCATCATGCACACAGGCTCTTTCTTATTTTGTTCCAACAGCCAAGATACAGATTGGTAAATATCACGTAATCCAGGGACAAAAGCGACAAAGGACAACAGGTTATGTTTGCTGTTGAGCAAATCTCCACCACCCGGCATCAGATCGAGTCTTAACCGCCAAGGTATTTGCCGAGGCACCTTTTTAAACAACTGACTAAAGGGCTCTGGCCGCTGTGGGGCAAGCGTCATGGCCAATTGACCGTGGTACAAACCGTCTACTTCGATCATGCTACCTTGTGCTTTCACTTCGGTGTCACAATATTGAAAGTTGAGATGGGGTGCCAATGCCGCGCTAATATCGTCACCGCGTAGCTTGCCATGAGGAATAACGCGATCACCCGGTAACAGTGGTTGCCAATTTTCATCTGTGCTGAGTCGTTCGATTTCATCCCTGAGGACGTGACCTGCTTCATGCGCATCGAGCAAGCGTACCATTACACCTTCATTGCCATCTTTAAGGTCAGTTGCCAGTTTATCGATAAACGTATCATGTCGCATTTTCAAGCCCTCAAACTCGGCAAATACTGGATTCTGGCCGAAACGCGCTTCTGGCATATCTTTAAACTGTTTGTCTTGGCGTTGAACTTCTTCTTTACGT
>NZ_CAWQAF010000041.1:0-8017 GCF_963892745.1 Yersinia sp. Marseille-Q3913 | reverse complement strand
TTTTAGCCCCATATCGCTCATTATTTAACCTGTCAGTAAAGTAATAATGAAAGTCAAATATTCTGATTATTTAGATTTAAAGATCGAATGATCTAAAAAAAGGATCTTTTCTAGATCTTTTGATCAAAAAATAGGGGTAAATAGTTATTTATCACTGTTTGATGCATCAATGTCAGGATATATGATCGTTAAAAAGTAATTTACAACAGATTAGATTGAAAATACCATTCAACACCATACTTAAGTACAGGTTCAAACGGCTTGTAAGTCCGCCAACTTACACCCGCCAAAAACCCGTACATTTGCTTTAGCCCGGACTGTGCCTGGTAGCTTCCTGCCGGCACCTCTCTGCCCTTGGTTGTCGGGTACAGTCCAGGCTAAAGCGCAGTTAGGAGAACCGCGATGCACGTTTTCACTATCGCTCGTCTTTGTCAGTTGAATCCTCTGGGTTCGATTTTGGCGGAGCTTACTCACTTCATTGCGCTTTTTCATTATTCTTCCGCTAATCACTGGGGAACATCATGGAACGCTGGTATCTCGCTTGCCATAAAGCAGGAAAAGATAACGTCTTCAAAGCCCAGATGACCCTGGAGCGCATAAATGTCATGGCTTTTAGTCCAATAATGCGCGCTTATCGTCCTCGGGCCGACCGCCCTGGCCAACACCGACAAGTCATTGAGCAGTTATTTCCTGGTTATATCTTTATTTGTTTCGATCCCGAAATTCATCACTCATCTAAAATCGAAACCTCCCCAGGCATCAGCCATCTGGTGCGTTTTGCGGGCGAAATAGTTCCTATTCGTGAAACAGTCGTGGACAGTGTGATGCGATTGCCTGTTTGTGTGCAGGCATTTTCCAGCATTCATCCCGGAAAACGTCAGTGGGATAAGAATCAGATTCCGCTCAATAATGTGCAACGCCAGCAGATCCAGTCGCTGGTTGATGAAAAAGATGGCGAAGTACGTAGTGCCCTCTTTTACGCTTTTATAGAGGCAATCAGCTAACTTCCGATGAATTTATTGATTTGATTTCAGTATTTCTCTGCCTAACCGGAGGATAGATGTCAAAGCAAGTCCAGGCTGTTCCCCCTGCCATTGAATGGCAACCAGATGATTTTGTTCTACAAGCTTTTACTTTAGAAGATGATGTTCGTAGTCCGGGTAATAAAACACACGACACCGGTAAAGATTATCTCCCTCAATATATTTCCCATTTGAACTCTTGTAGACCACGTCGACATTCCTACCCCCAGTAGCACCCTCAGTCTCCACTGATGGCCCTCTTGACCACCCGTACTGTCGGTGGTCTTTTTTCCCCTGCATACGCCACCGCGTAACCGAGGTGACTTGAATGTCTCTACGCAAAACATATTCCCTGGGTGTTCAGCATGACAATATGCTGACAGAACAGGCCGTGAACCTGACCGGAAGACTCGACCGGCCCATTGCTTGTCGCCATGTCCTTTACGCCATTTTGGACCTGGCTCACCAAATCGACAGCGCTGAACTGGCTCAGAAAGTCCTCGACATAGCCAACGAACCACGTCGACCACGCGGTTCCAGGAATAAACGCCAATGAAAATGCTCATCCCCATCGCATTAGCGCCGGTGGTGTTGAGCGGCTGTGCCCTGACGACTCACAAGCCTCCTGCAACACCGGCACAACAATTTGTTACCACGCTGATACAAGAGCAGCGCCCTCTTATTCAACAAGCCCAGGTTGAACTGGCGCTAGTCAGCAATGTCAGATTAAGACCTAAGAACTCGTTGCCGGTTGTGCCACAAAAAACAAACAAACCGGTATTAAATGCGGCCAATAATTCACAACCATCGATGCTGGCGGGCCAGAAGATTGCTGGATTACGAGCTGTTAGTTTTAGTGAAGGACGACCGGGTACTCCAGCGCTGGCGGGCGCGGGTCAAGCCCAGACACTAAGGCAAGCTGTTACACGAATAGCGCCAGTAGATTGGCAACATAGTTATGGCGCAGGTATAACTCCCGATGTGCGGCGACCGCTACAGTGGCGCGGTAATGATCAGTGGCCGTATGTACTCAATGGCTTGCTTACGCAGGAAAAACTAAAAGCATCAATCGACTGGCTAAATCGAAGGATTTCTATTTCTACGGTATCTGCAACAGTCCCTCTTGTGCCTAAAGCCTCCGTGATCACAACAACTACAGCTCCATCCCTTAAAACCGAAGTAGTCAATAAAAGCAACCCATTGACAGGCCAACCCGCGGCAGAGAAGAAAACCACCTCAATCCTGTCGGCCAAAATCACCTCACCGGGTTCGACTGGAGCTCGTCGTGTTTGGGTTATGACACCAGGTAGTACGCTCAAAGATTCTCTCTTGACGTGGTCTGCAGAAGAGAAATGTTCACTCCCCAACATCGATCACTGGACCGTACAGTGGTTAACATCTGTGAATTACCGTATCGATGCTCCGCTGGTCTTCCATGGAACGTTTATGGATGCACTGAACGGTGCTTTCCGTCTTTACCTGAATGCCTCTGTGCCACTGTACGCAGGAACTCGGAGCCAGCAATGTCAGGTTATCGTCAGTGACAAGGAGCCATAATGTCACACTGGATGATGGCGTTTATGATCGGCCTCTTGACTCTGACGCTAGTCCCACCCCAGCACACTGAAATGAGTGCTATATCTACACAGACCATCGAGGCCCAGGCACAAGCCGTGGCAACAGTAAGCTATATCAACCAGATAAATGACACGCTCTACACGCATCCTCAGAACGAGGGCGTAGTTGGTATTAATAAGCCCGTGTTTCCACTAGGCCCAGTCAATAACCTCCGAACTCAGGGAAGAACATGGGTTTATCAATCAGACTATCCCGGACTCATGAATGCATTAATCAATGCATCACTGAGTTCATCTCTTTTGGGGCGAGTCTACAACCGGCAGCTGTTTGATCACGCTGGACTCAGTACAGGGCTTACTGCTCCCACATCAATTCCAGACGGGTCAATCGTCTACATTAATTAATGGAGATCACATGTTGCTATTTTCAAGGGCAAAACTTGCCCCTATTTGTGCCTGCCTGCTACTGACAGGCTGCCCAAGCTTGGATCGCATCAACACTCAGATCAGTGATACCGAAAAAACCCAGAAAATTGTTTCTGGCCAGATTGAAGATATGAGAAAAGGTCATGTCGTCAAAGAACTAACATCTCAGTGGATTAACCCAACACCTATCACGGGAAAAGGCAGCGAGAAAAGCCAGCTACCCTCATGTGCACCGATATTCAGCCGCGCCGGTGATGTCAGCCTTGCCGAGATTGGTGCGTTCATCTCTACCACCTGTCACATTCCGCTGTTCATCACACCTGACGCGCAAGGGGTTGGAATTTCGGGTGGAACCACTACCCAGGCGATGAGTGGTGCCATTCCCCCACCAGACCCGACGACAGGCATGGTTCCGTTGGCGCAACTGGGTTCTACATCAGCACCCTCAACTACGCCGGTGACGACGACGAATACCATATTGCGCGGCGTGTTCTGGCAAGGTGGGCTCGAAGGACTTCTGGATAACATCACGACACGCCTAGGCCTGTCATGGCGTTATGAGCAGGGTAAAATTACTATTTTCTACATAGATACGCGCACGTTTCCCGTTAATTTTATGGACAACATGACGGTCTTTTCCTCCACAACAGTCAGTGGAACAACAACCAGCAACGGCAGTTCTGGTGGTACCACTTCTACGGGCGGTATTTCCGGCGATAACAACACATCACAATCAACAGAGACGAAAATAAAAACCAGTTTGTATGAGGATATCAAAACCACGGTAGCCGCCATGCTGACACCTAAAGTGGGCCGCATGAATCTTTCGGCCGGCATGCTGACGGTCAGTGATACACCTCAAGTACTTGAAGCTGTTGGGCGTTATATTGCTGACCGTAATAAACAACTTAACCGGCAAGTGGTTTTTAACGTTCAGGTCTACAGTGTCGAAGCCCGTAATCAGGAAAACCTGGGTTTCGATTTGGCTGGCGTATTTAATAGCGGCAGTGTCAAAGGTATGTTGACGGGTTCGTTTGCAAATGTGGCCGACAATGCCATGAGCGGAGGGGTCACCCTACTGGACGGTAAAGGAAAAGGGTCAGAGGCATTCATTAGGGCTCTGTCTGAAAAGACCAATACCAGCATCGTGACTCAGGCCTCAGCCATGACTACCAATATGTCACCAGTGCCGTTGCAAATGGCCTTACAGCAGGACTTTGTCGCTGGTATTACCACGGCACAAACCGCCAACGTAGGCAGCTCTACCGATATCCAGCGTGCCACTATCACCACGGGTTTTAATATGGTGGCCATGCCGTACATGATGCCGGATAGCGATCAGATGCAACTGCAATTTTCCATCAGCATCTCAGACGACCCGACGTTCCGCACCGTTAAACAAGGTGATGCCCAGTCAGAACTTTCCCGTACACACCTCAAAACCTCCACATACCGCGTCATTCTCCGCTCGGGTAATACAATGCTGCTAACCGCCTTTGACCAAGGCAATAACACGGCATCTAAACAGGGGGTTGGTTCAACCTCATTCTGGGGGTTGGGCGGCGGCGGCAACGCGGAGAAAAACCGCAATATGTTACTCATTTTAGTGACAGCAAACATCGTGGGATAAATAGATGGACGACTCGATACAGATATTAAACGGTGCTACACGCCTGCCACACCCCCCTGATCAAAACTGGCTGGCAGCATTGCGATGGGAAGTAGCACCGATACAAAGTAAGGCCGAGTTACGACGCAGAGCCGCTCGGGAGGGCGCTACGCATTTTCTCGCAACCCATTTTTCTGAAAGTGAATTATTAGCCTGTTGGGTCCAAGTGCCCAAAAGTGAAAAGAAAAAACCCATCAGTGCCGCCCTCGCTGTCGCTCATCAACTGAGTGATGATTGCTATGCCGTATTTGAATTACAACCTGACGTCTACTGGTTCGTGGCTAACTGTAAAGGACAACTCTCCGTTCTCAGTGACAAGGTGGGTAACAAAGAGAGCACATTGCGGGCCGTCACTTTTTTCCTGTCCATGAACACCGGCGCCCATAAATGGCATGTGATTGCCCCTGTCGGTTTCTTTGCGGATAAAGAGTCTGAAACAAGGGCACTGATTGATTTCACCCTCTTGCCCGGTGTTAACAAGCGCTACAACATCCCATCAATGTCCTTACGTCGCCCAGTGCAACGATATTCACTGATTGCGCTAGTCGTGGTAGGTACTATCGTGGGGATACATCTCTATCAGGGGTGGAAAGAAGACAGAGCGTTACAGGTTGCACAACAGCAACTAAAAGAAAATGCACAAGTACAAACAAAACCTGTCTCCCCCCCCTGGCCTTCTCTGCCTGATACTCCGGCTATTATTCATGGCAATGGCGAATACCAAATCCCGCTGTCTGTTGCCGGATGGATGCTGGAGAGTAAAACCTACAACCGCCAGAGCAATATCGCTCTGATTTATCGGCGGACAGGGAATGCCAGCGTTGCAGACTTTAGACGACGGGCTCAAGAGTTGTTTGGAGATCGTCAGGTTGATTTCAATATTCCAGGGGGAGCTGATCAAGGCACGGTCACATTGCCAGTAGCGGTGTTATCAGGCTCGGGTCAGCTAAAGTTGATAGGCCTGACAGAAGCCATGCTAATACTGACCACTTTTGCCCAGCGCCAAAATGCTCAGTTGCAACTCGACCCTCAGCCCAGTACGCAGCTAATTAACGGAGAGAACGTCACGCTGCCTTGGCGCGAGGTGCACTTTACGTTAATCCTCCCGATATCTCCTGACATCTATATCGATTCGTTACCGATGCCGGGATTACGCATAGCCCGTATTCGCACGGTACGTGAGGGTGTTCGCCTAAGCTACACACTCGAAGGAACTCTTTATGCCAATCCATAACCGTGGACGTTTTATTTTTTCTCTGGTGTTCGTTCTGGCCATAACAGCAAACGCGGATACCGAACTTCCAACACCACAAGTATCCCAAGAGGAAAATACTGCCGTTCCCTTACCCTCAGGTACGTTGAACGAACTGGAAAAAATCAATACCCAAACGCTATTAACCGAGGCGCAAGCTCAACTGGCCAACGCCAGAGCCTCACTGGCGAAGGCCAAGAACCAGTACAGCGACACAACATCAGGACAAATGGTGATGTCTGGCACAAACTTGCCTCCAGGACTGCCCAATCCCACAATCAATATACCCCAGCAGATAAAATCTGGCCCCCCCCGTATTCTTGAAATCAGTGGACAAGGACGGTCTTTGTCAGCTCGCCTCATGCTTGATAATGGCTTATCCATCCTTGTTCGCAGCGGTAGCAAAATTCCTGGCCGCGATCTACTCGTAACCGATATTTCTGCCAGTACTGTTGAAGTCAAGGATACGCAGGGCCAGCGTCATACGCTGACTTTTGGTGAATAATATGAATACCTCTCTACCTAAATCGGGTACCTCCCCCGTTTTTGAATTTAATGCGTTGGCTAACGAATACATGTTTTGGGAAACAGGGTCCCCCCCCATTTGTTACGTGTCTGCCGACCATTGTAGGATGCCAGCGGTTCAAAGTGAGCTACAACGCGCTCTGTCCCATATCCCCGAAATGATCACTGAAATGGTTCGCTTTGACGCAATATCCCAGCACCGCCAAAAAAATCGGGTTCGTGTTGATACTGCAGAAAACCTCCAGCCGGAAGTCATTGACCTTTATACCCAAACTGCTGCCTTGGGCGCGTCTGATATGCACTTTCTGATTGATACAGATGGCACTACTATCTATCAACGTATCCATGGTGACCTGTCAGTAGTGGCCAATAAAACAACTGATGAGGGAATGACGCTGCTACGCTGCATGGTGAACACCATGTCGGATTCGGGTGCCAGGGAGTTCATGGAAAACGAGATCCAGGATGCCCGCATTGAAAACAAGTATCTGCACAAGGCAGAGTTATATGCTGCTCGCTACGCGCATATACCTACCGAAAATGGCGTTTACGCTGTTGTCCGTCTGATTAAGGATGAGAGAGACGACATTCCTTCATTGGAGAATCTCGGTTTTAATCCCGAACATATCACGCTGATACGGCGCATGCTCCGCAGCCCATATGGTTTCATCATTCTTTCGGGGCCAACTGGGTCGGGGAAAAGCACCACACTGCGCACCCTTGCCGAAATGTATACCGTGTTTACTCACGGCCTTAAACGTTTACTGGCGATCGAAGATCCACCAGAAGGAAAATTGCCCGGCATCCAGATCCCAATTCATGCTGACAAAAGTGATCCAGTAGCGGTCGCACAAGCATGGACCCGAACGATTGCGGCCAGTTTACGTCTTGACCCTGATGCGCTAATTGTCGGGGAAATGCGTGACAAAGACTCGGTCAAAACTGCGATTGCTGGGGCTGAAACCGGCCATCTTCTGATGGCAACACTGCATGCCAATGATGCCCCCAGTAGTATCAGTCGTATGGTCGACACATTAGATGTCCCGCTAGCACTTATAACCGATCCCCAACTGATTGTCGGACTGATCGCACAACGGCTGGTTCCTTTGCTATGTCCTGAGTGCAAACAGACTTATGAACAGGTGAAAGACAGCCTTGAACCTGATGAGTTACAGCTGATTGCGACCTACTGTGACAAAGAAAAAGTCCGCTTTCGCTACCACAAAGGCTGCAAAAACTGTCACCACGGCACCGTGGGACGGCGGGTGATTGTTGAGGTCATCCGGCCTGATGCGCAGTTCATGCACCTTTTTCGGCATGAAGGCAAGCTTGTAGCCCGAAACTACTGGGTTAACAAGATGGGGGGGATCACGCGCGGCATGCATCTTCAACAATATCTGAATCGCGGAGAAGTTGACCCCCTTGAGGGCGACCGTATCAATCCGTTGGATGAAGATACCTTGTTAGCCTTGGATACCACGCCTCTTTCTGCCTAACCCACGCTCTCTTCGCATTCCACACCGTCATACCTTTCTGAACAGTAAGG
>NZ_CAWQAF010000040.1:0-8316 GCF_963892745.1 Yersinia sp. Marseille-Q3913 | reverse complement strand
AGTGGCGCACTTTTAAAGCATAACTGTGGCTCACTTTTAGACCATAATTGACACTGTTGGCATAAGATGATATTTTCCTAAATCATCGATAAAGCTATAGACCGAATTCATCCGGTGAGCACACCATGACCACCCCTCATTTTCCTGAATAGCCACCGCAATCGCATCTAGCTTCTCGAGTGTCAGTCGATCAAGTAATGTTCTGTCAACCCACCCTTCATGTTCGTCATTGAACAAATCAGTACGAATAACTGCACCAGCCGCTTCCAGTTCTTCACGCCCAACAAAAACAAACTTTCCGCTAGTTTTAATATTCACTTCCTGCTCGGTGATCAAATTCCGCAGTTGGTAATTCTGTAGTGATTTACCGAATACTTGTTGCGCCTGTTCCCACACCTGCGCCTGTCGTTCCTGACTGTCTTCCAGTGCCAGAATCTGACACTGTTCAAGTGTGATCTCATCTTCTGCCAGTGCATTTAACAAAGCCGGAGCCAAACTGGCCAGCTTCAGGCAACGCTGAACATGACGAGATCCATAGCCCAGCAAATCACCAATTTGTGCCGGACTTTTCCCCTCGGCAGCCAATGAACGAAACCCTACAATCTGCTCGGCGGGGTGCATATCCTTACGCTTACCGTTTTCCGTCATGGAGGCAGCGACAGCCAATTCAGCAGGGATTTTTTTGACGGGTACAACCAGTTGATCGGGTTGAATAACCCCACGTTGTACAAGCACCCCTATAGCGGCTTTCCGACGACTGCCAGCCGCTACAGCCAATGAACCTTCGGGCTGTTCAACCACAACCAAATTCTGCAATATGCCCATAACAGCAATACTGTCAGCAAGATCATCAATGCTTTCCTGTGAATACGGAATAAAACGAACATTCAGTTCTGTATCAGCCAAACGGGAATAGGCCACCAATTCGACAGGCGCTTGCTCTAAGGCCACTGCCAGAGCGTGAACACTATTTTCATCGGTTTTACGGGTGGTTTTTTTTGCTTTAGAGGATTTAACTTCAGCTTTCAATACAGTCATTTGACTACTCCTTTGAGTCTGGCGTTTCGCCGATAATGAGAAGCGGCCTTCCGTCTCTCAATAGAGCTATTATACTATAAAACCCACTTACATATCAATATTGATATGTAATAAACGACATTATTTCTCAACATTTCGCATGCGAAATCTTATGCCCATAAGGGCATGTAAGCGACAAAGATACTTTCACGGATAATCCACTGGTGAGTGTCGCGTAAGCCAGCCATAGGCTGTACAGTCGTGAATATCCCACAGGCCAGTCCCTCGCCCTGCCAAGCTGGTTTATGCGAAGCTACCGACCTTGTAGCAACACGACGGGTTAACGGTCGAAGACAAAAGAAACGGCAGCGACAATGTGTTATGAGCAGGCACAGTGCTATGCACCTCCGACACAGCGGAACGTTATGGCACCATTCATGGGAAGTTGCGCGGCTAAAATCCTGCTAGATTGGTATATTGACCTTTAGGCATCGCTTGCTATCCGAAGGACAGAGACACGCTCGCGTGACTCTGCGAAAGCCGGACTGCGCCGCCGGCGCGAGACAGCTGAAGTGCAGGCGACGAGCCGACCATTTAGGGTCGGGGAGCCTTGGGGCCACAGTTATCCTTTTTCCTCCACAAGTTTGCCCACTGTTTCTGTGGATAAGGTCGAAAGAAACTATTTATGGCGACAAAACAGCACGCTATAAGAAAACAGACAGCCGCACCTTGCAAAATAGGAATATTATCATAGATAATACTGTATATAATTACAGTAATATTGAGCTAATCATGAAAGTAATAATCCTCACTGCACTAACCGAAACCCGCATCCAAATACCACTATTCGGTGAAAATTGCCAAGCCGGATTTCCATCGCCAGCAAGTGACTACTTAGAAAAAACCTTAGATTTAAATGAGCTATGCATACTTCATCCAAGTGCGACTTACTTTGTACGCGCTGAAGGTGAATCGATGATTGAAGCGGGCATTCTTTCCGGGGATCTACTGATTGTTGATAAAGCGGTCAACCCGACTCACGGTGATATTGTTATCGCCGCCATCGAGGGAGAATTCACGGTAAAAAAACTATGTACCCACCCTCGCCTCTGTCTACAGCCGATGAATCCCGCATACAGCCCCATATTTGTTGATCCCGACGAACTGAACATATTTGGTGTCGTCATGCACGCCATACACACCCTACGTTGAGGTGCCTATGTACCTACTCTGCGACGTAAATTCGATGTACGCCGCCTGCGAACAACTCTTTAGGCCGGACCTAAAAGGGAAACCGGTTATTTGCCTATCGAACAACGACGGCGCAATCGTAGCCGCCAACAAAGAAGCCAAAAAACTCGGTATAAAACGCGGCGTCCCCTATTTCCAAATGAAGACCCTTATTGAACGCCACCAGGTAGCCTGCTTTAGTTCCAATTACGCGCTGTATGGAGATCTCAGTGCCAGAACCATGACGATACTAGAATCATTAGCGCCCTCTCTAACCATTTATTCCATCGATGAAGCCTTTATGAAAATCGATGGAATGGAGAACTACGAGCCTCTGCTCAATTTCGGTCAGCGCGTGCGTGAGACTGTCCTGCAACAAACAGGATTAACATGCGGTATTGGCATTGCTCAAACACTGACGCTAACAAAGCTCGCCAACCACGCAGCAAAAACATGGCCCGCAACCGGTGGTGTCGTGGATTTATCTGACCGTAACCGGCAACGCAAACTGATGGCCATATTGCCCGTATCAGAAGTATGGGGAATTGGCCGCCAGCTAAGCATTAAATTAAGGACTATGGGAATTGAAACGGTCTTGCAGCTGGCCGACGCCAATTTACAATTGATAAAGAAAACATTTGGCGTTGTCGTCGAGCGCACTGTTTTAGAACTTAATGGCATCCCGGCAATAACGATAGACACTTTACCCACCAAACAACAGATTATCGTCAGTCGCTCTTTTGGTGAACGCATTACGGATAAGGAAAGTTTACGCCAGGCAATCTGCAAATACGCCGAACGCTCAGCTGAAAAGTTGAGGGCCGAACGTCAATACTGCAAACACATAAACGTCTTTATTCGCACCAGTCCTTTCGCGATAAATGAGCCGTTCTACAGCAACAACTACAGCATTAAACTCATGCTAGCCACCCAAGACACACGCGATATCGTTTCAGCGGCTACCAGGGCATTAGATGCCATTTGGCGGGAGGGATTCAGATATCAAAAAGCAGGGATCATGCTAAATGATTTCTGCGACAAACCAGGGCAAATTGATTTGTTTGATGAAATGCCGCCTCGTGCTGATAGCGATCCATTAATGAACATCATCGATAAAATCAACCAAAGTGGTTTAGGCAAAATTTGGTTTGCAGGGCAGGGGATAAACCAGGCTTGGGCTATGAGGAGAGATTTACTCTCCCCTTGCTACACCACCAAGTGGAGCGATTTACCCAAAGTCACAATTTGACGGCAAGAATAGCAATTTCGCATGCGAAATTATCCTCTGCGATACAGTTGCAAAATTACCGGGGGAAGTTTGTAGTATGCTTTTGACCAACGACCATTTCTTACCTCAGAAAACAAACTATCGTCATTGCGTATATCTTTATACAAGATAGTGAGCGCCCCCAACTCTTTAAGACGATTTGTCACCGCAGAGATATTCGCATTCTTTAGACCAGTTTCAGCCATCACGGTATCAATATCGACGCACGCTATCTCGTTATCAAAATAATCCAGCAATAGCGAAAGGAGCAGCAACGCATCACCTTTCCGGCCCGTAGCAACAATGATTTTTTCAAGCTCTCGAAATGTCATGTTTTCGCCTTTTTCTTTGACACTTTGTAACGCGCATCTTCTTCAATTGCAGCACTTAACCAACCTGCGGCAATGTCCCTATCAATCGATGCTGGCACTGAATCAAGTAAGGCTCCTAGCTCTGCATCTCTATGAATTTTGATGAAAATAGCGGCAAAACCAGCCCAGTCTTCATGACTGACAGGTATCCAGTTTTTCTCTAACAGCAGCATTAATGCTGATTGGGAAGCCCATAAGGGTGTGTGACCGTCTTTAGCCCATCCAGCCAATGATGAACCCAGCACTGGATTTTCACGTCTCACAAAATCGTGTTTAACACCGGTGTCCTTCAACACTTCGGCGCCAACCGCTGCTGAGAAATCAGTCGACATAATCCACGTTTTAACAACACGGGCGCGAAACGCCCGTGACAGCTCTGAAAAGGGAGTATTAGTCATCTAAGCCTCTTTGATACCAACCAAGGCCACTGACTTAGCCTCAACACATAATTCGCCTATTTCCAGCTTTACCCACACCTGGCCATACTCCTCTGCCATTTTGTTTATGAGTAAATAACCAATCTGGCCATCGACTCTAACAATCAGGCGATTCTCTTTCTGGCTCACAGCTGCTGCACTAGATGATGCTTTAGCTTCAGATGTCCTGGCTTCATTAAACGCAGAACTCGCCTCCTCTTTTCTCAACGTTTCTGTTGGCGGGGCCGTTGGTTCATTATTTGGTGAAGTTTTTTCTTTCGTTTCGACTGACGGAGTATTTACCGCTGTTTTATTTTTCTGCTCGATGTCAGTTGGCGTCTTACGGTTTTTGAGTTTAGCCAACTCCGCTTTTGCTACTTGCCTGGTTAATATCTTCGTTCTTGCTGTCTGAGCTAACTGTTCGGCAATCACAGGTGATCGGTCATGGATTTGGCACAACGTATAGACAAGATCGACATCACCCGTAATCTTATCTTTCAATAAGTCCCTTATTACTGCCGGCGCATCACATAACCGCATATGCTTACTGACAAAGGAAACCGGTTTGCCGAGTGATTTCGCTATCTGCTCGCCGTTCATGTTCCACTTATTCTTCAGCTCAAGCATGGCATTGGCGGTCGCCAGCGGTTTCAATCCTGACTGATGGAGGTTTTCGATCAACTGACCAAGTAACCGCACTTTGTCATTTTTCGGCGGTAAACCCACATAGACATCAATATACTCATCACCATGTCTACGAGCACTGCGTATACGGGTTTCGCCGAACCAAATCCGGTAGCCATTTTTATCACGAGGGAACACACGCGGCGGCGTCAACATGCCAACTTCGTCATATGTTTCCTCCATCCCCTTCAGCGTTTCCTCTTCAAAATCTTCGTCTGGACGCACCTGCTCGATTGAATAGACCTCATCTAATCGAACACGAATGATCTGCCCCGCTGGCGCGATTTCAGGCCGCGATATATCAGAAAGTAAACTATGTCCCGCAACGGCTAATGGTGGTGTAACGGAGTCACGATTAATCAGGTTTTCTTGGATACCTGGCACTGCCGCCGCTTGTATTTTTTCTTGATTGCGTGCTGACAGTTGTTTTTTAAAGTTCTTAGCCATATCAGGCTCCCTGCGTAAGGCTGATCAGTTTTTGTGTTAACTCTTCGTACTGCAATGCTGGTAATGATTTTGGGGCATACTCTTTAAATGTCAGTCCCAGCTCAATGGCTTCTTTCGCTGTGGTGGAAACATAGGAAATGTAAGCCAACACTTTCTCTGTCGAATACCCGTTGAGTTGTAAGATCTCAAATAACAATCTTAGGTTTTCGGTATCAACCGCAGTCAATCGCCCATCCAGCAAGTCTTTTTTATAGTTGGACACCACAGCTTGAGTAACGTAAACCCCTAAAAATTCTAATTTTGGATTTAGATTCTTCTTTATTTTCTGCATATAACCCAATTGTTTAGCCACACCATTCCGGGAAGACTTCTCCAATAGGGTTGGGATAATCAGATAGTTGGCGACAAGATGGCTGGCGATCATGACATTTGAATATGAGGGATTAGAATCGATAACAATGTAATCGTACTCTTTACGCAGCTCATCTATCCGGTCTTTAAAGTCGAAAATACAGTCCTGTGGTCGATAGTTAATTTCGTTTAACTCGTATGTGGTGCCGATAAAATGGCGACCATCCGCTAACGAGATCGGCTTCACAATCGTATTGGGAAAGAATAATTGGTATGAGTGTGCTTCCCCCGGCGAAAACTCATGTTTAAAAGGCTCACGTTCAATCTCAATGGGCATACCATCAGAGAAACTGCGCTCAGTTAATCCGGCAGTCCAGTCCATATCGATAGCTAATGTCTTAAAGCCCGCCTGTTGTAAATCATATGAAATTTCATTCGTTGACTGCGACTTAACCACTCCACCTTTCTGATTACCCACAACAATAACTATACCGAGCGCTTCGGATGAGTGACTGTTTTCCATTGTTAAATCCCTCTTAAATTTCGCATGCGAAATAATTAAATTATTGTTGATGGGCCATAGATTGAGTACGAGTTTGCTTCGCTTTTCCTGCCGCGAGGTATTCGAAACTCTCAGCGGTAAAGCTATAGCCGTGATAATTGACGCCATCTTTTTCATACTGAGCGTTTTTAACAATGAAATGGACGACGATCAGGTCACCTATATCTAATTGACGTTCAGCACGCAAAGCCAACTCATCGTAGACTGTGAACTCGATAATGGTAGAAGAATTATTGCGTTTTTTGCTCTCTGCTACAGTAAGGCGACAATACGTAACGTCGTCTTTTTGAATTAATCTAACGGGTTTAAGTAAACGTCCTGCGATGGTGTTGCTTTGCATGATGTGCCTCCTTTGAGTCTGGCGTTTCGCCTGATGTATCCAGTGGCCATCCACTGGATACATATCAATATACTCTGACAAATATTATAAATCAATAATGATATATTACTTTTGAGACAGTTTTTCGAGTGCTGGCTTTACAATCCGACCAAAGACCCTCTGAGCATTCGGCGTGAACTTTCTCACCCACGCATTATTACGGTAGCGGGAAAATTTAAAGCTGTTATCACATAGCATACCGCGTGTCTCTTCATCCGGTTTATAGCCAAAATGAATTTCAATCTTGCCATCTTCACTCAGCTTAATCTCAATTCCGTTCGTCAGCGTTTGCTCAATAAACAGACTCTCATTTTGCAATTGACTCACTTCAGCTAGTCTCTGTTTTAAACGTGATATCTCTGCACTGTGATTAGCCAGCTGATAAGAATAGAACCCCACAACCTTACGATGACTGTGATACGGGCTAGGCTCTAAAATGTTCAACGCTTTATCCAGAGGAATGCTCAAATACTCTGCTAACGCCAGCGCACAATTTTGTTGTGCTTCTTGGCTAACGCCCTCAGCAGATCCGCCTTTAAAGGTTTTACGGACAATCTTGTTTGCTCCGATCATTTCCGCGTGTGTCTTTTCCATCCGGGCAATCTTATTGCTGAGTAATTCTGTGGCATTCGGTGCGTTTGATTGAATGATGGTTCCATCACCGAATGGCATGATTCGGCGCAGAAAACGCTCTGGTGCTTTTTGAGTGTATTCGTGTAGTTGCCGGTACTTATCATCTGCAATACGACCACGTTTACGCATACGCTCAACGGGGAAGTTTGCCGGGCCGGTTATCATTGAATTGGCACAACCACTCATGGTCGACAAATAGCCCATATATGCCGTTTTGAGCCGTGCATGAAATAAATCAAACCACTTACTGAATTCAACCTCCCAATCCTCAACAAGGATCGCACCATTCTGCTGAGCTGATTCAATACGACCTAACACCAAGGTTTTTTGTTGGTTGAGGCGCATTGCATAATCTAGCTGGCAGTCGAAGGCACGACGATCCGGTCTAAACGACATATTGCTAAAAGCCTGTTCCGCCTTTTGGGTAGGAATATCATCAATGAATTCAGCAAGGGCAGGGGTGGTTTCCAGAACTTCTGCTTTACGAACTGCTTCTGACTTATACATATAAACTCCTGTGAGTATGGCGTTTCGCCGATAGGAGAAAAGCGGCCTTCCGCTCTTTTATATTGATTATTATACACAAATAAATTTACATATCAATATAGATATATAATAAAACACAAAAAAGCCTCTTTTAAGAGGCCTAGATTTCGCATGCGAAATTTTCGCTAATGAATAATTTAATGCAGTAAAGCAAATGAATATGCTTGTCTCATAAAGGTATGTGCTTATTGACCTAAAGCTTGATAGACGCTATGATTACTGACAGTAAAGCCTTGGTCATACCGCTTTGTCGCATAAAATATATTTTTATTGTCGCCAAGGTCGACCTACGAATAGGCAAATGACATGAAGACCCTCGATACTTATGTATCGGGGGTTTTTCGCATTTATTGGCAGTGAGAGCGTTCAGAATTCTGTGTCACGTTAAAATCATTATAGCGTTATCACTTTAT
>NZ_CAWQAF010000039.1:0-10399 GCF_963892745.1 Yersinia sp. Marseille-Q3913 | reverse complement strand
CGCGATTATAGTCGGGCCGAAGGGCAGTGGGTGCCTAACTATTATGGCGGGCGGGAGAATCTGGAGGCGATTGCTTTCCTGCGCTACACCAATCACACCATTGGTGTTGAGCGCCCCGGTGGCGTAACCATGGCTGAGGAGTCGACGGACTTCCCAGGGGTGACATTGCCGCCGGATGCCGGTGGATTAGGTTTCAACTACAAATGGAATATGGGCTGGATGCACGATACGCTCAATTACATGCAGTGCGATCCGGTTCACCGCAAATACCACCATAATTTGATGACTTTCGGGATGTTGTATGCCTATACCGAGAATTTCATCTTACCTATTTCTCATGATGAAGTGGTGCACGGTAAGCGCTCCGTACTGGATCGTATGCCGGGGGATGCATGGCAGAGATTTGCTAACCTGCGCGCCTATTACGCATTTATGTGGGCGCATCCCGGCAAAAAATTGCTGTTTATGGGGTGCGAATTTGCGCAGGGGCGCGAGTGGAATTTCGATACCAGTCTGGATTGGCATCTGCTGGATGATGAAAACGGCTGGCATTCAGGGGTGCAGCGCTTTGTTCGTGATCTAAACCATTGCTATCAACAACATGCGCCACTCTATGAGCTAGATTATCAACCTGCGGGTTTTGAATGGCTGGTGGTGGATGACCATGAAAACTCGGTGTTTGCCTTCTTACGCCGCGATGAGAACGGCGGTGAATTGATTGCCATCAGTAATTTCACTCCGGTGCCGCGCTATAACTACCGCGTGGGCATTCCGCAGGGCGGCCATTATCGTGAAGTGTTGAATTCTGACTCTGAATTTTACCGTGGCAGCAATATGGGTAATCAGGGCGGGATCCATAGCCATGATGTGAGTAGCCATAACCACGCGCACTCATTGCTGCTCACTCTGCCACCACTGTCGACGATTTATCTGTTGCGGGAGGGGTAGGATGGTCAATCTGACTCAAGGTTTCCCGACCCCAATGGGCGCACATTTTGATGGGGCGGGGATAAATTTCACCCTATTTTCAGCTAATGCTGAACAGGTAGAGCTGTGCCTATTTGATGATAATAATCAGGAGTTGCGGATCTCATTACCCGCTCGCACCGGTGATATTTGGCATGGCTATCTCCCCGGAGGAAGGCCGGGGCAGCGCTATGGCTATCGGGTCAGCGGGCCATTTGATCCACAGCGAGGCCACCGCTTTAATCCGCATAAGTTATTGATAGACCCCTGCGCCCACGCCTTAGATCACAAAGTGGGTGATGAGCCGCGCTTAAGTGGTGGGGTCAATCAACCTGATGAGCAGGACAGTGCTGCCGCGGTGCCTAAATGTATTGTGGTGCACGAAGAATATGACTGGCAGGGGGATAGGTCTCCAACCATTCCTTGGGGCAATACGGTGATTTATGAAGCCCATGTGCGCGGCTTAACCCGACTGCATCCCGATATCCCTGCTGATCTGCGCGGGACTTATGCCGGTTTGGCCCACCCGGCCATGATTCACTATTTGAAAAACCTGGGGATTACCACGTTAGAACTGCTGCCGGTGCAATTCCACGTCGATGAGCCACGGCTACAAAAAATGGGGCTGAGTAATTACTGGGGCTACAACGTGCTGGCCCCCTTTGCCGTTGATCCTGATTATGCTTCGGGCCGCGAGGGCGTCTCTCCGCTACAAGAGTTGCGAGATGCCGTCAAAGCGCTACACAACGCCGGTATTGAGGTGATCCTCGATGTGGTGTTCAACCACACCGCCGAGTTAGACGTTTTCGGCCCCACACTGTGTCAACGCGGTATCGACAACGCCAGCTACTACTGGCTCACCCCCGAGGGCGAGTACGACAACATGACCGGCTGCGGTAATGCGCTGTGCCTTAATCACCCTTATGTGATGCAGTGGGTGGTGGAGTGCCTGCGCTATTGGGTCGATAGCTGCCACGTTGACGGTTTTCGTTTTGATTTAGGGACGGTTTTGGGCCGCACTCCGGCGTTTGATCCCCACGCGCCGCTGTTTGCCGCGTTAGCCGCCGATGAACAGCTCAGTGGCTGCAAGATGATTGCCGAACCTTGGGATATCGGCTTGGGTGGCTACCAATTGGGGCAGTTCCCCACCGGTTTTAGTGAGTGGAATGACCAATATCGCGACGCGATGCGCCGTTTCTGGTTGCGCGATGACTTGCCACTAGGGCTGTTTGCCCAGCATTTTGCGGCCTCCAGTGCGCTGTTCGAACAGCGGGCGCGCTTGCCCTCCGCCAGCATCAATCAAATTACCGCCCATGATGGTTTTACCTTGCAGGATTTGCTGTGTTTTAACCAAAAGCACAATCAAATCAATGGCGAAGAGAACCGTGATGGCAGTGATAACAATCTTAGCAATAATTTTGGCAGTGAAGGTTTAGTGGCTGACGAGGCTATTTGGCAACGGCGTAGATCGTGTCAACGGGGTTTGCTTGCCACCTTATTGCTGTCGCAGGGAACGCCGATGTTGCTGGCCGGTGATGAGCATGGTCATAGCCAGCAAGGTAATAATAATGCGTATTGCCAAAACAACATCCTCACCTGGCTCGATTGGGGCAGTGCAGATAGAACATTAACGGCATTTACCGCTGAGCTTATTCGGTTGCGCCAGCAAATTCCGGCCTTGATTAAAGATTCATGGTGGCGGGAGGGTGATGGCAATGTGCAGTGGCTGGATAGTCAGGGGCAAGAGTTGAGTGATGCAGCTTGGGATCAGGGCAGCCAGAAACAGCTGCAAATCTTGCTGTCTCAGCGCTGGCTGGTGGTGATTAACGCTACTGACCAACTCTGCGACATGCACTTACCTGCGGGAGAGTGGGAGGTGATCCCTCCTTTTGGGCCACCAGAGAATGAGGGGCCATTAACCGTATGGAGTGGAGCCGCGCATGACATTTGCGTGCTCGTACAGAAATCTTAAGGAGTCAGCCATGGTTAAATTCGAAAATAAAGACCCGTTGATGTTAGCCAGACAATTACCGAATAAAACGGTGGCGCTGATTTTAGCTGGTGGTCGTGGTTCGCGGCTGAAAGATTTGACCGCCACCCGTGCCAAGCCGGCGGTACATTTCGGCGGCAAGTTCCGCATCATCGACTTTGCACTGTCTAATTGCCTGAACTCCGGTATCCGCCGCATTGGTGTCATTACCCAGTATCAGTCCCATACGCTGGTTCAGCATATTCAGCGCGGTTGGTCATTCCTCAATGAGGAGATGAACGAGTTTGTCGATCTCTTACCCGCCCAACAGCGCCTCAGCACCGAGCAGTGGTACAAAGGTACGGCAGATGCGGTTTACCAGAATCTGGATATTATTCGCCGCTATGATGCGGAATATATTGTCATTCTGGCCGGTGATCACATCTATAAGATGGATTACTCGCGCATGTTGATAGATCACGTGGAGAAAGATTCAGAGTGCACAGTCGCCTGTATTCCGGTTCCCATTAATGAGGCCAGTGAATTTGGTGTGATGGAGGTGGCTGAAGATTTTCAGGTGACCGCTTTTTATGAAAAACCGGCCAACCCACCCGCCATGCCTGGTCGCCCGGATATGGCGCTGGCGAGCATGGGGATCTACATTTTCAATGCCGATTATCTGTTTAAGTTATTAGAAGAGGATCGGAATACCCCCGGTTCTACCCATGATTTCGGCAAAGACTTGATCCCGAAAATCACGGCGCAAAAAGCCGCGTGGGCGCATCCATTTGACCTCTCCTGCGTGACCTCCAATGCGGATATGCCCCCTTACTGGCGTGATGTCGGCACCCTGGATGCCTATTGGCGGGCTAACCTCGATTTGGCTTCGGTCACTCCTGAGCTGGATATGTATGACCGCGCCTGGCCAATCCGCACCCATATGGAACCCCTGCCGCCGGCCAAATTTGTGCAAGACCGCTCCGGCAGCCATGGCATGACGATGAACTCGCTGGTCTCCGGCGGCTGTATTGTCTCCGGCTCAGTGGTGGTGCATTCGGTGCTGTTTCCTCGGGTGCGGGTGAACTCGTTCTGCACCATCGACTCCACTGTGCTGCTACCGGATGTCAATGTCGGGCGCTCGTGCCGCTTGCGCCGTTGCATTATTGACCGGGCGTGTCACATTCCCGAAGGGATGGTGATCGGGGAAAACGCCGATGAAGATAGCGCCCGTTTTTACCGTTCAGAGGGGGGGGTGGTGTTAGTGACTCGGGCGATGCTCGCCAAGTTAGCCGCCAAATAGGGCTATTTTATTTGCCACTTTGAACTTGGGCAGTGCTCACAAAATGCCTGCATTTTGAACGCCCTTTAGGGCGGCCCGTAGGGGGAGCGTAGCGAATAAAATCCTCACGTACTACGTGTACGCTCCGGTTTTTGCGCGCTGTCCGCGTCCAAATTGGCTGCAACAATAACGCCCATTTGGATGATTTCTAGCTAACTAGATGTTATCTCTGTATTGGGTCAAACCAGATGGGTATTAGGAGCCATGATGCGGGTACTACACGTATGTTCTGAGCTATTTCCTTTATTAAAAACAGGGGGTTTGGCGGACGTGGTTGGTGCTTTACCTGCCGCTCAAATTGCTGAGGGAGCGGATGTGCGGGTCATGCTGCCCGCCTTTCCTGACTTGCGTCGCGGCATTCCAGATACCGTGTTAGTGAGGGAGGTTGATACCTTTGCTGGCCGGGTTTCATTACGTTACGGTAAGTATCAGGGTATTGGTATCTATCTGATTGATGCCCCCGGTCTCTATGATAGGGCTGGTAGCCCTTATCACGATCAATCGTTGTATGCTTATTCCGATAACTATCGCCGCTTTGCATTGCTGGGATGGATGGCTTGTGAGCTGGCTTGCGGGCTGGATGGCTACTGGCGTCCGGAGGTGGTACATGCCCACGATTGGCATGCCGGATTGGCCTGCGCTTATCTGGCGGCACGGGGGCGCCCTGCACGATCGGTATTTACCGTCCATAATTTAGCCTATCAAGGGCTATTTTCAGCGCATCATTTGGCTGAATTACAGCTACCTGCTGCATTTTTCCAAATGTACGGGCTAGAGTTCTATGGTCAAATTTCCTTTCTGAAGGCGGGGTTGTTCTTTGCTGATCATGTCACCACTGTCAGCCCGACCTACGCCAAAGAGATTACTCAGCCGGCGTTTGGCTACGGGATGGAAGGATTGTTACAAGAGCGCGCCAGTCAAGGGAGATTGACTGGGATACTCAACGGGGTAGACAGTGGTATTTGGGATCCACGGACTGATACCTTGCTACATGCATGTTATGACGCGGAGAACCTGCAAGAGAAAGCGGTGAACAAAGCACACCTGCAAACCGCTATGGGGTTAGAGGTGACGGAAAAGAGACCTATTTTTGCGGTGGTCAGCAGGTTGACCGCGCAAAAAGGGTTGGATTTAGTGTTGGAAGCCTTGCCCGAACTACTGCAACTGGGGGGACAGTTGGCGGTTCTTGGTGCAGGGGATGCGATTCTGCAAGAGGCATTTTTGGCGGCCGCAGCAGACTACTCCGGCCAGGTTGGGGTACAAATTGGTTACCACGAGGCATTTTCTCACCGAATAATTGCCGGTGCAGATGTGATCCTGGTGCCGAGCCGTTTTGAACCCTGTGGACTCACGCAGTTGTATGGTTTGAAATATGGCACTTTGCCACTGGTCCGGCACACGGGCGGGTTGGCAGATACCGTGGTGGATTGCGCGCTGGAAAATCTGGCAGATGGCAGCGCCTCGGGGTTTGTGTTTGATGAATGCGATGCGCAGGCATTGGTGCGGGCAATACGCCGTGCTTTTGTCTTGTGGAGCCGGCCAAAACATTGGCGTCATGTCCAGCGCCATGCCATGGGGTTGGACTTTGGTTGGCAAGTAGCAGCGGCAGAATATCTGTCACTTTATCGGCGTCTTTGATGGCCGATTTATCGTCACCACGATTTGTTGTAACCACGATTTGTTATCACCACGAATGGGGAAAACCGCTATGACATCACCGTTCAGTTATACCTCACCCGTTGTCAGTGTGGATGCACTGAAACACTCCATTGCCTATAAATTGATGTTTATTGTGGGTAAAGACCCCACCATTGCGACTCAGCACGACTGGCTGAATGCGACTCTATTTGCAGTACGTGACCGGATGGTTGAGCGCTGGCTGCGCTCTAACCGCGCACAGTTATCACAAGACGTCCGGCAGGTTTATTATCTGTCGATGGAGTTTTTATTGGGTAGAACACTCTCTAACGCACTGTTATCGATGGGGATTTATGAAGATATCGAGCAGGCGCTAGATGAGATGGGCCTCAATCTGTCCGAACTGTTACAGGAAGAGAACGACCCCGGTTTAGGTAATGGGGGATTGGGCCGCCTGGCGGCGTGCTTCCTGGATTCGCTGGCCACATTGGCGCTGCCGGGGCGCGGTTATGGTATCCGCTATGAATATGGCATGTTCAGCCAGAAAATAGTGAACGGCCAACAGATGGAGTCGCCGGATAACTGGCTGGAATATGGCAATGCCTGGGAGTTCCCACGGCACAATACCCGCTATAAAGTGCGATTTGGTGGCCGAATTCAGCAAGAGGGCAGCAAAACCCGCTGGCTGGAAACGGAAGAAATTCTCGCCTGCGCTTATGATCAAATCATCCCCGGTTTTGATACTGATGCAACCAATACACTGCGTTTATGGTCTGCGCAGGCCAGTAATGAAATCAATCTGGGTAAATTTAATCAGGGCGATTACTTTGCGGCAGTTGAAGATAAAAACCATTCAGAAAACGTATCGCGGGTGCTCTATCCCGATGATTCAACCTATTCCGGGCGCGAACTGCGTCTGCGGCAAGAGTACTTTTTAGTATCGGCGACGGTGCAGGATATCCTCAACCGCCACTGGACCATGCACCAGACGTTCGACAATCTGGCGGATAAGATTGCCATTCACCTGAATGATACTCACCCAGTGCTTTCTATCCCTGAAATGATGCGTCTGTTGATCGACGAGCACAAATTTAGCTGGATGGATGCGTGGGATGTGGTGCAACAAGTCTTCTCCTACACCAACCACACTTTAATGACTGAGGCGCTGGAAACCTGGCCAATTGACATGATCGGCAAGATCCTGCCACGGCATTTGCAAATTATCTTTGATATCAATGATCATTTCCTCAAGCTGGTGCAGGAGCAGCATCCGGACGAACCCGAACTGTTAGCGCGGGTATCCATTATTGATGAAACCCATGGTCGACAAGTACGCATGGCCTGGCTTGCGGTGATCGCCAGCCATAAAGTCAATGGCGTATCAGCCCTGCATTCGGAGTTGATGGTGCAGTCACTGTTTGCTGATTTTGCCCGCATCTTCCCTAACCGCTTCTGCAATAAAACCAATGGCGTCACGCCACGGCGCTGGCTGGGGCTGGCTAACCGACCACTGGCGGCGGTGCTGGATGACAGTATCGGCCACAACTGGCGCACGGATTTGAGCCAACTTAGCGAGCTGGAAAAGAACCTCGATTACCCCAGTTTTCTGCTGGCGTTACGAAAAGCCAAGCTGGAGAACAAAAAACGGCTGGCGATCTATATCGCTCAAAAATTGAATATTGTGGTGGATCCGGCGGCGTTGTTTGATGTCCAAATCAAGCGGATCCATGAGTACAAACGGCAATTATTGAATGTGCTGCATGTGATCACCCGCTATAACCGTATTCTCGAAGCGCCTGACGAAAAGTGGGTGCCACGGGTGGTTATTTTTGCCGGTAAAGCGGCATCGGCGTACTACAACGCGAAACAAATTATTCGTCTTATCAATGATGTCGCGAAGGTGGTCAATAATGATCCGCGGATCAATAATCTGCTGAAAGTGGTCTTTATCCCGAACTACAGTGTCAGTCTGGCGCAACTGATTATTCCGGCGGCTGATCTCTCTGAGCAGATTTCGCTGGCGGGCACCGAGGCATCGGGGACCAGTAACATGAAGTTTGCCCTCAATGGGGCGCTGACCATCGGCACACTGGATGGGGCGAACGTCGAGATGCGCGAACATGTCGGCGAGGATAATATCTTTATCTTTGGTAACACGACCGAGCAGGTCGAGGCGCTGCGCAATAGTGGCTATAATCCACGGAAATATTACGATGAAGACTCGGAGCTGCATCTGGCTCTGACGCAGATTGCCACCGGCACTTTCAGCCCGGAAGAGCCTCAACGCTATACCAGCCTGTTTGATTCGCTGGTGAATCTGGGCGATCACTATCAATTGCTGGCGGATTATCGCAGCTATGTCGACACGCAGGATAAAGTCGATGCGCTCTATCGCCACCCTGATGAGTGGACGCGCAAAGCCTTACTCAACATTGCCAATATGGGCTATTTCTCTTCCGATCGGACCATTCAAGAGTACGCCGATGAGATTTGGCATATTAAGCCTATCCGCCTGTAGCGATATCCTTGCTGCTTGAAGCGGTAGGCTGTTCACTTGCCCAATAACAAAAACCCTCTTCAACCATAAACGGTGAAGAGGGTTTTTTTGCGCCTAAAAAAGCTTAGATGCCCGAATTCGCTATCAGGAAACCAGCGAAAGCGTCTGCTGCTGCTTGCTTTGCTCTGCGGCTAACCACTCAGCAACGCGCTGCTTTTGTGCTTCGTCCAGGGTCATGCCCAGCTTGGTACGACGCCAGATAGCATCATCCAGTTCGACCACCCACTCTTTCTCGACCAAATAGCGCAATTCCGCTTCGTACAAACCATGGCCGAAGTGCTCACCCAGGTTTTCGATGCTGGTGGCATCTGCCAAGATCAGCTCGCTGTGGCTACCATAGGTGCGGGTATAGCGACGAGCCAGCGCTTCGGGCAACCAGTTATAACGGTGGCGCAACTGTACCGTGTAGGTATCACGGTTGCCGCCAATATCGCTGCCCGGTAACGCGCTGGTTTTGGTCCACGCGGGGCCAACATTTGGATAATAGGCCGACAGTTTTTCCAGCGCGTGCTCTGCCAGTTTACGATAAGTGGTCAGTTTGCCGCCGAATACTGACAACAGTGGCGCTTTGCCATTTTCGTCCGCCACATCCAGGGTGTAATCGCGGGTAACCGCTTGCGGCGCATCTGATTCATCGTCGCACAACGGGCGCACACCTGAGTAAGTCCAGACGATATCGTCGCGGCCCAACGGCTTCTTAAAGTGGTCGTTATAGACTTTAAGCAGGTAATCAATCTCCTGATCGTCGATCTTCACATCTTTCGGATCGCCGTGGTACTCCACGTCAGTGGTGCCGATGATGGAGTATTCGTCCAACCAGGGAATAACGAAGACAATGCGATTATCTTCGTTTTGCAGAATATAGGCTTGTGGCTGGTTATGAACCCGTGGCACCACAATATGGCTGCCTTTGATTAAGCGGATACCATAAGGCGACTTGAGCTTTAGGCCATCGTCGAAGAACTGCTTAACCCATGGGCCGGTTGCATTCACCAAGCCTTTAGCGCGCCAGGTGAAGGTTTTGCCGCTGTTTACGTCGACGGCTTCAACCATCCATAAACCTTGTTCGCGCCATGCGCGGGTCACTTTAGTGCGGGTACGAACTTCCCCGCCACGCTCGACCACTTCCTGCGCATTCAGTACCACCAAACGGGCATCATCTACCCAGCAGTCAGAATATTCGAAACCGCGCATCAGCTCGGGCTTCAATACTGATTCTGGCCCAAAACGCAGCCCTTTACTGGCGGGTAAAGTGGTGCGTTTGCCCAAATGGTCATACAGGAACAGACCCGCACGGATCATCCAGGCGGGGCGCAGATGGGGCTGATGCGGCAGGCGAAAGCGCATTGGGAAGGCGATATGGGGTGCCAATCTCAGCAGCACTTCACGCTCGGCCAGCGCTTCACTCACCAAACGGAACTCATAATGTTCCAGATAGCGTAGGCCACCGTGGATAAGTTTGGAGCTGGCGGAAGAGGTCGCACAGGCCAAATCTTGTGCTTCCAGCAGCAGAACGGACAGGCCACGCCCTGCAGCGTCAGCAGCGATACCAGCACCATTAATGCCGCCACCGATCACGATCAAGTCTTTGGTTTCCATGCTTCCTTCCTCCAGATGTTCGAAACAGCTCTTTAATGTTCGTTTTCGCTCATGATTGTAATCAAAAACCAACAAACAAGCCAAGAGTTAACCAAAAAAAAACATTCACCCGTGATGGAGGTAACAGTTTTGTTATCAGGATGTGAGGGGAGTGAGTTTTGATCGGTTCAGTTGAGGTTTGGCTTGGTGATTGGTTCGGTTGATAATCGGTCAGGCGATTGGTTCGGTTGACATGAGATCGGCGTTCACTTGGCCTCCAGCGCCTCAACCGCCAAGGGGGTTACAAGCGCGTAACCCCCTTGGAACCCCTGCGCTAGCGCACGTATCGCTT
>NZ_CAWQAF010000038.1:0-10779 GCF_963892745.1 Yersinia sp. Marseille-Q3913 | reverse complement strand
ACGCCACCGGGGCGCTCAACACCAATGGTGTGATTGGTGTAGCGCAGGAAAGCAATCGCCTCCAGATTCTCCCGCCCGCCATAATAGTTAGGCACCCACTGCCCTTCGGCCCGACTATAATCGCGGTAAATCATTGAGGCCACGGCATCAATGCGCAGTGCATCAATACCAAAACGCTCCATCCAGTAAAATGCATTACCCGCCAGATAGTTACGGACTTCATTGCGGCCATAGTTATAAATCAGGGTATTCCAATCCTGATGATAGCCCTCACGCGGATCGGCATATTCATACAGCGAAGTGCCATCAAACTGGGCTAAGCCGTGTTCGTCGCTGGGGAAGTGACCGGGAACCCAATCCAGGATGACGTTAATCCCCGCCTCGTGGAATTTGGCGACGAAATCTTTGAAATCCTGCGGCGTACCAAAGCGGCGGGTCGGGGCATACAACCCTAATGGCTGATAACCCCAACTGCCATCAAAAGGGTGCTCATTTATCGGCAGCAGTTCGACATGGGTAAAACCCATATATTTGACATATTCGACCAGTTGATCGGCCAGTTCGCCGTAACTGAGCCAAAAGTTATTATCGGTATGGCGACGCCATGAACCAAGGTGCACTTCATAGATAGAGACCGGTGAGCGCAAATCATTGGCTTTTTGCCGTCTGGCGGTATTGGGCACCACCTCAGGTAATGGGCTGATTATCGACGCGGTTTCTGGTCGCATCTGTGCTTTAAACGCGTAAGGGTCCGCTTTCAGCCGCATCTGATCATTGCTGTCAATGATCTCAAATTTATATAGCTGCCCTATCTCTACTCCGGGTAGGAATAGCTCCCAAATGCCATTTTCGCGGCGTAACCGCATCGGATGGCGGCGACCATCCCAAAAGTTAAACTCACCCACCACCGAGACCCGCTTGGCATTAGGTGCCCAAACTGCAAAGCTGACACCGGCCACGCCATCAAGAGTCATCAGATGTGCGCCCAATCGCTCATAAGGGCGCAAATGAGTGCCCTCCGCTAACAACCAACTATCAATATCCTGCAATAATGTGCCGAAACGGTAGGGATCTTCGATGATTTGCGGGGTTTCTTGCCAGGTCACGGCGAGCTGATAACGAAACGGACTTTTACGACGAGGAAGTTTAGCCATAAAAAAACCGCGTGGGTCTTCACGGGTCAACTGAACAAGGTTGCGCCCAGTTTCTGTTTCGACCAACCAGACTTCTTTAGCATCTGGCAGCAGTGCGCAAATCTGTAACCCCTGCGCAGTTTGATGCATTCCCAATATGGAAAAAGGATCGGCATAGTGGCCGGAAATAATTTGATTAATCACCTGACGATCGGGAAGTACTGGCATGGCATTCTTCCTATGATTAATGACATGATATTTGGACAAATTCTGAACAATTCAATTCGAAAATGACCTTTTCATCATGCAATCCATTTAATGTTTAAAGCGTGATTAAGGTCAATGATCAACCAATAAGTTGATTTAATGTCCAAATGCGCTTTTTCTCTAAGGTTAATGCGCAATCAACCGAGTTTTCTTACCCAAACTCTAAGCATAGTCAAAGGACGCTAAAAAAATTGGCTAACGCCTAATGAAATTTTTTCTCACGTCAATCAGGTATAAAAACGACGTTTACACTTCGTAAGAAGTGGGCTGATGACATAAAAATCCTAAATCATGACGTGAAAATAGTGGGGTTAAGATTTACCCTAAAAAATAGTAGAAATAGGGAACTGGACTAAGGTTTGGCGAGATAACGCCTTTTTTACTTAAAAGGGACGGCAGTTAAAATTTTCTACGCCAAAATATGGGTATAATCGCGCCAAAAATAACCCATCCCAGACAATATTGTGGTCATCTAACATGGGCGTCAGCCAGGTCGAACTAATTTTTTCCCTTCTGCAACAGATGTGTGTCTATCTGGTTATTGCCTATCTGTTGAGTAAAACGCCGCTGTTTATTCCTTTAATGCAGGTGACTATCCGGTTGCCCCACAAACTGGTGTGCTACCTCACCTTCTCCATGTTTTGCATCATGGGCACCTACTTTGGCTTGCATATTGAGGACTCGATCGCCAATACCCGCGCTATTGGTGCGGTGTTGGGGGGTGTACTGGGAGGACCGTCGGTCGGGTTTCTGGTGGGGTTGACTGGCGGGTTACACCGCTACTCCATGGGCGGGATGACCGCCAGCGCCTGTATGTTATCCACCGTCGCCGAAGGGCTATTGGGCGGCCTGCTCCACAGCTATCTGACCCGTAAAAACCGCCTTGATCTGCTGTTCCAGCCGCTAGTGGTGGCCGGGGTGACACTGGTGGCTGAAGTCCTGCAAATGCTGATTATTCTGGCCGTTGCCCGCCCATTCAATGAGGCCGTGGAGCTGGTCGAGAACATTGCCCTGCCGATGATGATCACCAATACCATTGGTGCCGCCATGTTTATGCGCATCTTATTGGATCGGCGAGCTATTTTCGAAAAGTACACCACCGCATTCTCCGCCAAAGCCTTGCAAATTGCCGCGCGGGCGGAGGGGTTACTACGTCATGGTTTTGACCAGCAAAACAGTATGCGGGTGGCGCGTATTTTGTATGAGGAGCTGGGTGTTGGCGCAGTCGCCATCACTGACCGCGAGAAGCTGCTGGCTTTTATCGGCACCGGTTCTGACCATCATCAGGTCGGCAGTGCTATCACTTCAGACCACACCCACCGGGCGATTGAGCTGAATCAGGTGGTCTATGCCGATGGCAATGCGGTGCCCTATACCTGCTCCATCTCCCCCAGTTGCAAGCTTGGCTCCACACTGGTTATCCCCTTGCGGGGCGAAGAGCATCGGGTGATTGGCAGCATCAAGCTGTATGAGCCGAAAAGTAAATTGTTCTCCAGTATTAACCGCACACTGGGCGAAGGCATTGCTCATCTGTTATCGGCACAGATTCTGGCCGGTGAATTTGAACAGCAGAAACAGCTACTGGCGCAATCCGAAATAAAATTGCTCCACGCGCAGGTCAATCCTCATTTTCTGTTTAATGCGTTAAATACTTTGTCGGTGGTGATCCGCCGCAATCCAGATCATGCCCGCAAACTGGTGCTCTCACTGTCGACATTTTTCCGCAAAAATCTTAAACGTAGCCACGATGTAGTGACGCTAAGTGATGAAATTGAACATGTGAAGGCGTATCTGGAAATAGAAAAGGCGCGCTTTGCTGATCGTCTGAGTGTCGAAATATCATTACCCGATGAATTAATGGACGCGCGATTACCCGCATTCTCCCTGCAACCGGTGGTCGAAAATGCGATTAAGCACGGGACATCACAGATGTTCAGCCATGGGCGAATTACCTTGCATGGTAAACTGGATAACAGCGTACTTATATTGGCAGTGGAAGATAATGCCGGATTGTATCAACCGCGCCCTAATGGTGATGGCTTGGGGATGAATCTGGTCGATCGGCGAATTAAAGTCCGCTATGGCAAGGAGTATGGCGTCACTGTTATTAGTGAGGTGGAAAAATTCACTCGGATTATTATTAAATTACCCTTTATTACGGCGAGTGAGTGACCTCTCCCACTCAAGCCAAGGTAATAACACGATCAGCTGAAGCAATGGTTGATGAGCTGAGATCACTCGGGTTATCGCTGATAATAATTGGGTTGTTTTACCGTGCCTGGATTCAAAATATTATAATTCTGTGGTGGAATAATTATTTTGGGTGATGACTTAATCAAATAGATAACACATATTACTATTGCAATGAATGTGTAATAGATTTTTTTCATGGTGACATCCTATATCATAAACATCTTCTTCCCTATATTTCGAGATAATACCACCATATCTAATCACACATAATTTAAATATATATATTCAATGCCAAAATCAAATGCCAGCTATATATTCATATTATCAATTAAGTTAAAAAACCCTGACCATTGGATCAGGGCTTTTTGGTGATTTCTTGCTATCCAAACACGCTGAATAACAAATTACAGCAAAATCCGCAGCATACGGCGCAGTGGTTCTGCCGCGCCCCATAGCAACTGGTCGCCGACGGTAAAGGCGGAGAGATATTCCGGCCCCATATTCAGTTTACGCAAGCGACCAACCGGGGTATTCAGTGTACCGGTGACGGCCGCAGGGGTCAGTTCACGCATACTCAGCTCGCGGTCGTTCGGAATAACGCGAACCCAATCATTGTGTGTCGCTAGCAGTTGCTCGATTTCCGGCAATGGTACATCTTTTTTCAGTTTCAGGGTGAATGCCTGGCTATGACAGCGCAGTGCACCGATGCGAACACACAGCCCATCAACCGGGATCACGCTGCCAGTATTCAGAATTTTATTTGTCTCAGCCTGGCCTTTCCACTCTTCGCGGCTCTGACCATTATCTAGCGCTTTGTCGATCCATGGGATCAAGCTGCCAGCCAGCGGCACACCAAAGTTATCCGTCGGCAAAGTGCCACTGCGGGTGGCGGCGGTCACTTTACGTTCAATATCCAAAATAGCCGATGCAGGGTCCTGCAACTCTTTTGCCACCCCAGCATGCAACATACCCATTTGCGTCAGCAACTCGCGCATATGACGCGCGCCGCCACCGGATGCCGCCTGGTAAGTGGCAACCGATGCCCACTCAACCAAATTATTCGCAAACAGCCCCCCCAGAGACATCAGCATCAGGCTGACAGTACAGTTACCACCAGCAAAAGTCTTGATGCCTTTATCCAGACCCTGCTTAATTACATCGTGGTTAACCGGGTCAAGAATGATGATCGCGTCATCTTGCATCCGCAGTGAAGAAGCCGCATCAATCCAATAACCCTGCCAGCCCGCTTTACGCAGCTTTGGATAAACTTCGTTGGTATAATCCCCCCCCTGGCAGGTGATAATAATATCCAATGCACTCAATGCATCAATATCAAAAGCATCTTGCAACGTGCCCTGCTGGCCGGTGAATGTTGGCGCAACCTGACCGTGTTGAGAGGTAGAGAAAAAGAGCGGGCGGATACCGTCAAAGTCGCGTTCTTCAATCATGCGTTGCATGAGGACTGAGCCGACCATACCGCGCCAGCCGATAAAACCAACGTTTTTCATGTTTACTGTCCTGCCTTGGAGGGTGACACCGATTAATGGATAGCTCTCTTGTCATCTACACGTTGTATAGGGTATAGCAGACTGACTAAGATAGACGCCATACCACCTTACAAAATATGGACAAAGTGGCAAGTTAAATTATTCGATACCAGAATGATTCAAAGCAATCTTCCTAATATGTGACTTTGACTGGCTGGAAACGCCAGTCGTTTTGATTATTTTGAGGTAATAATGACAGAGATGATTGCAGCAACTGTGTTGCTGTTTTTGATTATGGACCCACTAGGAAACTTGCCGATTTTTATGTCGGTGCTCAAGCATCTGGAGCCGAAACGGCGGCGAATGGTATTGATCCGCGAATTGCTGATCGCACTTGTATTGATGCTGATTTTCCTGTTCGCGGGTGAGAAGATCCTGGCGTTCCTGAATCTGCGAACTGAAACCGTATCGATATCTGGCGGTATCATTTTGTTTTTAATCGCTATTAAGATGATTTTCCCTTCCCCCGAAAGCAGCGTCACCGGGCTATCGGCTGGGGAAGAACCCTTCCTGGTGCCGCTGGCCATTCCCTTAGTCGCAGGCCCGTCCATTTTGGCGACGCTGATGCTGTTATCGCATCAATATCCTAATCAACTCAGCCACTTAGTGTTGGCATTGATGATTGCATGGGGTCTGTCCGCTGCGATTTTATTGATGTCGAATCTGTTCCTGCGCTTGCTCGGTCATAAAGGGGTTAGTGCGCTAGAGCGGCTGATGGGGTTAATTTTGGTGATGCTATCGACGCAGATGTTTTTGGATGGCGTGCGAGCCTACCTGAGTAAATAAGCTCTACCCACAGATGTGATGACCAAAGCGGGGCGCGCTGCCCGCTTTGAATTTTCAGCATTTAGCGATAAGAAAGCGGTTCAGCCCCGCCCTTCCAGGGCTGACACACAGCGCCGCACCACCTCATCGATATCCGCATCAATATCCACGCAAATCACATCCGGCTCATCTGCACCGGGCTCTTCCAGTGCTTCAAACTGACTTTTCAGTAGGTCGGTCGGCATAAAATGGCCGGACCGTGCTTTGAGTCGCGCCATGATGACGTCAAAACTGCCTTTCAGGTATAAAAACACCATTCCCTGATTACCTTCCCGCAGGCGCTCGCGATAGCGGCGTTTCAGTGCTGAACAGACAATAATGCCCGTTTCATTTTTATGATCCAGGCTGTAGGCCGCATCACTCAGCCGCTCCAGCCACGGCATACGATCCTCATCATTGAGAGGATGCCCACTGCCCATTTTCTGAATATTGGCGCGAGGATGCAGGTCGTCGCCATCAATAAATTTGGCATGAATTTGGCGGGCCACAGCTTCTCCCACCGTGGTTTTACCGCTGCCCGATACGCCCATCACGATAATGCTATGCCCTGCCATAATTTTGATCTCTATCTCAGAATGGAAATTTTACCGCTCTCTATGGTTCCGTATTTTATCATGTTACCGGTATCATGATACCGGTAACAAATAGAGGTGTGACTTTTATCACATAGAACTTTTATCACATCGAATAGAGCATCGTTATTAAACTCAATCGCACCATCACGCAGGCCAAAAAGGCTGAGTGTAAATAATAAAACAAGGGTCACCTTCCTTCCCTACTGCCTGTGAAGATGGCTAAAAACGATAACTAAAATAGATATATATCTAACGTAAGTGGAGAAATACCATGCCATTAGTCATTGTTGCGGTTGGCGTTGCCATGCTGCTGTTACTGATGATCCGTTTCAAGCTCAACGGATTTATCTCCCTGATACTGGTCGCGCTGGCGGTGGGTGTCATGCAAGGGATGCCCGTCGATAAAGTGGTCAGCTCAATCAAAGCCGGGGTGGGCGGAACCCTGGGCAGTCTGGCGCTGATTATGGGCTTCGGTGCCATGCTCGGAAAATTACTGGCCGACTGCGGCGGCGCTCAACGAATTGCTACCACCCTGATTGATAAATTTGGTAAGAAACATATTCAGTGGGCCGTGGTACTGACCGGTTTCACCGTGGGTTTTGCCCTGTTCTATGAAGTCGGCTTCGTATTGTTGCTGCCATTAGTATTTAGTATCGCAGCCTCAGCACGTATTCCGCTACTTTATGTCGGCGTGCCGATGGCCGCAGCGCTGTCGGTGACCCACGGTTTCCTGCCGCCTCACCCAGGCCCCACCGCCATTGCTACTATTTTCCACGCCGATATGGGTAAAACCCTGCTGTACGGGACATTACTGGCAATCCCTACGGTGATTCTGGCCGGCCCGGTATTCGCTCGTTTTCTAAAAGGGATTGATAAGCCGGTTCCTGAAGGGCTGTATAACCCGAAAACCTTCACCGACGAAGAGATGCCGAGCTTTGGTGTCAGTGTCTGTACCGCGCTGGTCCCCGTCATTCTAATGGCGCTGCGGGCAGTGGCAGAGATGATTTTGCCGAAAGGCCACCCGATCCTCTCTTATGCAGAGTTCTTTGGTGACCCGGTCATCGCCACACTGATTGCTGTACTGATCGCAATTTTCACCTTTGGCTTAAACCGTGGCCGCTCAATGGAGTCGGTGATGGATACCGTGAGCGACTCCATTAAAATCATCGCGATGATGCTGTTGGTGATTGGCGGGGGCGGGGCTTTCAAGCAGGTTTTAGTCGACAGCGGTGTTGACCATTACATTGCTGGCATGATGAATAGCAGCGGCTTATCACCAATTCTGATGGCATGGACCATTGCGGCAGTTCTGCGTATCGCGTTGGGTTCGGCGACAGTTGCGGCGATTACCGCAGGCGGCATCGTAGCACCTTTAATCGCCACCACCGGTGCCAGCCCTGAGCTAATGGTGATTGCCGTGGGTTCCGGCAGTGTCATTTTCTCTCACGTAAACGATCCGGGTTTCTGGCTATTTAAGGAGTACTTCAACCTGACCATCGTCGAAACCTTTAAATCATGGTCGGTGCTGGAAACCATTATTTCAGTCTGCGGCCTGATCGGTTGCCTGCTGTTGTCGATGGTGATCTAGGCAATAATAGTTTAGGCAATAGTGAGTTAAATACTGCCGCCGGGGAGAATGGTGAAACCTACGTCAACCATCTTGGGTGTGACCACCTCTCCGCGCAGCCGTGCTAACAAACGCTCGGCTCCGATTTGCCCCATTCTTTCACGTGGAGTTAGCACACTGGCGAGCTTCGGCACCATCGACTGCCCAATATCATGACCATGGAAACCGGCTATCGCCATATCATGCGGGATAGATAAGCCCTGGCGCTGGCATTCAAATACCGCACCAATTGCCAAGTCATCATTGGTACAGAAAATACTGTCAATCTGTGGATAACTCGCCTGCGCCTCAATTAATAGCTCAGCCCCGGCGGAATAGGATGAGGATCGGCTGGTCATAACACTCATCGGCACCAGACCTGACTCACGCATCGCCTGCTCATAACCCTGCTGCTTAATCACCGTCCGCTCATCCTGACGCGCGCCAAAATAGACCACGTACTGATGGCCTTTGGCGATAATTTGCTGCGTCATCTGTCTCGCGGCTTCAAAGTTATTAAACCCCACAGCCAAATCAATGCACGGCGAAGAACAATCCATCAGCTCAATAACAGGAATGCCCGCGACCTCAATCATTTTCAATGTGCGGGCAGTATGGTGGCGCTCGGAGAGGATCAGCCCATCAATATTATAGGAGAGCAGTGAGGTCAGTCGCTGCTCCTCACGCTCTTTCTGATAGCCATAATGCGCCAGCATGGTTTGGTAACCATGAGCATCAGTCACACTCTCAATACCGCGCAACACCTCGGCAAAAACCTGATTAGTTAATGACGGTAACAACACACCAATGGCATGGCTGGTCGCGTTTGAAAGGATATCGGGGGCGCGGTTGGGGATATAGCCCAGTTCGTCTAGTGCCAGCGCGATTTTTTCCTGCAAGAGTGCGGAAACCTGTTCTGGATTACGCAAATAGCGGCTGACAGTCATTTTAGTGACTCCCACCATATCAGCGACATCTTGTAGCACTGGCCTTTTTTTCTTCATTATCAATGAACTGAGGCAGAGTAAACGGGATGTCATTCTAGCAAAGAATAAGGGTATATACCCAAAGTAATTGGCGTTACCGCTAGGCAGCAAACGAGTAAATCGCGATGAGCTACATCAGTAAGTGATTCGGGTGACAAATCTGCTGGGAGCAGATTTGAACGCTGCTTGCAGCGGCCTCGCAGCCAAGGATGGGCCGAGTAGCGAGAGCCGCTAACAACGCTGTAGCGCCGATAAAAAAGGGTATAACGCGATGCGCATACCCTTTATTAATTAGGCGAAAAACTTATACCGGTGGCAGATCAAATAACAAGATCTCACTATCTTCATCTGCATGAATAGACAGTGCTGTTTCATCCCAGATAGCGAATGCATCGCTGGTACTGGCATGGTGGCCATTGATGGAGACTTTACCACGCACCACCTGTATCCAAATGCGGCGCTCTGCCTGAATCTGGTAAATTGACTGCTCTTCGCGCTTCAGTGCCCAACGCCACAATGTCATATCCTGGAACACTTTTAGCGAACCATCACGGGCATCCGGTGACAGCACGAGCTGCCGCCCTTGTGGGATGTCGAACATCTGCTGCTCATAACGCGGCGCTAAACCTGTTTTATTTGGAATAATCCAAATCTGGTATAGGTGCAGTGGCTGGTCATCCCGACCATTATATTCTGAATGGCGGATACCAGTACCGGCACTCATAATCTGGAACTCGCCAGCATGAATTTGTTCTTTGTTACCCATGCTGTCTTGGTGCTCTACAGTACCGGACAGCACATAAGTCAGAATTTCCATGTCTTTATGTGGATGGGTGCCAAATCCCTGACCTGCGTCGATAATATCTTCGTTAATCACCCGCAGTGCTGAAAAAACCATAAATTCTGGATCGTAATAGTCTGCGAATGAGAAGGTATGCCAGCTATCGAGCCAACCGTGATTAGCATGGCCACGTTCTTCGGCTTTGCGTAAATAAATCATATTCAGTTCTCCTCAACGTTTTCTTTAGTCTAGATGTCGCGGGAGAATATGAAAGCGTAAAAAACTCACTCCTCTATTCAAAAAATTCGACTGATTAGTCAGCTGAAACACAAATGATTTGAATTTGAAGTCATTAGAGGGAGGAAACGTCGAGATAACTTGAGTATGGTAGTTTGCAGACTCATGATTCACAGAGAAAATAGCTAAAAAAAAGCCAGCACCCGGCTGGCTAAGTAAACACTGGAAGCAATGTGAGCAATGTCGTGCCTTCGTAATGAGAACACCTAAACTTTAGTGGCCTCATCTGAAAGCACGACAATGATAATCATTATCACTCTCACTTGTAAAGTGTTTTTTTTAGCCAATTACAAGATTATTGAATTCAGTCAATAAACCAAATTTTTATCAGGTTATTCAAACACTAAGAGTAAGGGTATGTTTATGAAAAATGTGCAGATACGCCATGTGGAAGCCACCGACTACCAAGCCTTGCAGCAGCTATTTTCTCACCCACAGGTTTATCGCGACACGTTACAACTTCCCCTGCCTTCACAAGAGATGTGGGCTAAAAAGATCAAAGATATTCCGGCAGGAGTGTCAATTATGGTCTAAAAGTGAGCCACAGTTATGCTTTAAAAGTGCGCCAC
>NZ_CAWQAF010000037.1:0-10903 GCF_963892745.1 Yersinia sp. Marseille-Q3913 | reverse complement strand
GTGACACATAAGGCTGGGCGGCATTCAGGTAAAAGTCCCCGCGTGTGAGCGCCAGTGCCTCGTTGATACGGGCGCCGGTATTCCACAAGGTGGCAATGAGGGTTTGCTGGTACAGGTCAGGGATATAGTGCAGCAAAGCCCCGACCTCAACAGCCAGCAGGTACTCAGGCATGTCGCCGTGGGTCTGCGCCATGCGACGCAGCGCCAGAGCGGCGGGATAATCGATGGCTACGGGGAGCAGTGTCGCAGAAGAATGAGACTGGCTGTAAAGAGTCATGCCTGTCATTGTCTGTATATACCTCAGTTTATCCGGAGTCTGTACATTCAGCTATCCCAGGGGGCAAGAGCAATCCCGGGGTAAAAGAGTTCTGTTATGCGATGCATTTCTGCGAGTTACCTGTTACCCCATGTCTGCGTCAAGCTCCTGAAGGTGTCGCAGGTTGGTGTCTATTCCATCCAGACAATCGGAGGCAGCCCCCATTTTTTCACCAAAAAGACGGGTGTTGACGTAACGGATACCGTCGAGGCTGCGGGTGCCGTCATTTCTTCGGGCATAACGGAAGTCTGTGGCGCGTTGGTCAGTGTCATGAAGCTCCTTAACCACTTCTTTTACTATGCGAAAATCAGAAGATCTGTACCGGTCATCGACTTCCAGTACCAGTTTTTGAGCAAGGGGCCAGAGGGTGTTGAGATTGTGGTCATCCTTTCTGTATGAATATTTTTCAGGCTCCTCCACCAGTAATAAAGCCAGCTCAATAATTTGCTTGATGAGCAGTTCTATATGATGCCGGTAAAGAAATAGCACGGGGTAAACCAGAAAATCCTGGTCCCGACCAGACTCATCAATGTGCCGGATGAGGATATCTGCCGCTCTTCGATAACCTTCGGTATACGCTGTTCCGTGATCTCGCATGTAATTAAGGCAAGCGTTATTGTGCCAGTCACTGTCACTTGCCAGCAATTTGGACTGTACGTCTTTTTTCCCGTTCATCGCCACTCCCTGATTTTTTCTCAATTGCGTCACTCCGCTGATCAGTGCCGCAAATCCTGTCGCCCATGATTGTCATCGCCCTCTAAACGGTTCCACATGAACCGTTTAGGGAAACTCTTTTCGATGCCCGTTTTGTTCCCCAGTTCGCATCACCAGGGGAGGTTGGCTGATTAATGCGCCCTGCCGTGCTCTTGCGCGATCTCTTCGGCGATGTGGCAGAACTGTTCGTGCTCGGTTTCCAGGTAGAGATAGTAGATACGGGCGTCGCGTTCGCTCAGTCCGCGCGGGTTGCCGCTAAAAAAGCCCTGCAGGGTGTCGATGGCATGCTGATAGGTCGCCAAATCGTCAGCCCAGTCGGCCAGTTCGCCGGCGGCGTCCAATTCCAGCTCAAAACTGGCGTACTGCCGTGCCAGGGTGTCGAGTCCAAGCCGGGTGGCGGCATGAATATTGCCCTGACTGGGATCGGCGATGGCATTGCGGATCTTTTCAAACTGATCCCCAAATCCCTCTTTACCCGTAATAGACGCAAACATCTTTTTCTCCATGGGTCATTAACGGCAGTGAACACACTGACAAATCAGTGTGATTGATTATTTTATGTTTAATAAATAGCAAAATAATAATAAGCCCGAATAAAGTGACATTATTAATTATCACCAGATAAAAAGTCACACTAAGAACAGTCACTATTGGCAATTACCTAACCCACCGTTTTCTCTGTTCCGACTTTTTCCTTATTGTCCGTTTTCGGAACCTTATCACATCCACTGTGCCGGCAAAAGCCCCCAAAGCGCCGCTATCGGATAGTCTCTCACGAGCAATAAACACGATATATAGTAAGTTAAAACGACAAGTGAATACTAAATATAGTGGTAGCGCAAAAAAACGCCCGGCAGGGGAGGAAGATCCGGTAATGGCAGAATCCGGATCTGCGGCGAAAAAAGGGTCATAAAAGACAGGAAGCTTATTTAATGACATGAATTTATCATGTGACATGATGTCACTGTCATGTAGTATATGAGTATCAATGAATGACATTTTGTCTTTAAGGGTGATTTCCAATCTTGCTGTCACCCCATCATTCCCCCATGACCGGAGATAGTCTGATGCTCAGCCAGCTGACCCTGCGCTTTCCCAAAAAACTGATCGACGCCCTGAAAAACCGGGCCGCCAATGAAAAGACATCCGTCAATGCCCTGGCCGAGCGTTTTCTGGATATGTCACTGCAAAGTGCCGTGCCGGACGACGACTGGTTACGTTTGATCTCCCAGCCCGATGACACCCTTCGTCAGCTGTACCGCAAAATTATTCTGGGAGAAACCTTTGGCCGGCAGACTATCCGGCGATCAGAGCTGCGGTTTATGGTGGAAATGGCGCACCAGGCGTACGGCCGTGGCAGCCAGCGAGAATGGGTCCGCCTGCCGGTGCTGGTGACGCTGCTGAACATCACCTTCGAATTGCTTCACTGGCAGGCGGAAAATGCCCTGCCGATCGATAGCCATTATATCAAGCAGACGTTTGAGTTTGAGACGGAAAACTGGCCGGACGAATCGGCGCGCTTCCTGCGTGAGCTCAGTCCGGCGGTCAGCCCTGGCTACGCGGAACTCCTGTTGCGCCCGCTGGCTTCCGGCTGCTTTACACTGACGGACTTTCCGGATGAGGTGTTGGCGCGGATCTTCACGCCGGCGCGGCTGCAACAGATTTTTCCGTTGCTGATGTCGACCCGTGAATGGAGTGTCAAGCAACGGGAAGCCTTTATCCGGGAAATGCGGCCGCTGATCCCTGAATTCAGCGACACTTTTACTGCTGGTGACCTGCGCTTCGATCTCCGTGTCGAGGGCCAGCGTGCCGGTATGCCGCCCGGTATTGGCGATGAGATCCCGCGACTTTATCTGATGGTGAGTAGCCCTCACTTTGTGGTGCCGTTCGACTGGGCGTATTTTGCCGAACTCTCTCGGTTGTTGACGGTGTACTGCGCTGCGCCCGAGGCCCTGCGCCAGCTGAGTGAGGGATACCATGTCAGCCTGTTGCTGCCCGGCGCGGCATCAAAAGACGTTATTCTGGGCTTCGATGCGCTGCGGGTGTTTTTGCCGGCGAAGGCATTTGAGGTGCTGGCGCGGGAGCTGACGACGCGGGGGGAGACCGGCCCGCTGGCGGATGCGCTGGCGGGACTGCGTACCCTTTATGGTGACCTGTAGTCAGGAGATCTCTATGTACAACAACCTCCCCGCTCTGACGGACAATGTCCTGTGGGATGACCGCCTGCTGTCAACCGAGTACGCTGAACTGGATGAAGCGGCATTACGGACTGCCCTGCAGGATTACCTGCGGACGGTTGATACCCTACAGGGCGAGTGGCATCTTCAAGAGGACTCCCCGCTCAGTCTGTGGATAGCCCGTCACGATCAGTTGGCGCTTTACCAGCAGGGACTGTTGTCAGTTGAGAGAATTATCCTCGTTGACGCTCTTGAAGAGGCAAGCCTGCGTCTGAACAGTATCGATATGGCAGCCGCCGTCGATCTTTTTGTGCAAAATGACGCCAGTGACAGAGGGCAGGATATCCGGACAGGTGTGGCGCAGTTTGTCCGTTTCACGAAGGAAAATTTTACGTTGATCCAGGCGGGGTTCATCGCTTTCACTCGCTGCGACTCCATGCATGAGGATCAGATAAGACGCATGCAATTGCTGGAAGATAATTCATCCCAACATTTTCTGTACAGTGTGATGCCGCCAGCGGTAGCACGTCTTTACGAGCGCAACCTGCATGTTCGTGGCGTCGTTCGCGTCAGTCATGAGGGCCATGTTCGTTTCGTGTCGGAAAAAACGCTGCCGGGTGAAATTATGTTGGAGCTGGATGACTGTCTCAGCCCTTACACCAACGGTCATATTTTCCAGAACCTGCGGCCTGTCCGAACCAATGAAGATGGCACTCTGACAGTAGAAATTACCCGTGGTAAGCCAGAAAACCGCCGCAGTTATGATCGCTGGGTTCAGGGGGCGGCGAACCGCAGTATTTTCTTTCATTATAAGACCCTGATCACTGATCTGGGTCAGGCTGCACGGAGTCGCGCCTCTCTGGCTACCCGATGCCCGTTGCAGGGAAAAATACTGGAGAAGATTGACAACTCAGGTCGGTTATCACGCAGAATGCTTGACGTTGAGACCCCTTTTCTGGCCGGGCTTTCGCTTCAGGATATTTTTCGCATCCGGACAGATTATGAACCGAGTTTTACCGCGTACCGGCGTTCACTACGCGATTGTGCACTTGATATAGAGCGTGCCGCCAATCCTGCTGAACTTCATATGGTGCAGGCTCGGTTTCGTGAACGTATTGCGGATGAAGGACTGGCGGAGGTACGGGAAAAGCTCGGGATATGGAAGCGGCGCAGTCTGCAGGACACCGCGTTGTTGGCCATCCCTGCCGTACTCGGTTTTGCTGGGTCACCTATGATCTCTACACTGGCCACTGGTGCTGCCAGCCTTTTGCATGCCGCGTTGGGAGCCTACCGTGGCAGGGATGAGGTTATTCATCATCCCTCTTACTTCCTAATTCGTTCCTCAGGCAGGAAACCATGATCACTTTTACGATGAGCCGCTTTCCTGTCTCTCTGATGTGCACTAGTAGAAATGTGTGCGTCAGAAGACGTAGTTTGGTAAACGGTTCCCTTGGGTGACCCATATTCATGGATTGTATCCAAATCTTATAACATATACTTACATTGGGTTTATACAGATAATAAATAGATCAATCGCTTTTCACTCATATTTTATATTCGACCATCCTTGAGATTGGGACGGAACGATTTGAACCAAGGTAAAATATCTCTAAACTCCGCCTTGAATAACAGGCTGCTTCTCCAATCGGCTCATTTATTTATTGATTAATGAAAAATAATAATTAAAAAACACCAATTCTAACAGTTGGTTAAGCCAATTAAGAAGTGAAAATTCATATTCCAATCACGCTAATGTTAAATTGTGGCTTGATTATGTTAATAATCATTATTATCCTTTGGCGATTAACTGTAATTAATCGAACATATCTAAGTAATAATGAATCAGCTGGTTGGGTGGTTCATTATTGTTATGAAATTAGGCGGGGCTATAATGGAGTACAGCAAAAAAAATGCCATATGTAATATAGTAAGCCTTTTTATTACTATATTAATGTCATTTTGGTCAACTATATCAATTATTAATAATAAAAACATATTTGATTTAATTCTGATTCTGGTGTTTTTTATGGGGATCAGGTCAATAATTAAGTATATATATGACTCCATAAATTTAAAGTAATTATAACACAACCACAAGGAAGGTTAATATATGAATTATTAGATAACTAATTTACTTTATATGGTTAAATAAACACATTATTTTTGCAACTTACAAGGAAATGTAATTTATGAAAGAATTGAATTTAACTCAGATGGAAATGATTTCTGGTGCTGATGGAGCCCCTGCTACTGTTGCTAATGCTGCGGGTGCGGGTGCGACTTTGGGGGCTATTGCCGGTATTCCGGGGGGGCCACCCGGTGTTTTATTTGGTGCTGCCTTTGGTGGTTTGGGTGTAGCGGTTGGTTCTACCGTTCCTTCTGGATATAACCCATCCGGCGTGTCTGGATTTAACTCATCAGGTGGTTCTTTCTTCTCTTTCAATCATGATGATTGGTGCGGCGAAGATCACTGAGTTCTGTTCCTGTAGCTAATGTGTGCTGTTGCTGGAATTTCTGTGAAACCCACAGGTGCTGTTTTGAGTGTGACGATTGTCGCTACAGTGAGTTCTTTCTGGCAATAGCCCAGCAGTTAGTTTCTACGGACAAATTTTTTTTGTTAAAATAATTCCGTCAGGCAACTACGGCAATGCTTTATTTCAGGCGGGAAATATTGCTGATAAAAAAGACAAGAGTGGCCTGGCAACAGGCTACTCTATAATAGAGATTTTCTTGGTTTATGACTAGTCAGCATAAAATCGCTATCATCAGTAGATGACTAAATATTATCTCTCTCCGTATTTAAATAAATTTAATTCCGCAATAACGTTATCGCACTATCACCACATTGAGCATTATCAATAAATTGGTGCTATTGATGCGACTGTAATTTGCTGAATTAGTATAACTATGGCCTGTAAACACAAGTTAATACGTAAATATGGCTGTCCATGAGTTAAAGCGATAGAGGTGTATATTGTTTCGCAAGGAAGCGCTCGAAAATAAAAGAACGAAGTGGCGAGGACGAGCTATTTTACTCCCCGGTATCCCTTTTTGGTTGGTGGGAGGGGTATGTACTTTTTTCCTCATCGCCTTTCTGGCATTTGTCATTGCGGGTACCTACACACGGCGGGTCAATGTCAGTGGTGAGATAACAACCTATCCCAGGGTGGTGAGTGTGTATTCCGGTGTTCAGGGTTTTGTGGTGAAGACATTTGTCACGGAAGGAGAAACTGTCAAAAAAGGCGATCCTGTTTATCAGATTGATATCAGTACAAGTACTCACAGCGGCGTTGTCAGTGATAATCAGCGTGAAGGTATTGAGAATCAGCTTGAACGTATTAGCAATATTATTTCACGTATTGAGAGCAGTAAAAAAACGACGATTGATTCACTGAAAAAACAAAAATTACAGTATATCGCCGCCTTTCAACGCTCTTCTGACATTCTCAATAAAGCAGAGCAGGGAATCAGAATTATGAAAGATAATATGGATAATTATCGCGGCTATCAAACAAATGGATTGATTAACAAAGACCAATTGATCAGCCAGGTTGCGCTGTATTATCAACATCAAAATAATTTATTAAGTCTTAGCGGACAGAATGAGCAGAACTCATTACAGATAATCAATCTTGAGAGCCAAATTCAGATACAGTCGGCGGAATTTGATAATCGCATTCATCAAATGGAGCTTCAACGCTCTGCTTTGAAAAACGAATTGATCAATACGGATGCTGGGGGGGAAATTATCGTACGTGCATTGTCAAACGGAAAAATAGATTCGTTGAGCGTTACGGTAGGTCAGATGGTCAATGTTGGCGACAGCCTGCTGCAAATCATTCCTGAGTTGATAAGCCACTCCTCTCTGGTTATTTGGGTACCGAATGATGCTATTCCCTATGTCACTTCCGGGGATAAGGTCAATATCCGCTATGAAGCATTTCCAGTAGAAAAATTTGGTCAATTTGCCGGCATTGTTGAGGTGATATCGAAAACGCCGGCATCACCACAGGAAATGATGACGTATCAGGGAGCCCCAAAAAATACACAAGCAGCCTCTATCCCTTATTACAAGGTTATCGTCAGACCAGAGCAGCAGGCTATTTTTTACGATGAGAAACGTTTAAGTCTGGAAAGTGGCATGAAAGCACAAAGCACACTGTTTCTTGAAAAAAGACACATCTATGAATGGATGCTTTCACCCTTTTATGACATGAAGCACAGCGCGATGGGGCCGGTGAATGAATAAGACCTCATTTAACGCAATGATAAAGAAATTAGACCTTGGTTTACGTAACCGTGTTCCAGTGGTTCATCAAACAGAATCCTCGGAATGTGGGCTGGCCTGTCTGGCGATGGTCTGTGGATACTACGGAAAGAATATCGACCTGATTTATCTGCGTCAGCAATTTAACCTTTCTGCACGTGGTACCACGCTGGCTGGTATTAATGGTATAGCCAGAACACTGGGCATGACGAGTCGAGCATTGTCGCTGGATCTGGAGGAGATGGGCGCACTAAAAAAGCCATGCATACTTCACTGGAACTTTAACCATTTTGTTGTGTTGGTAAGTGTGCGGCGACAACGCTTTGTGATACATGATCCAGCCAGAGGACGGCGGACGGTGGAGTTGGCCGAGATGTCTCAATATTTTACCGGTGTTGTCCTTGAGGTCTCGCCTGGAAGTGAGTTTACAGCGGAAACGGTGCGTCATCGTATCCGTCTGGGCACACTCATTCGTAGTGTGCAGGGGATCAAAGGGACGCTGGTAAAAATCTTTAGTTTGTCTTTGGTGATAGAGTCTATCAACCTGGTTATGCCTGTCGCCACCCAACTGGTTATGGACCATGCCATCCCTGCCGGAGATCGTGGTCTACTTACCCTTATCTGTGCCGGGTTACTGTTTTTTATTTTGCTACGGGCAGCTATCAGTATGGTGCGTGCCTGGACGTCACTGGTGATGGGAACACTGATAAACGTACAGTGGAAAACAGGGCTATTTTCCCATCTGATACATTTGCCTCTGGGCTATTTTGAACGGCGGAAGTTAGGTGATATTCAATCTCGCTTTGACTCACTGGATGCTCTGCAGTCCACGTTCACGACCAGTGTAGTCGGGGCTATTATGGACATCATCATGGTTATCGGTGTGCTGGTGATGATGGTTCTGTATGGCGGCTATCTGACCTGGATTGTTCTGGGCTTCACAGCAGTCTATGTATTTATCCGGCTTCTGACCTATGGTTACTATCGACAGCTATCAGAAGAGTCCATGATCAAAAGTGCGCGCGCTAACTCGTATTTTATGGAAACTCTGTACGGAATAGCACCGGTAAAAATGCAGGGTATGACCGAGCGGCGGAGCACTCACTGGCTTAATCTGGAGATTGATACCATCAATACCGGTATCAAAGTGACTAAGATGGACTTGTTCTTTGGGGGAATAAACACGTTTATCACCGCCTGTGATCAGGCTGTCATTCTGTGGCTGGGAGCTAGCCTGGTTATCGACAATCAAATGACTATCGGGATGTTCGTGGCATTTAGCGCATTCAGAGGACAATTCTCTGATCGTGTCTCCTCGCTGACAACTTTTTTACTCCAGTTGCGTATGATGAGCCTGCACAATGAACGTATCGCTGATATTGCACTGAACGAGACAGATAACCAGAAACCCGACAGGCCCTACGTGGCAGGAATGCAGCCGTTATCACTAAAAACCCTTGATTTAACCTACCGCTATGACAGTCAGTCCCCCTCCATTTTCAATAATTTGAACATCACGGTTATGCCGGGTGAAAGTGTGGCCATCATAGGTCCTTCGGGGGGAGGAAAAACGACTTTGATGAAGGTGCTTTGCGGGCTGTTTGAGGCTGGATCAGGGAAAGTGATGGTCGATGGCATTGATATACAGCAGTTGGGGATGAACAATTACCACAAAATGATTGCTTGTGTGATGCAAGATGACAAATTGTTCTCCGGTTCAATAAGGGAGAATATTGGAGGATTTGTAGAAGATATTGATGAGTTATGGATGATTGAATGTACCCAAGCAAGCTACATTCACGATACCATTATGAAAATGCCAATGGGTTATGAAACGCTGATTGGGGAATTGGGCGAAGGACTTTCAGGTGGGCAGAAACAGCGGATCTTCATTGCACGGGCGCTGTATCGTAAGCCCGGCATTTTGTTTATGGATGAGGCGACCAGTCATCTTGATAGAGAGAGCGAAGAGCTTGTCAATCAGGCAATAAAAAAGATGCATTTTACTCGGATTATCATTGCCCACAGGGAGTCGACGATTCAATCAGCAGACAGGGTTATAACGATATAATTTCCTCTGTCTTACGAAATGAATTGTACTTGCTCAAACCTGATTTGACAGTTACCGGTTAATTATAGCAATTACATGCGACGGGACTCGTCGTCTCTGCCCATGGATAATCAAGACAGAGCAGAGTTGTTTATCCGTCAGATAGTATGACCTATGAGTATACTTAAATATCATCAAATTAGATGTTATTTAATAATTACCTAAGTCCTGGTGTATATATCAATGCAGGTCTATCACTGAGCGTCAAGGTACAGATTTTATCTGTACTATTTACAAGCTCACGAAAGTTGGTTTCAATGCTATGTATTCGGATGTGCGTCTATCTCGTTAACTACACCAATAAGCAGTCTTTTTTTGAACATCACCTATAACTTGGACATTCTGTATGGCAATATGGGCTGTTTACAGTAAACTTCTGGTATGATGAATGTACAAAAAAATAAACTACCCTCAGATTAAACCTTTTATTTCAGAAGCTAAAATAAATTCAATAAAAGCTGTTTTTGGCAGTGGATTAAACGATATGGAATGTTATGGTATATATATTTGGAGTCAAAAAGCTTCATCTGCTATTTACCCTATCTTACAACATCTTGAAATCACATTAAGAAACTCTGTAGATAAAGAGGCAAAGAAAGCTTTTGGAGGGGATTTTTGGTGGGATAAAATTTTCACAGACAAAACAAAAGATAAGTTCAATGATTTTAATTCTAATATAGAGAAAGCCAAAAGAAGATGTTCGTTAATAAGCCACGATAATATTATTGCAAATACGGTTTTTTTCACATGGCAAGCTGTTTTTAGTGAGGCTTTTCACTCTAAGCGAAAAAATATCAATAACGCGTTATGGCCTAAAATTTCTTATAAGATATTGAAATCATTAGATAGAAGCATGGATGAACAAACAGCAAGACTTAATTTTGTCAATAAGTTAAACGAAATTAGATTGTATAGGAATCGGCTTTCACATAATGATTGTATATGGATTAAAATAAAATCAAATAATCAAAAATCAGCAATTGATAGCATTCTGGAAAAAATAAATGATGCAGAACTGCTTATTAAAATTATTAACCCAAATGTTCATAATGCACTAGCTATATGGGGAGTATTTGACCATGGAAGGCGTGTTTGTTCAGTCCATGAGATGGATTTATACTTAGGGAAGGGATTCAAAAATTTGCCTGCGTCTGGAAAATTAAAATTATTGAACTCAATATACGACGAGACAAAGAGCGGGAAAAAATCCAATGTACTGAGCATCAATGGCGATAATCTATCCATCCATCGCTTTTGACTGCCAAGGGAGTATTAGAAATTCTGTGTCATTCCGCTAAAGTACTTAGAAGGAGGAATGA
>NZ_CAWQAF010000036.1:0-11180 GCF_963892745.1 Yersinia sp. Marseille-Q3913 | reverse complement strand
TTTTACACCATAATTCCCCGATCCCTTGGTCTACTTTTGCACAATATTTAACAAGCCTTGAGTTTTAGCTTGGTTTGAGGAGAGGCGGAATGAATGTCGACAATAAGGTCGCGGTGATCACCGGCGGGGCGCGTGGGTTAGGTTTGGCTTATGCCACGGCGCTGGCTAAACGAGGGGGGCGAGTGGTGTTAGGCGATGCTGGCGCAGACCGATCAGGTGAAGGCGCCAATGCTAACGTAGTGCAACAGGCCGCAAAAGCGTTGCAGCAGTTGGGCTATCAGGCGCGCTCACCAGGGGGAATATTCGCAAGAGGCTGACTGCCAATCGCTGATCGAGACGGCGGTCAGGGAGTTCGGTGGTGTAGATATCATTATTCATAACGCCGGATGGGTCGATTATCAGCCGATTGAAAACACCGAAAGCGCATTTGTTCAGCGGGCACTGGGTATCAACGTCTATGCGCCACTGTGGTTATGCAAGCACGGCTGGCCCTATTTGAAAAAGTCCTCGAGCCCACGGGTGATATTAACCACCTCTGACCGGGCAATGTTCGCCGAATAGCACAGGTCGGCCTCGCAGGCTATGCGGCGGGCAAAATGGCGCAGATTGGCATCATGAATGCGCTGGCATGGGAAGGCAAAGCTGAGGGGATCATCGTCAACGCGATTTCCCCGGTGGCGAAAACCCGTATGTGGGGTGTGGAGGGAACGCCGGAAAATCTAACCGCTGAGTCGGTGGTGCCCGGTGTGCTGTATCTGGCTTCAGATGCCTGCAGGGAAAGCGGTTATGTGCTGCGCGCCAGCAACGGGCAGCTTACCGCCACGCGCTTTGTGGAGAATCCCGGCGTCAATTATCCGTTGGACTTGGATCGGGTATCCGTGGCTGATGCAGAGATGCTCGCCACGCTATGGCCGCAGATCAAGGAGCGGTAAGATGAAAGAGGCTCTGAACCTAAGCCATTTTGCAGCGACGCAGGCCTGTCTCGGTGAAAGCCCAGTATGGGATATCACACGGCAAACCCTGTTCTATATCGACATTCCCCTTGGCGCGATTTACGCTCTTAAACTCGATCATCCCGCCCGTGAAATTTACCGTTCGGCGCGTCGAGTGGGGGCATTGGCCCTGACGCAGGCGGGGAATCTGATATTTACCGAAGACGCTCAGGTCGCATTACTTGAGCTGCCTTCGGGGCGGGTCATTGCCCGCAGTACCCTCGCCAGCAGTGATCCGTCATTTCGCTATAACGACGGTGCCTGCTGCCCGCAAGGGAGTTTTGTTACGGGTTTGATAGATGAAAAGCACTCGCCTCACTCGGGTAGTTTGCACCGCTACGGACCGGGAGCTGAGAGGCATATCTTGCAGCATGATTTGGGGCTTCCCAACGGCATAGCCTGGTCGGCAGACGGTGAGACGATGTACTACGTCGACTCCGTGGCACAAGTGATTTATCAGGCTGAGTGGTGTGGCCAAAGCGCCCAGTGGCTCAACCCATGCGTTTTTGCGCGCACTCCCGCCGATCTTGGCCGACCAGATGGCATCGCACTGGATGTCGATGGCAACCTGTGGGTCTGTCAGTTCAACGGCGGCTGCATTCTGCATTACAGCCGCGCCGGTGAACTGCTGCAAAAAGTCAATTTGCCGGTGCCACGTCCCACCAGTTGTTGTTTTGGCGGTGAAGAGTTATTGACGTTGTATATCACTAGCGCCAAATTTGGGATGAGTGAGGATGCGTTACTGTGCTATCCGTTGGCCGGAGATGTGTTTCAACTCCAAGCGCCGAGCGCCGGGTTAGTACCCTATAGGTTTGATGATCGGTTATGGGGGGACGTGTTCCTAACTCTACTTCAACGTCAAGACCTTGCGTTGTGTAGTGATGTGATGGACGCCCCTCCCTAACGTAGCCAGTGCCATACTTTTACTGACGGCATTAATCTGGGAGTAACATCACATGAACAGTAGCCCGCCGTTGGCGGGCTACTGTTCATCATTACTATGACCACCAGACTCAGCAGCACCGCACACAACGACTCAGCCAGGAAGAAATGTTGTGGCGTTATATCAGCCATATCCCGTCACGCCATTTTAAGATGGTCAGGTATTACGGTTTTCTGGCCAACCGGAAACGGGGTGAATTATTGCCTAAGGTCTATACCGCACTGGGGCTGAAAGTTCCCGCTGTCGTTCGGCGGCGACCTCTTTGGGCTTCAGGCCCCTTCAAAATTCCATAACATTATTTTTCGTTCCATTGACCCTCAAACCCCGACAAGGCGTTTCGCCGACACAAGCGCACAGTGGGCCGCCGGTGGCGAATGGATGAAACCTACATCAAAATCAAAGGCCAGTGTGTAGTTATCAACTGAAAACTTAATGTCATTACCCCTTTTAATCCTCTCTTCCTATACTCTCTCAAACTACCAGGACGTCGGACCGGCAAACGTGTGCCAGTTTAGCTTTACTATACACATCCATTAACTTTTACTGGTGTTAATTATATGACTGCAACTAATAGCATCGATGACTGTCAGGTCCAGATCCTTATTTGTATCGATGAAGAGGATATTCAGGAGGGGACAGACAAAGGCATTTATCTGCTGGATAATCAGTTGGGAAGTCGCGGTGCACACGCTGCCCTGCCGACTGTTGGCACAGTTGCGTCAAGATCCGACAGGATCTACTGGCGTATTTGTATGCTGAGCCCCAGTTCGTATGCAACGGCTGAAATTGTCTCTATCGGCAACAGCAAGGCATGGGGGTTCAGCGGGCAGCCAGAAAGTGCATTCGATTCTGACAGCGCATTTACGGGGCAGGTTCAGGAGGCGGGTACTTACTCCTACAATATCTCTATTACTGTCACCAACAGCGATCAAGGTGATTTCAGCCTGACGTTTACTCATACCCTACAGATTAATAACTCCTGATTCTAAAAAATAGAGGCCTTTGATATGAGTGATAAAGACAGCTCATCCATTTCTCCATCGCTGATCATCAATCAAGATTGGGGTATAAACAAGCCACAAACAGTAGTAAGGATCTTTGTCGATACGGCCAGTGTGGCGGCAAACTGCGTTAATGGCTCCGTCAGCAAAGGCATTTACATGCTGGACAACCGCAAAACCCTGGGGAGTTCGGGACAGGGTACTCTGGAGTTAAATACATGTGTAAGACTAAATGATTATATTGGTTTTTATATCACACCGATTGATCCTACTCAGGACGATGAAGTCTCTATAGAGGGATTTGAAGTGCTGAAGGGAGATCTGTTTGGTTCCAATGGGTACCCTGAACTTATTAAAAAAACCGACAAAAACCCGACCGGCCCTTTCTGGATTGCGCAGGCACTGAACAATTCAAACACGACATACCGGTTAAGATGTAAGCTTGTCACCGGGGGATTGCGCTCGCGTATTATTTATTTTCAGTGGGATCCTTATATGACGGTGGCTGGATAAAAGTCTGGGCGGGATTCTACTTTATTTAAATAACGAGCTGCAGCCAAACGTTGATTGGTAGGGTAGACTAATCTTTCAACATTAATCGTTGTTTATCTTACGTCCGGATAAAACACAATCAAAACTATGTAATTATTATCCATAATAATCAAATAAAATGAGTTAAATCCCCCCTAGGGTAATAGTCCGTTTTTCATGACTGATAAGGAATAAAAATGACAAATACTACAATACTCTTACCCAGTTCGTATCCAAGAAATTATCAAATACCAGGGTTCAAAGATTATTTTCAGCAACAGCGACAAACAAACTGGTGCTGGATAGCCACCGCAGTATCGGTGGCTAATTTCTACAATAAGAATCCCAATACATGGAATCAGTGTGTTGTGTACGATAAATCCGTCGATGCGAGAGCCAGGGATAATAGAAGCGCCTGCACTTTCGATACTAAGGCGAATATAGGGAAGCTTCCCTCTAATGACGCCTGTAACCAGACAGGTTATCCTAAGGCGTCGATGGATGCGGTCGGCATATATGTTCGGCACGGGAAATTTGGCTCTCCCGGCTATGTCTATAATGATGTAAAAACCCTGGTTGATAATGACCAGCCTCCCATCATCGGCCTAAATTTCACCACCGAAAGAGCGAGCTGGAAACACGTGGTCGTCGTTTTCGGATATACGGTTGACGGGAAATGGTGGATAGCCGATCCGCTTAAGCCGAATGTATTGTGCTATTCAACGGATGAGCTGCAAAATAAAGGCATATACGCCGCAGAATTGTTTGTTTCAGGGCCAAAGGTTTAAAAAGCCACGTTAAGAGATATCAAAAATAGAAATTGATAATACAGAGTATTAATATGGTCAAAAAACGATATTTGAAACCACTTTTTTAGGCCAAAACCATACATAAAAGAGCGGAAATATGAAACTATTATTATCAATCTACTTAATAGTATTATTTACTATTAACTCATACGCAGGTGATGTTATATTTAATCTTCCTAAATTACATATAGATAATGAAAGAATTGGAATAACTGGCATTTCATCCGGCGCATATATGGCCATTCAAGCCCAATTAAGCGTTCCATACGCATTCAAAAAAGCCGGAATACTGGCTGGGGGGCCTTACGCATGCGCTGAAGGTCTCAACTTAGAAATAGAAGATGGATACCAATTGTTCAAATGCATGAACGATATGCTTGATACGGAACCATATTTTATTAGCGCAAAAAGGCATATGACGCCAACAAACATAAGTCATTGGGCCTTGCGCGCGACCGCTAGAGGTAAATATGAGTACAACACTCCGGGATATAGTGATTTAGACAACCTTCAAGGAGGAGTAGTATACTTTTTACATGGAGTTGACGATAAAGTTGTTATACCTGAAGTAGCAAACGCTGCTGTTGAAGTGTATAAACAAATAAGATCTATAAACTTTATGAACGGAAAGTTAATTGAAGACAAGCCCGTTAAAATTGAAATTATTAATGACGGTAATCGTGATTTTCAGCATACCTTCCCGACACGGGCCTCAAGAACAAGTGCTTGCGACAAATCCGAATCTCCTTTCATTGCGGCTTGTGGAATAGATGCAGCAGGTTTGATCTTTGAAAATCTATACAAAAAGTCCATATTTCCAGTTAATAAGGACGATATTGACTACACGACAGAGTTTTACCAGGCATCAATAGACGCCAATCTGGCGCAAGGATCTTTAGCTGAAAGAGGCTATGCCTATATTCCGAAACTGTGCGCTTCGGGTACTAAGTGCGGGGTTCTAATTGCACTCCATGGCTGCAATCAAAATGCTGAAAGACCTGATATTGGCACCCAGTTCGTCAATAAAACCGGGTTTAACCGATGGGCGGATGCATATAATGTCATCATGCTATACCCCCAAATACATACTACAGAGAAAAATCCAAGTTCATGCTGGGATTGGATGGGCTATACGGGTAAAAATTTTGCACAGAGCGATGCAACGCAAATAGAATTCTTTATTTCTATGCTTAAAGCCATTGGCTATGTTCCGCCAAAACTTTAAGTCGGATAAGCGCAGTCTGGCAACTGGCTACGCTTATCCGACTTAAATAACCGCTTAACGGCGTTTACTGTCCCGTTGCTCCCAAAATCCCTTACTCAAAAAACAGGCTTAACTGTAGTGACGCGCAATGATGATCACTCTCACGCGCAATAAATGCCTCTTTTCAAACCACTCTGCGTGAGAATGAAACCACATTAGCTGATTCCCAGCCACATTATTGACACGCTCGCGCAACTTCTCTGAGACAGAGCAAACCACCAGAGAGGTCTTAAATTCCGTCAAGGAGAAAATCTATTGCCGCTTTTACCTGTGTACGATATTGCGCGGCACCGCAAAACTCATCCCCCAGAGCGCGAACAGGTATAATTGCCAGCTCGTGAGTCATTACTGCGTATTCTTTGTCGTCCGTCAGTCTGATAAGGGGAATCATTCGATCCGGACGATTGCTGCCAGGATATTTTTCAACAGGCAACAGCGGGATCACAACCCGGCGGTTTAACTGTCCGATAATATCGCTCGTTACATCAAGCAACAGGGGATAAGTGACGTTTTTTCCAGTATTGCTGTATACGGTGAATTGCATCGTTAAAACGTCCTGTATTCATCGCTGAAGCAACCATGTTCATCATGGAAACGATTTAACGCCTCGAGAGCTTTCATGTTTTCTTCCTGCCATTTTCGCGTTGCATGATGACGTAGTTCGGCATCCAGAGCGGTAGTTAGGGTGGCGCTAAGGTTAATACCGGCCTCACGCGCCCGGCTTAGTAAGCCTCGTTCTACAGTCATTGTGACGCTCTGTGTATTGCGTTGTTTTGCTGTCATGGTTTGCTCTCCTATGATGGCGATGCGTGTATATTACACGGCATTATACACGAGCGATAGCAGACTATGGCCCTCGAACCCCACTATAGCGCTAAGGGCTCCCCATTAAGAAAAGAATAATGGCATGGGATAACCTTGCGTTGATTTTCGCAATGAGTTTTCTTGTTGGCCTAATGGAAGCCAAGCTGCAAAATGCGACATATATATTAACTGATTGTTATAAAATCACTTTATACACATTCAGCTTGGGTTACTTGAACGTCCAAAAAAAATGGTGTACGAATATAAGCACCTGTCCGAAAGCCATTTTACTTGGTTTCGGACTGTATTATTCTGGCTGTACGAAAACGAACTGTTGCGGACATAGCCCAAATGACACAAATCGCAGCTTCGCTTCCACTGGACCAATCTGTCGCAGCTGGGTTGCGACATAGAACATATCACCTGACCGGAAATTACATCAGGTGAAACAATCTTAAGCTGGCATCGGGTAAATTCAGCGCATGACGACCTGATAACATACGACCAGCTAACATAGAAAAGTATTAAATACGGGGCGAGAAGATAACGGGGTTTCAATTTGCAGCCGTCAGGCGGCCATGTTCTCTAGCTTTGGCCGCCTATTCTTTGCCTTTCCCTGTTTCTTCTGTGGAGAATCTGGCTGAGATAGCATCTCGCTCATAGCCTTGCCGTTGGGTCAAAATAGCGTACAACTCTGGACGACGGCCATAGATCCAGCGCCGCCCAGTACTAAGTGGAATCAAGCTGAGATCCAATTCAGCAGTAACCATTATGTCGGCAGCCGCGCAAGTTTCCTCGATAATGCGGCCATAAGGGTCGATAATCATGGCATTACCGGTGCGCACTTCATCATCATCCGCGCCAATACCATTACTGAACAGAATAAACAAGCCATTATCATGAGCGCGGGCGGGTAACCAGCGCATCAGCCATTCCCGACCATTGACGCCACAAATCGCGGCGGTTATTTCTTCTTTCCTTTCAGCGCGTTGCTCCCAAAGCTCCACAGGAATGGGCTTCATCCCATAAGGGCTGCGAGAATTTGTGCCACCGGTTTGGTGTGGCGCTAATAAGATATCGGCACCCAGCAAAGTGGTTGCGCGAACATTCTCGACCAAATTGTTATCCCAACAAATGAGAATCCCCACTTTCACCCCCCATGGAGTGTCAAAAACCGTGTAAGAATCCCCGCTGCTTATCGCCGGATGCTCAAACGCATGTAATTTGCGGTGCGTGTGGAGAGTTCCATCGGGCATACAGCCCACATAAGCATTATAGAGTCGCCCGTCGTCAGCCAACTCAATCAGCCCCACGCCAATCAACATCTGATGTTTCATCGCCAAAGAACGCACCAAGGCGATGGATGGACTGCTGTCAATCGGTTCAGCTAACGCTTTGACTTGCCTCGCCGTTAGCTTGGGCACATGCCAGTATCCCGTGATGCACATTTCGGGAAAGGCCAATATTTGAATGTTTTTCAGGGCGGCCTGCTCAATGTATTTTTCAATCACTAACAGATTGTATGGCTTGTTGCTTGCCTGATGCTGGAACTGCACTGTTGCTGCTGTTATCAATGGTGATGTCATCACGTTAGCCTCCAAGAAAGTATCAACTGCTGATTTTTATCATTGGTATTACAGCAGCCGTATTGATAATTTTATAATGAATGATTTTCCTTTATCGATTACCAATTGGAATGTAATGAGATGAACATCAAGCTGCTTAAAGCCTTTGTTATGCTGGCGCAAAAAGGGAACTATGGCGAATCGGCGCAAGCGCTTTGCATGACACAACCGGCACTGACCAAACAGATTAACTTATTGGAATCGAGACTTAATATTTGCCTTTTCTCGCGCGGCCGTCATGGTGCGATGCTTACCCCCTGTGGCCAGCAATTACTCCCGCAGGCGCAGAAAATGGTCAATCAATCTGAGTTGTTTTTGCAACATGCCGCTCGAGTGGCTAAGGGAATAGAAGGGTTTCTCGCGATCGGTTTTGGATTATCGACGTTCTATATTGCACCAAACTGCATCGCGAAATTCAGGCAGCAATTCCCTGATGTGGCTATTACGCTGGAAGATATTCCGTCTGCCCAACAATTCGCGCTTTTAACCCAAGGTGAGTTACAGATAGGTTTTGTTCGTCGTCCACCGCAAGCCCCTTTGCACTTTCAGCCCTTATTCGAGGACCGCCTGGTTCTGGTGACACCCAAAGACAACACGCTTACCCCTGATGAGTGGCTAACGTGTCTGCCGTTGTTGCGCTTATATACCGAACGAGGCCGTGGACTCAATACACAAATTGATCTGTTCTTGCAGTCAAATCAGTTGGATATCTCAGTGATACAAGAAGTGGAGGATATCCAAACCATACTCGCACTGGTGATTGCGGGCATTGGGGTGGCACTGTTGCCGCAGAGTGTGGTGCATATTGCCCCGCCAGCCATCAACATTATGCCGCTCAGTGGTCATGCGCTCAGTTGGCAAGTCGGTATTGTCTGGAATAACGCTATTTCGGATTTAGTGCGCGATAATTTTATTAAAATGGCGATAAGTGAAATGGGAATAGAGGCAGAATGAATGCAGTTGATCGCCCTCTGTCCGCCGTTACACCAACAGTCTCTTGTTCGATTTTCGATACCGCTTAACGAATGAAAGGGACTTCCCCTCGATGTGGTTACTGTAACCATCTTCCGTGACATCATGGGGAGTAACCAAAATATTACAGGGGAATCATCATGACCGTTGTGTGTCACTTAGGACCTCGGTTGACATTTGATCTTAAATGCCCAGTTTAGTTTTTAACACTTCATAAGGTGTTTTTCCACCATGTGCTGAATGGGGGCGATGACAGTTATAAAATGCCTCCCACTCTGCCAATTTTTCATGGAGGTCAACATCATCCGTATAATTGATAAGCTGATAAAATTCCTGTTGATCGGTCAGATGAGAACGTTCTACTTTTCCATTTAATCTCGGTGTCGCTGGTTTGATATAAACATGCTCCATACCTAACTCATGCACATACCAGTTAAATTTCGCCTGGAATTCATGACCATTATCTGTCCTGATGGTTTTTATTCGGAAAGGAAACTTATTCACAACGTAATCAATAAAATCAATCGCATTGACTTGATTATGCCGCTCATAAATTTTTAAGGCACGTATCCGAGTCGCATCATCAATTGCGGTATATTGAAAACGCTTAATCCGTTGACCATTAGAACTATTAAAAAACAAGAATTTAACATCAACCTGCACATGATGCCCAGGAACCTGTTTCTCATAGCGCTTGAACAACGGCTTAGAGCGTTGTCGTTGATTTTGTGGAAGTTGATTTAGTCTATTTCGAAGAAGAACGTAATAACAGCCAGAGCGAGATACCTTGATATTATGAAATCGTAACAAGTACCACGATATTCTCTGAGGTCCAGACTTTCATAAAATTTAACCTACTTAACTTTAGTGGACAAACTTTATTGTCTCTGCACAGCAGCCAATGCCTGTGCACAAGCCCAGGCCGAGCTCCAGGCCCATTGGAAGTTGTATCCCCCTAACCAACCTGTGACATCGACCACTTCGCCAATAAAGTACAATCCTGGCACTTTATGAGCCTCCATCGTCTTGGAGGAAAGCTCCTGAGTGTCTACGCCGCCAATGGTGACCTCGGCAGTTCGGTAGCCTTCCGTCCCATTAGGCTGTACCCGCCATTGCTGAAGGTGGGTTACCAGCGCAGCCTGCTGCGGCGCATTTAATTGTTTTAGGGTGACATCCGGCAGTTGTTCCAACGTCTGAAGGCACTCCACCAAACGCTTGGGTAATAGTTGAGCCAAGGTATTCTTCAAGGTTTGATTGGGATGTGCTTGCCGCTCGTTGTTCAGGAAAACGTCCAGATCAGTGTCAGGGAGTAAGTTAATACTCACATACTCGCCAGCCTGCCAATAGCTTGATAACTGCAAAATAGCCGGACCAGAAAGTCCACGATGGGTAAATAAAATGCTCTCGCGGAAGCTAACCCCATTTTCTGCCGTGACGACGGCCGGAACTGAAACACCGGATAGCGTTTGCAGATGTTCCAGCAAGGGTTTATGCAAGGTAAAAGGCACCAATGCCGCGCGGGTTGGCAACACTTTCAAACCAAACTGCTCTGCCAGCTTATAACCGAATGGCGAAGCACCAAGGCCGGGCATTGATAGCCCACCAGAAGCAACAACAAGTGAGTGAGCGCTCACTTTTACATCATTAATCTGGAGCAAAAAACCAGTTTCACTTTTTTCAACTGACAACACATCACTACGCAACCGGATCACTACCTGCCCCAACTCACACTCTTTCAGCAAAAGCTCCACCACCTGCTGCGCGGAATCATCGCAAAAGAGCTGTCCCAGAGTCTTCTCATGCCAGGCGATGCCATGACGATTCATCAGATCAATAAAATCCCATTGGGTATAACGCGCCAAGGCAGACTTACAGAAATGAGGATTCTGTGACAGGTAGGCGGCAGGTTCGGCATATATGTTGGTGAAATTACAGCGACCACCACCGGACATCAATATTTTACGCCCCGCTTTTTTGCCGTTATCGACCAATAGCACCCGACACCCTGCTTGTCCGGCCTGAGCGGCACAAAATAGCCCCGCAGCACCTGCACCTATCACTACCACATCAAACTGTTCCACACTGAGCCTCACTGAATAAAAACATCATTGCTGCAAAATTGCCCATATTTACCTGCTTATTATCTTATTTAGGGCATTCAACCGACAAATTAGCGGCGGGGGATTGTAAGTCGCTCACCGAAAGATCGCTATAGTAAGAAAATGTCTCATACGGTAAA
>NZ_CAWQAF010000035.1:0-12991 GCF_963892745.1 Yersinia sp. Marseille-Q3913 | reverse complement strand
AAGTGGCGCACTTTTAAAGCATAACTGTGGCTCACTTTTAGACCATAATTGACAAAGATCCTTTTTATAACGATAAACTAGTGCTATTTCATCCGAAGCAGTTTGTCGTAGTTCGGATAAATATCATCGACCTTTTCAGTTGTCCCATCAGGATATAATACTGTCATCCCTGGACTATCCTTCCGGCTCTTAGGGCTTTCAAGATTAACAACTTTTTGAGAATATAAAATTGGCTCGATACTTATATGTCTTGTGCCATAAAGTCTGTAATACCGACTCCATTTTTCATATCCCGGATCACCAGCAAACAACTGAGCATATACCTCATGAAACATATTATTGATAACGATCATGGGATAAAATTTAGTTTCAAACTGTAGGTCGCCATTTACTTTTTTTGGCTCTCCTTCACCAAATGCATTCCGGTATCCATCATCATCAAAATCAAATACATAGTTTGCAGCCGTGACGTCTTTTCCGTTAGCCAAAGCAGATGTTTTGGATAACTGTATCCCAACCCTGACACCGCTGAGTTTCCAGTCACATTTACCGCCGCCATTCATGGCTATTTTCGCTTCCCGGCGGCCATTGCTGTCCGTCTGACTGAGAGAAACCAGTTGTGGGTTGACGCCCCTGACCGTAGTCACATGCGACTCAGTCGTGTTGTCATAGACCTCTTTCCGACACGTCTCTGAGCGGTACAAGACATCTAGCGGCAGCGCCTCTGTTTCAGGCGGTAACTTTACGGTCACAGTCACCCAACCGCTACTCACCGGAGGGTTCAGCGTATAGTCCAGGCGGCTGGCGCAGCCGCTCAGGGGCAACAGCGTAATGACCGGAAACAGTGCCGTGAGTGTTTTAGTTAGACAGTTCAATTTCTTCCCCCGCAACTGATTTAAAACGAATAAGCGCGTTATCCCCGCCCGGCAGTTTCCGGGTCACGGCCAGCGTGCTATCCAGCATATCCTGTAGGGAAAGGAACATCCGGTTACGTTTCAGTTCTTCCTCCGGGGAGTTTTTTCCGTATTTTTCCATCTGCTGCCGGAAATTTTCCCGGGACGTTTTGCGGCTCAATTTCAACTCCGGCCACGCCGACTCCAGAAGCTGATTATTCAGGAACGGCAGATATTCTTTCGGCATCGAATGCCGTCCGGGATTGGTCAGATGGTCAAACGTCGGGTTGGTGTTACGCGGGAAAACCGTCTGTATATCTGCCAGCGGAAACTCCCGAATAAACGCCTCCTGCGCCTCTTTCGCCTCCTCGTTTTCCGTCTCGCCCAGCGAAGGAACGAGGAACAACTTCACCTTGTACTGCTGGCTGTAGCTGAGGCGACGGCAGGTGGTCGGGTTCATCATCACCTTGCACTCTTCGTATGAACCGGTCTGGGTCGTGCGGAAGAACACCACCGGTTTGCCGTGGTGCCAGTAGTGCTCCCCGACATACGCCCCGGCCATCTGTGCCGGCATCTCGGCCGCCAGCGTCCAGAAAAAACCCAGCGTGGTACCGAGAGGGCCAAACTTACCGTACAGCCAGTTGTCCAGATTGGCATCAAACGGCACGCTGGTGATGGTGTCACTGTCGTTAACGTGCCGGTAATGGGTCACCTGATACAGACGGCCCACCGCATCTGCGGTGAAGGTACGCGGCATGCCGTAGGTGTAAAGGATCGGTTCAATCTCCTTCATCTCCGCCGCATAGGTCAGCCCCAGCGCCCCACCCAGACTGTGGCCGCAAATAAACAGTTTTTTGGCCCCATTAGCTTTAGCTAAGGCGTTTTTTATTTGAGTAAACTTATCTCCAAACCGCTCTTTAGCAAGCTGATACGCATTCAGAAAACCGCCGTGAATACGCCCGGCTTTTGCCAGCTCGGGTGGGCAGGGCTGCGGCGAGAAGGAGGCATCGGTGAGCCAGTCGGGGACCTCCTGCGTTCCGCGCCACGACACCATCACCTGCTCCGCGTTTTCCACGTAAAAAAACTGCGTGCTATCGAGCAGCGGACGATCAACCGCCTTATCCCTGAGCTGACTGGAGTCCAGAAATTCAGCCGCGGTATATCGCTGGCTGAACGGCACGTCCGCTACCAGCGCGTGAGCAAATGACGGAAAATCGAGATATTCAGGCGTGCGCGACAGATCCAGACACTGCTCAAAAAAGAACTGTTTAATGACCGTATCGCCACCCGTTGCATAGGCCATGTCCGCCATCATGCCGAGGTTGTAGCCGTTCGCCAGCGAATAGTCTTTCGTGTCGTGCAGCACCAGCGACCACGCCCTGAACGGGCAGATTTCGATAACATGGCGCGTATCCAACGTCTCCCGCGCAATTTTCGTCCCTTTCAGCGACTTATCCGGCGGAAAATGAAACTTCGGCGGCGTTTTATCTTTCCAGTGCTTAATCTCCGGCACCCGGTCGCAGAGTTCGCCGATGGTCACATAGTGATGTACATGACCGTGCTGCTCCGCGCTGATCTGCACCTTTGAACGCCATCTGGGGTCGCGGCTTTCCGGCCGGAAGTGGTTATGACTCACCGGCTGGCTGTTCGGGTTGCGGCTGAGACCTAGCGGACGCTGCTCCATCTCGTCAGCCAGCTGCTGCCCGTCCGTTTTTACGTCTACCGCTATCCAGTACAGGTCATCAAACCGCACCATCCCCTGACTGTCGGTCACACCGGCGGGCGGACTGGGCGGCGGCGCGGGATTGTAGTCATAGCCACGCTGGCGACACAGGGCAACGTCCGCTGCCGAGGCCAGTGGACGGTACTCCAGCCGCACGTTCAGCCCGGAGACCGGGTTGTTGTTCTCATCCACAAGCTGGAGTTCAAGCCAGTATTTATGGGGTTCTCCACGACAGTAAACGACCTTACCTTTGGACCTGAGGCTGGTGAAACTGGTATTGTCACCTATGATTTCCATGCGAATCCCTTGCACGTTAAATGGATAAATAACGTCCATCATAACCCAAACGGCATTTTATCGTCGTTGCCGCAGGGCAAACAAAAGCAATATTCTGTCAAACGTGGCATTTTAACCCATTGAGCTGGCAGCCTTTACCCTGAGAATAGTCTGTCGGGTGGTATTGAATTCTCGGGCAACGGCGCTCACGCTGCTCCCCGCACTGAGACGTGCTAGGGCGGATTGTTTCTGTTCATCATTCAGCGCAGAGGGGCGTCCAAAGTGCTTTCCTGATGCCTTCGCCCGGGCGATACCAGAGTGTGTGCGCTCAAGCAGCAGATCTCGCTCAAATTCCGCTACGGCAGAAATCACCTGCATGGTCATTTTTCCCGCTGGACTAGTAAGATCTACGCCCCCCAGAGCCAGGCAGTGAACACGAATGTCTAGCGCCGCCAGTTGCTCTACCGTTTTTCTGATATCCATCGCATTCCGGCCAAGACGGTCCAGTTTGGTGACAATCAACACATCACTATTTTCCATACGATCAAGCAGCCGGATAAATCCAGACCGCTCACTGGCCGCCACCGATCCACTGATGTGTTCTTCAATCAGTCGCTGAGGATTGACGGCAAAACCGGCCGCTTCAATTTCCCTGCGCTGGTTTTCCGGGTTCTGCTCCAGTGTGGAAACACGGCAGTAGGCAAAAACGCGTGACATAGTCAAATTTCCGTCCGAAAAGGATGTACGAATCATAATGCATATCCGAAACTAATTTCACTCACTTTCGGACAGTATTAAGATCCAGTGTACGAAACCGGACGGTTTTGGACACTATCAGGCGGCCAGCGCCAACCGCTGATCCATATTCAGTTCGATACGGCCATACGGATTAACATGGTGATATATCAATGGTGTCAGACCACGCCAGTCTTCCTCAGTCATTCGCTGACGCCAGGTCGGCTCCGACAGCACATTCTGGATCAACAACGTATTGATGTAGACCAGACTGATTTGCAGCAGATGCAATGACAGCATCGATAGCTCCTGCTCTGCTGTCCGGTTGCTGGTAAATTCACCGTGCTCGCCATAAAAAATAAAATCATTGGCGCTGTTCCAGTTTTCCACGACGTTGAGGCCCGCGTTAATTTCACAACGCAGCGACTCATCCTGCAAATAGCGGCAGAGGAAGATGGTCTTAATCGCTTTGCCCAACTCGGCTAAGGCTTTATAGGTTGGGTGCTGGATGTTATTGCGGGTAAATCGCCTCAATATGGCCTCGGGTTCGGCCGTTCCTGTTTTAAGTGCCGCTGTATATTTGATTATCTCGTCATACTGTTGGGCAATAAGCTCCCAGTCGATCCCCCGGGTTAAAATCGGGGTCAGGTGCGGGTACAACGGCGCATCTTCTTTTTCACACACATACAGTTTCTGTCGGGCAATCGCTTTCAGACGGGGTAGTAAATCAAACCCCAGCACATCACTGAACGCAAAGGCCACCTCACTTTGTCCGTGACTGTCCACATACTGGTGATTGATTTCCATGTCGGTACAGTGACGTAGCACGCCCTCCATCATGGCGGCCACCTCCGATGAGGAACAGCGACGCAATTGTGAATAAATACATGTTGAGTGCGTATCCACATGCCAGTAAATCATCACGCCACGTCCGCCATAACGCGCATGCCATTCTGTCATCAGATTTTGATCATAGGCACCAAACTTCCGAGAGTCTGCGGCACAGGATGTTGTCGCATCCCCCCAAATGGCAGACTGGCGAATGCGGAAAATACCGTTCACGATATGTGAAATCGCTGAGCGCAAAGCATCTTTTTGAATAAATCGCCGTTTAACGTAACGCAATTCATCATAATTGACACGGGGTTGCTGACTGGCGATGCGTTTCAGTCCTACATTGGTACCGAGGCCAAACAGACATAACAACAGGCGGCGTTGCAATACCTCTGGTTCAAGAACTTCCCGACTGGCAGATGTGCGAAATAACGACGAGAAATGCTCCCGTAAATCTACCTCCTTGAGTATGTCTATCAACTCCAGATCGGCCCAGCGCTGGCCAATCTCCTGCTTCAGTGCTGCTGTGTTGGGGGGCTCAATCTGTTTGCCCAGGGGCGTAAGGTGGATACGATTTTTCCCCTGTTCCCTTATGCGAAGTTTGGGATTATCTGGCAGGTTATCATTTAGCGTACCGAGCCAGTGGCGCATTCTGTCTTTGATTTGAGTAATAAAGGCTGTCGCATCAGTGGGAGCCTGCAACAGGGAATAATAATAGGCCCGATTAGTAGCAAAATCGGCAGGGAGATCCTCTGCCGGATCACGATAACGGTCAGCGCCTGTGACCCAAATTTCTTTGTTACGTAGACTCTTACGTAAAGCCCGTAAAACACAAATTTCATAGTTGATACGATTGATCCGTTCTTCACCGGATTTGCTCTGTACGATGACAATATCCCGCCATTTTTTCTGAATAATACCGTCAACAGGCACATCACCCACCGCATAGAAATGCTGATTGCTGGCCCTGTTTGCCTTAATAATTTGAATGGCATCAATAACGGGTCGGTGCAGGGCATTACCAGACTGAAACTCAAGTCGGTCCAGTACCGGCATCAACATTCGGCGATAGTGGCTACCGTAAGAGGAACGCATAGATTCCTGAACTTCCTGCTCGGTATCTACCCCCAGAGTTTTGAATTCATCGACCAGATTTTGCAGCATTTTCTGTGAGACCACAGGATAGACCACCTCCTTTATGACGCCGTCCGGCTGGTCAACGGTGGCCTTGGCCATACGGAACAGCAGACGCGCCTTACCCCTGACTTTTTTAAACGCCGCAAACTGCTTTTTATCGACCTTTTTTTCTGCCCGTGTGCCGAGGTTATGGATCAGCACCATCAACATCTCAATCAACGCATCGGTCAGCTGTTGGCGACGACGCCAGCAAAACATGGCCACCATACTGTAACGGATCGCTGAAGGGTGGCGACGAAGCTCCCTGATCGATTCACTGGCACACCGTTGTTGAAACTGCATGATGAATTTAGGGGCTATTCCCTGAAAAATATTCGGCTGTAACACAACGGAATCAAGACATTTTAGCTGAGAGATGACGGAAAGGACGTTCTCCAGGCTGGGCCTTCCTGGGTCAGCTTTGAGGCCGCTCAATGTGACTTCAATCACACTGGCAGTGCCTGGTTCTTCGGCCGACAGTAAATGGTTGATGGCAACCTTACTGTCGAGTGAAAGTCGAGTAAATATGATGTTTTGCTGTTCTGCTTCGAACTGGTGTACGGTTGAACGAATAATCCGCTCCAGGTGATCGGCTGCGGGACGCTCAATCTGCTGCTCCTGACACCAGTCAGTAACAAGTTCACTGCCGTGTACAGCTTGAGGATTGAATGGGAGGATAAATTCGGTTAACCAGGCGGTTAGCTGCGCTATATCGGTTTTATTGGGGAGTCTGACAGCCAAATAGCGACGAATAGTTTGTCGGTGCCGCTGTGCCTGCCGCCCCTGAAGCGGGTAGTTTTCAAGGGATACAGAAGCACATCCGATCTGTTCAGCAATAGCGCGCACAATACCTGAAGGGAATTCGTTTATTGATTCAGGGTAATGCCCGTGTACTTGTCGGAATTTCAGTTGAATAGCAAATCCTAAACGCCCCGAATCGGTCATACCAGGGAGCAAGGAAAGCTCGTCAGCAAGCAAACTCCATACGTCCTTGTCATCAAAAGTCTGATCCTGTGACAACATTCCAACTCCCTGAATCATCAATGGGTAACTGCTATGTCAACCATTTCACAGGTGAGTGATTTTTACTCAGATCCAGTTCAAAAAAGCCAGATGTCGCATTTTGCAGCTTCGCTCCCACTAGGCCAACTTGTGCCAATTCCCACGCACATCCAAACACAAAACAAACTTAAGCTATTTCCCATATCAACTTTAGCCATTTCCCATATGTACTTTAGCTATTACCCATACCGACTTTATGTTGTTCCCATACTAAGTTGAGGTGTTTCCCATGTTGACAGGTTTGAGAGCCGCGCCAGTAAAGGGCTGGCTCAAGGTCTAAAAAGCATTAAAAATCTTTAAAAAGCAAAAAAAAGGTTTAAAAAACAATCCTGTATATATGTGGATAACTAAGTTGTGGGAAATACCTAAAGTTACCTGTTACAAACTGCAGTAGCCCCCATCGACTAGCCGATGGGTCCCATTATCTTGAAACTTCACATGCAGGAAATGAAAGTAGGAAAGCCAAGGTAGCTCTTGAACGGGTAGGTAAGGCATCGCAACGGCACGTTGCGATCCAAGCTTCTGTGGCGCGTCCAGCGTCGTTAAAAGACTGGTCTGGCAGGATGGGGGGAATTACATTGATCTTTATCGATCATTGATTGAGTTAATTCAGATATAGGCTTGATAGGGTAACGAAAAACATATGCTCAACTTAAATGTATGGTAGGTGTTAAATCCCGTTATATCAGCAGAGTGTCAGAGTATTGACACTCTTTACATAGCTACGCTATAGCCATGCCGTTCCAGCTATCTTTATAGATAATATTGCCGTCACAACATTTCCATGTGATGGATTCGTAGCGTAACTGAAGGGTTTCGAGGTGTGTTCCTGTTTGCCCTCCAGGATGTAAGCTCGGTGTAATTGCCGTTACTTTAACGTTATCTAAAATTATATTAAAATATTCCTTTTCCACTCCTGAATCCAAAATATTATACATTTTTATTGTGGCCGATTTTAGCACCTGACCTTTACACAACGCCCTATACAGAATAGGTGTGGTTTTATCGAATTCTTTTTGCATGGAAAACGGTGCATGAACTCTAGTACCTGTCAGTCGTCCGGTGTTCCCATCGGTAGGGATATAAACATTATGATTAACTGACCTTAATTCAATAGCCCCTACTCTACCTACAACCAAAGAACCACCAACAATAGGCGTACCATTTTCATCAATTAACCAAAGATATGCGGGAATTGACATATTACATCCTTATAAATAAAAAATTACCATTAAGATTCAAATCGATTTTACCTTGGGTAAAACCTATTAAAAAACTTAGAAATAAGATAGATACATACACACATGACGAATATGGAAAGCAATCTTGCTGACCATGTTTCAAAATAGAAAATAAAAAATAGTGACAACCAAACGGCCGCACCGCCGAGGAGTCCACCAAGTATGACCAGAACATTGTCGACTATCTTCTTCTTTATTACCGACATTCTACCCATGGTAACCATTCACCTTATCTTCAACCAGTTCCAGAATTTCGTTAAATGCTGGTATTCCCTGGGTTCGCCTTACAGACAGGGCATCAACAAAAGGTTTTAGAGCGGGTTCAAACAAAAAATAAAGAAGATCATAATCCTTACGACGTAATAAGTTATAAACTTCCGGTTCCTCTACGCTCAGTTGTTCTGACGTTCTGATGCAACGCTCTGTCATGCCACCCACGAGTAAAATGTTACCCATCACTCCACCTCTTACAGCGACGAAAAATGATGCACGTTGTGCAATTGCTGTGGCTATTTTGGATGAAATGACTGAATTAGTCGCGATCCGACCAACCACGGATGATATGGTGCGGCTGTAAATTTTATTCTGTTTATTTTCTGAGGCGTACTTATTGAATTGATTAAATACTATTTTAATAGCATCAGTAATTCGATCGTGATTAAGAATTCCGCTATCAATTGCTCGGACTATTCTTATTCTTTCTGTCTCATGAGAGTAATGTGAACTCGTATCAAGATAACCATACGCCAGATAACCGAGATCCATAGGAACTGACAGAATGCCATGAATTAAGCCGATCACTGATTCGGGTGATACAATAACTTTGGCTATGCGTGTTGCTATTTCGTCATAACTGCTCATGCTAATTCCTTTTATTAGCTAGATCCTTTACTGAGGATATATTGCCTTAAAAGGAATGGCAACGAACAGTTTTCCTATTATTTGGTCAATTCGTGGTATTGATGACAGTTTAGCATGGCCGCATTGTGGTAACTGGCTGCCTCCTGCGTGATGAGATGTACGGCGGTTTGGCTTTACGCCAAGACTGCCAAACTAGAATCAGCCGCACAGCTCTTTCTTTAAATGTACGGCATCTTCAGTAGAACTAACACTTAGCGTAGGCTTTCGTCCCATTGGCCCTCAAACCCCATCAATAGTACATTTCATTGCTTGTAACTAATTTTTAGTTTAGAGCTGATTAACTCCCTAATATGTGGTGTTGCGATATAAGATGATATTTTTTTATCCAATTCAGATTTTTTCATTAACTGCTCAGGTGTCAGAGTGGGCTGTGTGACATTTCGAATAAAAGAACGTGTAATACTTCCTGAGAATGGCATTCTACCAACAATTTTGTTGTTAAGATGATTTTCTAACTCAAGGCCACCAAGCGATTTTATTGATTCAACCATGGGGGATTTCCAAGGCTGCATATCATAGTAAGGTAGTGTTTCTTTCAGTGTAAGGTATTCGCTGAATGACTGATCTCCGCTAGTCATTCCTGTGTCTGCTAATAGCATGAAATCATCAAATATATTTTTTGGTAGCTTATTTATTAAGATGATTTTTACTTCTTTGGTTCCATCTCCTGTAATTTCTTTGTGGCCTTCCACGTCACCACTATCAGAGTTTATAACCATTACTGTAGCCTTTGAAAAGAGCGATGGATAATCAAACTCTTTACTTTCTGTTGCAAGGGTATTGGCTATTGCATTAACAACAACAGGTGTTCTATGAGGCTGAAGTTGACGCAGGCTCATTATGAAGCAAGCACTCCTTTCATCCTCAATTGTTTCGCAAAGCGTGTTGGCAATGAACACTTGTGTGCCGGAAACATAACAGTCTGAACTGATATATCCCAAGTGATAGCTGTTGTCGCCTGAAAGAGACATATTATAACTATCAAGCAGTCTAATCAACTCACCTTCGAACCGATCCTTAATCTCATTAATGATTTTTTCATCTGTTGGTATATATCCAATAGCTCCGTCGCTAAAGCCCAACCTATTTGTGGAAACATTATTGAACCCTAAACTTTCTAGCATTGCCTCATAATTTATTAATTTTTGACTAGCGGAAGCCAATAAATCCATTTCTTCAATGAGGATGGCGCTATTTTTGGGGAAATTAAATTCATCGCACATGTTTTTTAAGTGAGACCTTAAATCTCCTATATCGGAAATTCCCACAGGAGCAATAATGAATAATGGGTCATTATATTGGGAAATGTTGTGGGGTTCTTCGTTTTGTAAAGAGTAACTTTGATATTTTTGATAGTGATCATCAATGTTGTTATATGAAGTGTCTAGTGACGATATGGTTACTCTACACCCTTCACCTAATGCAATATTAGCAATTTTTTTAGCCAAGGCTTCGTCACCACCTCCTTCACAATACGGGTTTATAATAACCACATCTCTTCCGCGAATATCTCTTGAAGATAGGTTGCTGGAGCGCACTCCTTCAGATTCATTGGCTTTCGTATGTAACGTAGGGGAAATGTTAGGGATGGTTTTCATTCTGGAACCTCTTGCTTAGTTAAAATAACCAGAGGACTGAGAATATCCGAAAAAACATTACCAAACACACCGGTAAACACCCCATTTTTAACCGAATATTTAAGTATTATCAGGCATGTGTTGCATATATTGCATCGGTGTATACAGGGTTCTAAAATACCACCCTAATTAATCCATGATTTATTTAAGAACAGCACTCAATTTGGAAGTGACCTGTTTGCTTCCAATCATTCTCCATGTAACGGCTGAATCCTCCCACATATTGTTTGTAGTGGCTACGTGACTGGAAGATAAAGTATCCACCGGCCTTACAAGGGGGCGTTGCGACTCGGTGTGTAACAGCTGCCGTATAATTTGGCTCTACGCGAAGAGTGCCAAGCATCATAATTACATATAAAATCATCAGGTTGAAAATATTTTATCTGTAACTAATTGATTTTTATCAATTCAAATAATGCTTGAATACTCTTATGTAAAACCCTGTGCTATACATATACAACCATATGATTTTTCACGGATACTCAAGAGCATAGCAATGATTAATTTTGAATCGGCAGATTATAAAACAACCAAAGACGATAATGGTAATTTGAATGCCAGCGTAATAGTGATTAACCTTGTGTTTTATTTACTACTTGACTGCGGTATCCTCTGAAAATCATCAACTTATTCTAACTCACCCAATCAAACCACGTTGGGATGAGGATGTTGATCTCTTCATATTTCGTGAAATTAAGTAAAATCATAAATTTTTAGCAGTTAATCAGGGGTAATATGATCGCAAAACAGTTTAAGTCTGCGCTTGTTGATGGTTTTGGGCGTAAAGAAGCAAAAAATTATGAATTATTTCAATGGGGACAGGATGATAATTCGGCCTTGGCTGTATCCTATAAAGAAAATTGTGTTTATTTGATGTTTTTGAATTCTCGACGAAACAGCACCAAGGAAATTCATTACTCAGCATGCATGGAAAAAATAGCTTCTTTACTGGATGTAAAATTGAAATCAGCAAAAACAACAGGCACTATTGTTTGGGGAACTGAAAACGGATCTGGTGTGTGTGCTTACCGGTTTGATATGGACTATTGACTTTCCCTTAGCCCTTTGGCTTTGCTGATTAAGCAAAGTAATTTTTTAATTATGTGAGGGTTACCCCAATCAAGTGAAAGTGGCAGACATCATCGATGCCAGTGAATGAAGCAGTACGGGTTGCAACAATCCCCCACTTCGCATCCTTGCCCAAGTAAAGATAATTGAAATAGATGTAATCAGAATAAACGTGCTTATGTTCTAATATTGATTATGAATGAGATAAAATGTTAGTTTATATTAACTAACAGGGTTATAAATATAAAAACAAGGATATATAATGTTCCAAAACTTTTTCTTAAATGGAAGTATTATAGCAATAGTTATGATGGAGTTTGCTTCATTCATGGCATTTAAAATCGGTAGAGACTGGCAACTAGATCCTCGCCGGATGTATACTCCCGGAATAATTCACCGCTCAATTTTCATTCCTTTTGTGTTTGCTGCGGCTCCACTTTCAATATGGATTGGTATTTATGTTGGAGTTTATGATGGTTGGATGGCAGGCATTATAATGTGGGTAATCGTCCAATTGATAGGATCTTTTGTTTTAAGTATTTTACTGACTCGCATGAGATTTCTTTATGCACCATTTGCACTTTTAGCCATTCCTGCTTGTATTGCTGGTTATTATCTCAGTATCGATACTATTCTACACGGAAACTAATCTCATGTTTCGCTCCCACTGAGTCTGCTTGGGTTTACCCTTAGAGTGCCAAATGGCCCAAGCTCCCCTATTCCCGCCCTGAATGTCTGCTATAATCCGTTCTGTCTCAGGGGCTTGCATACCGCCAGAGACCGGCAATCGGGCGCGTTACGCGCCGGTTGTCACCCTTTTTGACTTGGCTTTTCCCCCGTATAGCGAAAACTCCCAAAACCCGCCGTGACCGATCACCTATTTATTTCCGTTGCTCTTTTCAATAGCCATTTTTGCTTTGTTCACGATCCGTATAACTGTTCTTTCAGATACACCCGTGAGCCTGGCTGTATCCCGAATACTTTGGCCATTTTTGATGCGCAGCTCTATTATTTTCTCGTGTAGAAGAAGGTCGGCTTGTCGTCCACGAAATTTCCCCGCCGCTTTGGCTTTGGTTATCCCCTCTTCCTGGCGCCGGCGTCGGTCACTGTAATCTTTACGTGCCATAGCGGCCAGCATATCCAGCATCATGCCATTGATGGCTTTCAGCATGGCCAGAGTAAACTCATCAGGTGCATTTGGAGTCAGTGCCATGTGACTTGTGGGCAGATCCAGGCTAACAACAACAAGCCTTTTTTCCTGAATAAGGTGCTTGAGCTTCTGCCAGCCGTCCTCATCCAGTCGGGATAGCCGGTCTACCTGTTCGATAAGAATGATGTCACCCGGTGCCGCGTCATCAAGCAGCCGTAACAGTTCTGGCCGCTGGAGTGAAGCCCCGGACACATTTTCGGTGTACCAGCTGGCCA
>NZ_CAWQAF010000034.1:0-15080 GCF_963892745.1 Yersinia sp. Marseille-Q3913 | reverse complement strand
AGTGGCGCACTTTTAAAGCATAACTGTGGCTCACTTTTAGACCATAATTGACAGCTGAATTGCTGAATTGCTGAATTGCTGAATTGCTGAATTGCTGAGTTGTACAGTGTGATTATCAGGCGATTTTGACGCCACCAGATTACCAACTCCTCATAGATCTATCAAACGGGCCATCAGGCCGTTTGTTGTATTGATTTTGCTCTGGCGACCCGTAGAGCAGCCGTGTTCATGTTTGGGCTAAGCCAGAAACTACGAACACTTCCGGCACTGATGTCTACCCCGTACTTGCATTCACCTTCAGAGCGGCTTTCTGTTGACCCTGATGAGGATGCTCTATAGAGAATTGCACAACTGTATTCTCAATGCTGATATTAGTGCAGTTTTTATTCTTCAAATTAGGTGTCTCCTGTCGCTTAAGTTCTACAAACGACCATCAGAAATTGAAGGACTGGGAAATCTAAAGTTTGACACCTACACAAGCCTGTGAGTAACACATAGCCCAGAGAAGAACGCCCTGTGTAGACAAACAACCTCCATATTGTATTATGAAAACTCAGCCCGAACGTGCAGTGGGTCGCACTATACGCAGATGATGTAGCTGCCACCATCACTTAGGGTAAACATTCAAACAAAGTCAAACCTTAAGACCAGTTCTTTATTTTTTTATAATAAGTCAGGGTAATATACTTAAAAATGAATATAATCCATTGGATTATACTTTTAAAAAAATCTCCCGTGTTTAATATTATTTCTTCCACATCAGATCGTTACACAAAGAGGCTACTGTTAGCATTTCATTTCATCAATTGCAGTAGTTTCGCTAATCGATATAATACGCCAAAATAATAAATCCAATAAAATCTGGAATGGATGCCATGTCTAAGTATTTACAGACAGCAGCGGCTTTGCTGTATTTGTCATTATCATTTACTGTTTGTGCCAATATGCTGAGTCCTGCGGATAGAAATACTATTCAGCAACAACAGCGTGACATTTTAGAACAAAATCAGCGCCAACGTCAGGAATTACAACGTAGCCTCAGCCCTGAGTTAGTCGTGCCAAAACCACTCCCGGCACTGGCTGGGACCTGTTTTGTGATTAATACTATTCATCTGCAAGGCGCAGACCATTTACCTGCACGAGACAAACAAAAATTACTTCAGTCTTATCTGAATAGATGTCTGTCCTTAAGTCAAATTCAGACGTTAATACAAGAAATATCTGATTGGTATATTTCGCGGGGTTATATTACCAGTCGGGTATTTCTTATTGAACAGGATTTATCACAAGGCACCCTGCAACTGGCTGTGCTGGAAGGTAAACTGCAAAAAATAGAGTTAGACGGCAAAACTTCGCGCCAATTAAAAATGGCATTCCCAGGACTTGAAGGGAAAATTCTTAATCTGCGCGATATTGAACAGGGCATGGAGCAAATTAACCGTTTACGCCAAACTCCGGTGCAAATTGAAATATTGCCAGGCACCGAAGCGGGTTATTCCATCGTCAATCTCACCGCGACACCTGAATTCCCTCTGAATCTTGGTGTCGGTTTTGATAATAGTGGGCAAAAGAGTACCGGGACTGGCCAGATTAATGGCTCACTGACGGCTAATAATCTGCTTGGCTTAGCGGAACAGTGGTTTGTTTCCGGTTCGCGTAGCAGTGATTTTGCCAGCAGTCATAATGCGCGCAGTGTGCAGACTGGGGTCAGTGTTCCCTATGGTTCCTGGCTAGCGGATTACAATTATTCCTACAGCGATTATCTCTCCACCGTGACTAACCGTGGCTTTGACTGGCTCTCCAGTGGCGATAGCCAAACGCACCGCTTTGCCATTTCGCGTGTGGTGTATCGGGACAGTGATATGAAGACTGGTCTGTCGCTCGGCCTAACCCATCGCCTTAATCGCAATTATCTCAATGACAGTTTTTTGCAAAGCAGCAGCCGCAAATTATCCAGTGTCGTATTGGGGGTTAATCACAGCCAGAAATTCTGGGGTGGTTATAGCACCTTGAACCCCTCTTACAGTCGCGGTGTACCCTGGCTTGGTGCCGAGGATGATAATGGCAAAAATAGCGGCGCACCCAAGGCCGAATTCAATAAGTGGACATTGTCCGGCAGTTATTATCTGCCTCTGGCACCGGACTGGAGCTGGCTCACCAGCTTTTATGGGCAATGGACGCCAGATAATTTATACGGCAGCGAGCGACTGACTATTGGTGGTGAAACCTCAGTGCGCGGCTTTAAAGAACAGTATCTGTCCGGCGATAAAGGCGGTTATTGGCGCAACGAGGTGAACTGGTCACTGACCACTCTGCCGTTACTAGGCAATATCACTGCACTGGCAGTCATTGACGGGGGTTATCTGCGCCATGACACCGCTGACAGTTATGCTTCGGGCAAGTTGTGGGGCAGCGCTATCGGGTTAGGTAATCGTCATCGCTATTTCAGTAGCCAGTTTACCGTCGGCTGGCCGTTAGCCTATCCCGACTGGCTGGAGCCAGATCGTGTTTCTGTTTACTACCGCATTAATTTCGTTATTTAACTGTTTGTATATATAGGGTTATCAGGGATGAATAATAATAACGAGTCAACTATCAAAACTCATCATCAATTGCTGAGTTATACCCTGTGCGCCCTGTTGGTGCTGCAACCTGTTATGCCCGCACTGGCGGCGGAGGTGAGTGTTGCTGGGGGCAATACACAGCTAGATAAAGCCGGTAATGGTGTGCCGGTGGTGAACATCGCGACACCAAATCAGTCCGGAATTTCCCACAACCAATATAACGACTTCAATGTGGGTAAAGAGGGATTGATCCTCAATAATGCTACCGGTCAGTTGACGCAATCTCAACTGGGTGGATTGATTCAAAACAACCCTAATTTGCAAACAGGTCACGAAGCCAAAGCCATTATCAATGAAGTGGTGGGTGCTAACCGTTCACAGTTGCAAGGCTATCTGGAAGTGGCCGGTAAGCAAGCCAGTGTCATGGTGGCAAACCCTTACGGTATCACCTGCGATGGTTGCGGATTTATTAATACCCCGAATGTGACACTGACCACCGGCAAGCCAATGATGGATGCCAACGGTAAATTGCAGGCGTTAGAAGTCACCCAAGGGGCCATCTCGATTCAGGGCAAAGGCCTCGATGCCAGCAAAAGCGGTGCACTGTCAATTATCAGCCGTGCCACTGAGATTAACGCCCAACTTTATGCACAAGACCTCACTCTGATTGCCGGTAGCAACCGGGTGGATGCGGCCGGTCATGTCAGCGCGTTGCAAGGCAAAGGTAATGTGCCCAAAGTGGCGGTTGATACCGGCGCATTGGGTGGGATGTATGCCAATCGCATCCGTCTGGTGTCCAGTGAGAAAGGGGTGGGTGTTAACCTCGGTAACCTCAATGCCCGTCAGGGGGATATCCAACTGGATAGCAGCGGCAAGCTGACCCTCAATAATTCGCTGGCACAGGGCAGCCTGAATGTCAGCGCGACCGAAATGACGCTGGGTGGCAGCCATAAATCCGGGCAGGATATGGTGTTGAACAGCCAGGGCAAGCTGGCGGTGAACAACGCTTCGCTAAATTCGGATCAGCAAATAGTACTCACAGGCGGTGATTTGGCACTGGAGCAATCCACGCTCAGTGCGGCCAAAGCCATGACTCTGGACTCGGCGGGCAAGTTGAGTGCAGCCAACAGTACGATACTGGCGGGTAGCGACGTTCAAGGCAAATTGGTCGGCGGACAAACGCTGACACTGAAAGGCACCGAACAACAGTGGTTGAATAGCCAGCTCGGGGCTGGAACCGTGCTGGCGGTAGCGCAGAACAATCTAATTCTGAATGGCGGCTCCACACTAACAGGTCTGGATAGTGTGGCCTTACAAGGTGGCACACTGAATTTGGCGGGTAAAACCAGCTCTGGCGGAGATGTCACTCTGCAAGGTGCTGACCTGCAAAGTACCCACAGCAGCCTGTTCAATGCACAGGGAGATATCCATCTCACTTTCAGTGGTAATGCGGATTGGCAAGGGCAGCTTACCGCTGGGCAGGATCTTACACTACAGAGCGCTACACTGGATAACAGTGGGCAACTTGCAGCCAATCGCCACAGCCAGATAACGACACAAAGTCTCAATAATAGTGGGCTGATGCAAGCTCAAGGCTCCCAAAATCTGGACGTCGGACAACTCGACAATAATGGCCAGCTGCAATCGGCTGGCACATTGACATTGAATGCCGATACGGTGAATAACCGCGGTCTGATTGGCTCACAACAGCAGTTAGCCCTGACGGTGCGCAATACGCTGAACGTCGATGGGTCGCTGTATGCCGAAGGGCCACTGAACGTACGAGCAGGCGAGTTCCTACTGACGGGACGGGCGACCGGGAAACAGGGTATCGCTATCAACAGCAACCTGACGACCGCTGAAGGCTCGGCGCTACTCAGTACTGGCGATATTCACCTGCAAGGGGGGGCGTTACTGCTGAGCGGATTGCTGTCTGGCGATCATGCCCTGACCGTGGCGGGAGAGCAGTTCACTACGGGCAGCAGCGCGCAAATTCAAGCCAAAGATAGCATCACATTGAATACGGAGAAGAATGCCCAGCTTGCCGGTATTTTTACTACGTTGGGTGACCTGAATGTTGTCTCTGGAGCCACTGAAAACCGGGCGGATATAGTTGCACGCAATATTGGTTGGCACAGTGACAGCCTTACCCAGCAAGGTCGTATGCAGGCTGATCACGATTTGACACTGACAGTCAATCAGCTTAACCAGCAAGGGACCTTGCAAGCAGGACAACAGTTGACGCTGCGTGGTGAGCAATTGGTCAACAGCGGACTGGTTGGCGCTCCGCAGCTCGAATTGGCCTTTACTCGTAGTCTGGACAACAGCGGCTCACTGATGGCAAGTCAGGAGTTAACTCTGGAAGTTCCTTCACTGAGCAACAGTGGCACCCTGGCGGCAAGCACACTGGCGCTGAAAGCCCACAATCTGGATAACAGAGGGCTAATGCAGGCCGACGTCAATGCCATTATTGATGCACAAACATTCAACAATAGAGATGAAGGACGTTTGCTAGCAGGGGAAGCTCTGACTTTGCAAGGTGTGCAACTGAACAATGCCGGTAAACTACAAGCCAACCGTCTGAATATTGAAACACAAACCTGGGATAACTCGGGCAGTACATTAGGTATTGGCCAACTCACGGCAAAAGCTACACAAAGCCTCACCAACAGTGGGCAACTGCTGAGTCATGGCCCTACCACGTTGAGTACGGAGTCATTGACCAATGATGGAAAAATACTCAGTGAGAGCCAACTAAGCCTCAGTGCACAGCAGTTTATCAATCAGGGTGAAGCTCAAGGCACCACTACACAGTTAAATGCTGAGCAGTTAACCAACAGTGGTCATCTGATTGGCGTAGAACACTTGGTGTTACAATTGCAGCAAGACTTGAACAATGCCACCGGCGGTAAGCTACTGAGCGGCGGTGATCTCAAGGTGAATGCAGGGGCTGTTAGCAATGCCGGGACGTGGCAAGGTGAGCAGATTATTCTGGCGGCGCGCCAACTGGATAATACCGGGACTTTACAGGCGAATAACCGCATCCAACTCGATCTCACCGGTGATATTAATAGTGGTGTAGGCAGCCAAATAGTCACCCTCGGTGAGGTGGCGATTAATGCGCTGGCGTTGGTTAACCACGGCAACTGGCAGGCGACCTCGTTGTTCCTGAAAGGAGATTCACTGCTCAACAGCGGTGTCATTGCCGGGGTGAATCAGCTTAAGTCTGAAATAAGTGATGGCATCACCCAACAAAAAAGCGGTGAGATGTTGAGCAAGGGCTTACTGACCCTGAATGCCACTCAAGTCGATAATCAGGGGCGTATTCAGGCCAGTTCTCTGGCGCTACGCACGGCAGACATTACCAATACCGGGGTGATGCAAGGGCAGGATACGTTCAGTGTCCAACTGAGCGGAGTGTTCCATAACCTTGCCAGCGGTGATCTACGCAGCCAAAACGGGTTGAACCTGAATGCTGCTGGGCTAGATAACGCGGGTAACATTCAGAGCGCGGGAGCCAGCACATTCGTGTTGACAACGCCGATGCTTAACACTGGCAAAATTGTTGTTGGGGGGGATTTAGATATTGGCTCTCTCGCCCTCAACAACAGCGGCTGGCTGCAAGCGAATAACATCACCTTTAACGGTACGCGACTGGATAACACCGGTACGTTGATAGCTGCGGGCGATAATCTGTTGACGCTCGATATTTTCAACAATCGGGGAACAGTACAGGGCGACAACCTGCAACTGAAGATTGGCAGCCTGAATAATGCAGGCACCCTGCTGGCCACTCGCCAGATGGGAGTACAGGCGCAACAGATTGATAATCAACAGGATGCCAAGTTCTTCAGCGCAGGCGACCTGACTGTCGTCAGTGGCGGGCTTAGCCTGTTTGGGCAATTGGTGGCCTTGGGCAATCTTTCCCTGACCCTCAATGATGCCCTTACACAGCATGGCACACTGGCCGCAGGTAAAATGCTCAACCTGTCCAGTCGCGGGGATATCACTCTCACGGGCACTACACAGGGTCAAAGCCTGTCTATCCATAGTCTGGGGCAGTTTACTCACAGCGGAACACTGCGCGGTGGTAACGGCGATGTCCGTATTGAGGCCATGGGTATCACACAAAATGATACGGCCAGTCTACAAGCTGGAGGCCGCATACAGCTGCTGAGTAGTAGCACTATCAGCAACAACGGCTTTATTGGTACCGCAGGCGACCTGCTATTAAACGCCGCCAGTCAATTGTTTAACAGCGGCATGTTGTACAGCGGTGGCAATATGCAACTGCTGGCCGACCAGATAACCAACCACTACGGCGATATTTTAGCGGACAACAGTCTGTGGATGCAGAAAGATACCACCGGCAGTGCCAACAGCGAGGTTATTAACACCTCCGGCACCATTGATACGGGGCACGGTGATATCACCATCAATACCAACCATTTGCTGAATCAGCGTGATGGATTGAGTGTGACCCGCACAGACAAGGATCTGACTAATGAATATCCTTGGTTAAATGGTGCAATAGTAAAAGTACCACTCAGTTTCTTCGAGGAAGGTGAGGTTGGTTATTACACGATAAAGATCACCCGGCAAGAAGCCGGGGATGATGCCAATCAAGTGAGTCACACATATACCTATGCCGCCCCCTTTGAGAAAACGCGAGAACTGGCATTATCTGTTTCGACCCTTTCAGTAACCAGCAAAGGGGCAGCAGGACGTATTGCTTCCGGTAAAGATCTTGTCGTGACCGCTCAAACACTCGATAACCTGGCCAGCGATATCCTCTCTAACGGTGATATCTCTCTTACGGGTAATACGCTGAATAATCAGTCTTGGTTGGTAGGGACAGAAACACGTTATCAAACCTACCGCACAGGAGAACTTTCTCAGTCCAGATACTGGTATGAAGTGTCCAAATTACAGCCTCTTAATATCTTCGCATTGGGGCAAATCGAGGACCAGTCCGTTACCTACGCTGCTGATGGGGATATTCGTACTGAACGCAGTGAAGACAGCCAGCTCTATCGCTCCGTCATTCAAGCCAGTGGCGCAGTTAATGCTCATTTCACTGGCGATATCAGTAACACCACAGCCACACCAAATGCAGGCGGAGTGAGTCATACACTGGCAGCCCCTAAGCTGGATTTACTATCACAACCAGATAATATCGGCACTGCTCAGGCACAAGATCTGACGGACGACCAATATATCACCGTGGGGACGCCAGTCTGGAAAGATAACTTGCAGAACGCGCTGGGTTCCTTGGGCAACAATGCCACGGAGTTGGCGGATTATCCGTTGCCGAATAGCAACAATGGCCACTTTGTGCTGGCCCCTGACCCAAGCAGCCCGTATCTCATCACCACCAACCCCAAACTGAATGAATTAGGGCAACTCGATAACAGTTTGTTTGATGGTTTGTACGCCATGCTGGGCCAGCAACCGGGGGCTGCACCACAGGAAAACAACAGCCAGTTTACTGACCAAAAACAGTTCCTCGGCTCAGCCTATTTCCTCGATCGCTTAAACCTGAAACCCGATTATGACTATCGCTTCCTCGGCGATGCAGCTTTTGACACCCGCTATATCAGTAATGCGGTCCTGAGCCAAACTGGTCAGCGTTACCTCAATGGTCTTGGGTCTGATTTAGCCCAGATGCAATACCTTATCGACAACGCCGCACAAGCCCAAAGCGGGCTGGGGCTAACACTGGGTGTCAGCCTGACAGCGGAACAGGTTGCTGCCCTGAACAAAAGTATTGTCTGGTGGGAAGAGATTAATGTTAACGGCCAGACTGTTTTAGCTCCCAAATTGTATTTGGCGAAAGCGGATAGCGCCTCGCTAAACGGCAGCGTCATCAGTGGTAATCAGGTCAATCTCGCGGCAGGCAAGGTCATTAACGCGGGAAGTACCCTCAAGGCCGACCAATTATTGGCGGTGAATAGTCAAACCACCCTCAGCAACCTGCAAGGCGGGAAAATCACGTCCGGCGGTGACCTGCAACTGAGTGCTATCGGTGATATCAGTAACATTGGCTCCAGCATCGCCGGTCAGCGAGTGGCACTGGAGAGCCTTGATGGCAATATTATCAATCAAACACTCAGCCAACAGTGGACAGCAACGACGGCCGGTAATGGCCGCTGGAATAGCGAGTCCTTGTCATTAACCCGCACAGAAATTGGCAATACCGCCACTATCAGTGCCGGGGACTCTCTCAGTCTGAATGCAGGAAAAGACATTTTAGTCACGGGTGCCAAGGTGTCTGCTGGTGGTAATTTGGATATGCAAGCGGGTGGTGATGTTGATATCAAAGCCAATACCACGCTCAGCAATAATGAACATAATCAACAGCGTGATCGTCGCAACGGTTATCAACAAAGTGAGCATCGCGACAGTCTGGGTAGTGAAATTAGTGCTGGGGGTAACCTGACACTCAATGCAGGCAACGATGTGTCACTGACGGCCAGTGAATTGGCCGCGAAGGGGAATGTCGGGCTGTCTGCAGGGCGTGATATTTCGCTGGAAACAGCGGAGAAAAATAGCCAACAAAAAACCAATAACAGTGAAAATCGTACCACTGATGCCACCCGCTCAGTGATAACCAGTGGCAATAATCTGACATTGGATGCCGGGCGTGATATCAACTCACAGGCAGCAGGGCTGGTGTCAGATAACGACACCGCCCTCAAGGCGGGCCGTGACGTCAATCTTAACGCTCAGCAAAGCAGCACCTACAGTGAAAGACACGGTGATCGCAAACAACAGATCAATGAGTCTATTCGTCAGCAAGGGGCTGGAATCGTCAGCGGTGGGAACACCACGATTCTGGCCAGTAATGACATTAATCTGCAGGCCACACAGGGGCAGGCCAGTGGTGATATTGCTCTGAAAGCCGGTCATGACATTAATGTGACCACGGCGACGGAAAGTGATTATTCCTTCTTTGAAGAAACCACGGTCAAGAAGAAAAGGCTGTCGAAGACCACCACCCACGTGGTATCTGAAGATTATGCTACGCAGGAGCAAGGCTCGCTGCTCAGTGGCAAAAATGTCTCGTTGTCTGCCGATAATGACATACTGGTGAAAGGCTCTGCGGTTGTCGGTGATAATAATGTCGCACTGACTGCGGGCAACAATATGGATATTGTGGCGGCAACCGAGGAACAATCCAGCTACCGTTTGTCTGAAAAGAAAAAAAGTGGCATGTTCAGTGGCGGCGGCATAGGGATCACTATTGGCAGCACTTCATCACGCCAACAAAGTCGTGATTCCGGGACGACGCAAAGTCAAAGCGCCAGCACCATTGGTAGCACGGGCGGCGATGTCACCATCAAGGCGGGTGGCACCGCCCATATTGGTGGCGCGGATATTCTGGCCAATAAAAACCTGAATGTCACCGGTGATAGCGTCGTCATTGAGCCGGGTCAGGATAAGCGCAGCAGCGATCAGCGATATGAACAAAAAAGCACAGGTCTGACGCTAGCGCTCTCCGGTGCTGTTGGATCAGCGATCAATTCTGCGGTCACCACGGCACAAGACGCAGCTAAAGAGACCAGTGGCCGTTTGGCGGCATTACAGGGCACCAAAGCCGTCCTGACTGGAGTATCAGCTAAACAGGCTATGGATCTGGCACAGGTACAGGGCAATACCGATACCGGCAGCCTGTTTGGTGTCAGTGTGTCGTTAGGTTCACAAAAATCGACCTCGCAACAACATCAGGAACAACTGGCGGTCAGCGGCTCAACCCTGACCGCGGGCAATGACCTCAATATAACCGCTACCGGCAAAGGTCAGAGTACCAATAGCGGCGATATCATCATTGGCGGGAGCCAGCTCAAAGCAGGTCACGACACCACATTGGATGCCGATCGTGACCTGTTGTTACTTGGTGCAGCCAATACCCAGAAAACCGAAGGCAGCAACAGCAGCAGTGGTGGCAGTATTGGTGCCAGTATCACTTTTGGTGAGAAAACTGGATTAAGCATCTTCGCTAATGCCAATAAATCCAAAGGTAATGACAGCGGCGATGGCACTTATTGGTCTGAAACTACCCTCGACAGTGGCAACACCTTGTCTCTCACTAGTGGTCGTGATACCACCCTACTGGGCGCACAACTCAGTGGCGACAAAGTCGAAGCGGATGTCGGCCGCAACCTGACCCTGCAAAGCCAGCAAGACAGTGACCGTTACGATTATAAACAGCAGAGTATTAGCGGCGGCGTCAGTGTGGTGGTGTGGGGAACCGGTGGAGCTTCCGCTAACCTGAGTGCCACTCAGGACAAAATGCACAGCAACTTTGATTCGGTGCAAGAGCAGACCGGCATCTTTGCAGGCAAAGGTGGCTTTGATATTACCGTCGGAGAACACACCCAGCTTAACGGTGCAGTGATCGGCTCTGCAGCAACAGCGGATAAGAACAAACTGGATACCGGTACACTGGGCTTTAGAAATATTGAAAATAAAGCCGAGTTCAAAACCGAGCATCAGGGGGGCAGTATCAGCACCGGCGGCAGCGTGGCGGATAACTTCCTCGGCAACATGGGCAATCTGGTGCTGGTCGGGGCCAATAATGATGGTAATGCGCAAGGTACCACCCATGCGGCGGTGTCTGACGGTAGCATCACCATTCGCGATCAAGACAAACAGCAACAAAATGTCGCTGACCTGAGTCGTGACGTCGAACATGCCAATAACGCCCTCACTCCTATCTTTGATAAAGAGAAAGAGCAAAACCGCCTGAAAGAAGCACAGTTGATTGGCGAGATTGGCGGGCAGGTGTTTGATGTTATTAGCACGCAGGGGCAGATCCAGGCCACCACAGCGGCGAAAGATGCATTGGCGAAAGGTGGTAATCTCAACCCAACCCAGAAAGAGATAGAAGCATCGCCAGTCTATAAAGATGCTATGAAAGATTATGGCATTGGTGGCACCTACCAAAAGATCGCGCAAGCAGCCACCGCTGCTCTGCAAGGATTGGCGGGTGGTGATATGACCAAAGCACTGGCGGGTGCATCAGCCCCGTATCTGGCGCAGATGATTAAAGATGTCGCCGGTGAAGATAATGAAACGGCACGCATTGGGGCACATGCGGTGTTGGGCGCAGTGCTCTCTCACCTGCAAGGCAACAGCGCCGCTGCGGGTGGTGCCGGAGCTTTAAGTGGCGAACTGGCCGCCATCTACATCAAAAATAACCTGTACCCAAATATCGAGACCAAAGACCTGACCGAAGCACAAAAGCAGGTTATTGTTAACCTCAGCTCTCTGGCGGCGGGACTATCCGGTGGCCTGGTCGGCGATAGCACGGGCAATGCCGTTGCCGGGGCGCAGGCCGGGAAGAACGCGGTTGAGAATAATCTTCTCGGCGGTGGAACAGAGGACGGGCAGATAAAAGCAGCACAAGAACATGCAAAAAATATTATGTCCTGTGCTGATAATCCCGGTTCAGCTTCGTGCCAGAAAGGGCTGGCGATGCAGGATGCGTTAATGGTAGCGCTTCCGGCTGGCCTGGGTGGTGGTTTACTGGCTGCGGCCACACCTGAAATCGCAGCGGCTGCTAAAGTAGCGATACAGGCGTGTACAGGTAATGTGGTGCTGTGCCTGAACAATGCTGGTATCCAGATGTCGGAAGCTATCGTGCCAGGTGGTGTGGGTGCCAGTGGTGCAATCGGTATAGGTAAGACAGCGGCAGAAGCGGCGGCGGCGAAAGCAGAAGCTGCTGCGGCTAATGCAGCCAAGAATATTGGAAAGGCTACTACGGGTTCTTTAAGCGGTCAACCAACTAAACTACCTCCTAATACATCAATAGAAAATATACGCTCATTACAACGAGAAAATGAGGGGGCAACGATTCTTTCTCAAAATGGTTATCATGTAGAGCAGAATCCTGTAACCCTTGGAGTTAAAAATCCAGACTATAAAATTAATGGTGAAATATTTGATAATATCGCTCCTAAGACAAATTCAATTCGTAATATTTATGATCGAGCTTTGGAAAAGGTGAATAGCGGTCAAACAAAAAATGTTGTTATCAACTTGGCAGATACAAAAGCAAGCGTTAGCGACTTGCAAAAGCAATTTAGTGATTGGCCAATCAAGGGCTTAGATAAAGTCATTGTTATTGACCAATCAGGAAAGCCAATACAAATTAAGTAAGGTGAGTAAATGTCAATTGATATAACATGTTACACATCAGTGAATATTGATGAGCTGAAAGAAAAATTAGATGAAGTTAGGGTAAAGTACGACCATCTTTTTGATGGTCCATATCTTATGTTTGAGCCACATATAATTTTGAATCACCAACAACTTGAACTAATTGATGATCGTGTTGAAAAGTATAATCAAGAAACTAAGTTATTAATCGCTGAAGAATTCGGACTAAAAGAGCCAAACTCTTATTTTTTGATTACAGTCAATGATAAGTCCTTTCCTGAGTTGAACACCTCTGAAATAGCAGATGTAATCAGACTGGAGTTAGGGGAAGAAAACGTTATTGTGCTTTTAAATGGTGAAGATCTAATCTGAATTTTATGATGAGCCCCGAATAGTTAAATAAACTGGGGTTCTTACTTTATCTGTGCTCCGGTTACTCCCATTCAACTGGAACATGCTAATAACGCCCTCACCCCGATATTTGATAAAGAGAAAGAGCAAAATCGCCTGAAAGAAGCACAGTTGATTGGCGAGATTGGCGGGCAGGTGTTTGATGTTATTAGCACGCAGGGGCAGATCCAGGCCACCACAGCGGCGAAAGATGCATTGGCGAAAGGTGGTAATCTCAACCCAACCCAGAAAGAGATAGAAGCATCGCCAGTCTATAAAGATGCTATGAAAGATTATGGCATTGGTGGCACCTACCAAAAGATCGCGCAAGCAGCCACCGCTGCTCTGCAAGGATTGGCGGGTGGTGATATGACCAAAGCACTGGCGGGTGCATCAGCCCCGTATCTGGCGCAGATGATTAAAGATGTCGCCGGTGAAGATAATGAAACGGCACGCATTGGGGCACATGCGGTGTTGGGCGCGGTACTCTCTCATCTGCAAGGCCACCGCGCCGCTAAGCATTCTGTTGGTGTGCTGGTTAGATGCTTGGCAGTACACCCAGTCGGCTCCCGCCTGCTGCCTTAAGCTTCAGAGTGTGCGGGGGAAATGGCCGCCCGGCAAGCGGTGGCGCTTTGTGTACGTTGAGTTGCTTGCCGTTCGTCCATTCAATATAACGCAGGAGATTATGCACCTGCAGGCCGTTCTACAGCGGTGTCCCGTGTCGGTGTGGGTGGCCGTCCCGTTCCGACAGTTATGGGCCTCGCGAGCCCACACCCAACAGGCCACGCGGAACAGCACAGCCAAAAGCGGTTGCGTTATGGTTCTTCCGCAATGGCAAATAGGCGCAGTCATTTAGCGTTAAGGCTGACCTATTCGAGTAGTAATTCCTGCTCAGACAAGTTTTAGCCTCTTAAATCTGGTTGTTTATTGATGGTATCTGCGAAGGCTTGCACAGTTGATAAGTTTCTAAGACTGTTAGCTGAGGTTTACATGTTATATCACCTCATTTTTTTATTATTTGCTTCCTAGATTGGGACTTAGCTGTTGTAGTGAAGTGATCAATAAAAACATCACTCCCAAATAAACAGTTTTTCATTGTTCAAATTAGCAGTGATCTCTGACTATCTTCCACTATGCCAATTATCAAATTGAGGCTGTTATGGTGGAAAGAACGGTGGGAACATTACATTCTGAATTGCGAATTGATTTACATACATATTATGCAATCAGTATCTGGCATGGGAGAGATCGTAGTGAGAGGAAAGGAACAATTATTGGGATGCCTGCTTTCTTTCGGCTAGTTTCTAGTATAAACAGGGATTCACTGGCTGATAATCCCTATGCTGATACCGTGATGTATCAGCTTGAAAAGCTGATTGATGAAGCGCACCAGAACATTAAGGTTTTACTAGATGAGGCTAATAGTTTAATCGCTGCACTTCCTGGCAGCATTTCGTTATCTGATGTTGTTTCTAAATCTCCTCTTAATATTGGCGTATATAGTCATACTCCTATTGGGTATCGATGTGTTTATCTGTTAATTGGATTTGACCAGCTTGCCTTGCGATTATTTCAAGCCTACCACTACGGATTCATCTCGCTCAGGCGACGGAATAGGCTCTTAAAAGAGAGTGGATATCATATTCGGCGAATATTCACTATGGCTCAGCACTACCGATCATTCCCTGTCAGCCGTAAAGATATTGCTATGAATACTGGTGCGACAGATCAGGCGCAGCTTTATTTTTGCGAGTTGGATGAGGGAGTTCTGTTGGGTAAAAAACGCTCGCGTTTCTCTCCATCAGTCAATGTTGAGAGCTTTCGCTTATTAAGCAATTTGTTGCGGCGTCATGCTGTGGGGGACATTAATACATCAGATGATCCGTTGTGAGTATGGTTTCAGTTCTGTCGCTGTCAATTATGGTCTAAAAGTGAGCCACAGTTATGCTTTAAAAGTGCGCCACT
>NZ_CAWQAF010000033.1:0-246219 GCF_963892745.1 Yersinia sp. Marseille-Q3913 | reverse complement strand
ATAAAGTGATAACGCTATAATGATTTTAACGTGACACAGAATTCTGAACGCTCTCTCTTCAGAGTTTAATTCTGGTTTGTTCTTTTCTACATTAGTCGCTGTTTTTCTTCTAACTAAACCAACCTTTTCAAGAATTGCATCCACCCTATCTCCACCATTATCGATTATTTTTTTAAAACTTTCCGATGATAATACTTCCATAATAGGCGATGAATGCGTTTTTTCCTCAACAAATCTTAATGGTGGCTCTTCTAATCGGGTTAAGGCATTCCCGAACAATCGCTCTGCAAAATCAGAATCGAGTTGTACAGCTTCTCTTCGGTATCCCTCATAAGCCTTTGAAACAGAAGCTTTAAACTCATAGTCCTCTGCAAGGCGGAAGCGTTGGCCAATTTGTTTAGTTGATAACCAAGCAAACCAAAGTGGGGCTCCGACACTCAAAAAAGATAAAGCGAGCTGTATGGCTAGTTTTATACTTGAAGATTCAGGATTAGATAAATAGGCCTCTAAAGCATCAAGTCTGAAATAACCCACAGTAGCACCAGCCGCTAGAGAAAAAATCAATCCACCTACCCAATATCGTATACTGATATTGAGTTTTTTTGCTTTATCTTCAAATGCGCCCGCTAAACCTTTTGAAGTAGTAGTTCTAAATGCTTCTTCACACTTATCAATATACCCTTGAGCTTCAGCTTTAAATGTATTTAAGTATTCGTTAACTTCAGCAATTACATTTTCGCTAAGTTTTATAGCGGTGTCTTTAAGGTCTTCAATCTCTTTCGTTCCATCTTGCGCAAGTTTTAACTTTTCCTCAATTACCGCATAGCCAATAGAAGATGTACTTTTTAACTCTCCAATCTCCTGATTAGTATCTCTCAACATTTTTAATGTCGTTGGCAGATTTTCAGCAGCGTCATAAGCATCATTAATTGTTTTTATCTTAGCCTCAACGCAACCACTTTTCTCCTCGATCGAGGCTAAACCAGAATTATAAAGTTCAAGCCTTGCAATTATCTTCTTCGGCAATAGATCTTTATTTTTGAGTACATCAAATGAAAACAATTCATTAATTTCATTACTTATATAGAACATTGATAATAAATAAGAATAAATCGCAGTTTGTGAAACTGAAATGGTACCATGAGCAATATGCTCAATATTAGGTTGTGCAATTTCCAAATTATAGATTAAGGAGTCAATAACATTAACATCATCAACAGATGGTTCGTATTTCTCCATTCGAGATATTTTTTCAGAAAGTGTTTTTGGGAAATTAACTAAATCTGACGAATGTAGAAATGGGAAGGTATTGGCTCCATTTTCAATTAAATCATCTTGTTGAAAAGTCAACGCATCTAAAGTTGTATGTAGATTATCTAGTTTTTGTTTTAGCTCACTAAGTTTATCATTCATATCACAACCTGCAAGTATAGTTTTTCATTAAAACAAAAGGTTAGCCAAAACGATACCATACATCACTCTTTTGTAGAGCACTATATTTTGGAATTGCGTGAGATCGTTTCATCCCTGTCACGCCTGACTTATGCTGTAATCTTCATGTTTGTGCATTGCACTTTGGGGGCATAACGTCAGCTCATAGCAGACTGTCATATTGAGTAGCTACAGCATCAATATTTATTTGAGGGCATCTTTAACGATGACGAACAGAACCAATAACAGAATAAATCCGATGATCCCTAAAATGATGCTGGCGTTACTATCCATGTGCATTTTACCTTTACCTGCCAGCAGGTAAGCAGCGATAACAAAAGGAACGCAGAGAGCAGGGTGGATGGTGATCATTACGGCAGCCAGTATTAGGCAAACTATAAAAATTGTTGAGTTCATAGGTAATCTTTTTATTCATTAATAGATAAGGGGATGAGGGCCTTTAACCTGCTCCCTACTGATTAATTACAGTGACGAATTTTTCAGGCGTTCAATCTCCCTTGTTTTAGTCTTTTAATCGTAGACAATCCTCACTGTAATACACGCGGCAATCAAATCGTTCCTGACTCAATTTCGATAGAATAACTGCTTAAAGCGGTCGTTGTGTTTTTTTATGGGTCAGTAGACACCTTGTGATGCAGTGCCACTGACCGTTTTTAGACCTTATTATCTTTTTGGTGTGTAGCGTGAGGGCCATATCACAGATGGGTCCACCCCCAAAAATTCAGCGATTATCCGCTCCCCTTTCGGCCAGCGACGTGAGAGCGTGTTAGATAATGTTGATGAGCTTAATCCTGCTTGTCGTGATAATTCTGCCACAGATGAACCTCTTTTATGAATAGCAGCAATGATATCTGCGCTATGCCAGTCACGCGTATAATGAATCATACAAACCTCCATGTTATTAAATGCATAATTATATTATTAATTAATATCAGATATACGTAAAAATATTTATCAATATTTAATTATAATATTCATATAGCGTAAAATAGATCCGCATCACAAATAAGAGTTCAAAAATGACTGGTGTATAAAATAGGGGTTGTATGATACTTGCAACATGATAAGGTTATTTTTCAGTTTGTTTGTATAATATCAAAGGTTACAATATGGATGTTGATAATATATTGATGGAATCTAATATTAAGTCTATGCGGCGTGTATTTAATGGCTGCTTTGATTTCAATTGCATTGATATTAATTACTCTGTTATAGACCTCGATAGAGGTGTGATATTAACTCTGCCCAGCAACTACGAGTGGCATTTGATTTACTGGGGTGATAATTTAGATATGCACATCAGTGAACGTATGAAGCCTGGAATACAATATTGGAATGATTATTCTTTGCTTTATTCTGAAACGTTAAGTAAAAGTGAAAAAAGAGAGTCAAAGATAGATGTGTGTACGCACAAAGGGAATGTGTTTGAGATAATGTCTGTTAATTCAAATCGTAAGTTATCGCCTGCTGAGGTGCTGGAGATCTTAAAATACAAACCGGTCATCTCGGATTTCGCATATAAGTTATGGAAGCCAAAAAAACAACAAGAAATAATGCTGCCTATTAGAGAGAATATTGTTAATTCAGTTGAAGAAAAAGCTGTCATTGCTGACGATGAAGCTATTAATTATCACCCATATATGCGCTTTGGGAATGTTGTTTTTACACGAAAAGAAATGATGACAATACGTTATTTATTATCACATCATAGAATAAAAGAGATAGCTGCACTTCAAGGCTGTTCATTGAGTGTTGAACGCCAGCGTATTCACCGTATAAAAGAAAAGATGAACTGCCAGTATCAACCATCATCTGCACTTTTCAATGCTCTTAAACTTCATGGAGTGACGTTAGCATGCATGGACATATTCATCACATATCCATAACTTGTAAAAATATAAACACTACGAATTCCTTTTATAATAAATTGGGGTTTCGCAAAATAAAAAGCTATCGTGATGATGAATGCATAATTCAACATCTGTCAGACAGTAACGGTTTCATTATAGAAGTTTTTCATTATATCAAGAACAACCATGTAAATGAAAAGAGGCAGTTCTCAACTGAAATGCATGGGATAACCCATTTCTCCTTTAGTGTTAGTAATATTGATGGGTTTTTACATAACCTAAAAATGCAGGGTATTGAGTGTGGCAATATCATTACCGCGAGAATTGATTCATACAGATATTTTTTTACCTATGATCCCGATGGTAATGCCATCGAAATCATTGAGGAGATAAAATGAAATGGAAATTCAGAGTAGGAGCCGTCGCCGGCAATGCCTTGGAATTTTATGATATTGCAGTATTTGGGGCTATATCTGTTTACCTGGCATCAGAGCTTGAACGGCAAGGCTATACTCAAGGCCATTATATGGTGTGGGGAATATTTGCTTTGCGCTTCATTGTCAGACCCTTGGGCGGCTATGTCATAGGGCGGTATGCAGATGTCGTGGGCCGGAAACCTGCCTTGATTCTTACCAGTTTTATTACGGGTTTTGCTACACTCTGCATGGCTCTATTGCCTGTGTCACTTCTGGGGCAATATACACCTTTCATCCTGCTGTTATTACAAATGACGTTGGCGCTCAGCTACGGAGGGGAATACCCCACACTGATAACCTATCTTTTTAGTGATGCACAGGATAACCAGCGCGGGAGGACCAGTGCACTTATTGTTTGCAGTTCAATTGTAGGTGTGCTGGCCTCGCTACTGATTGTTTATTCCCTTGAACACTATCTCAGTCAGGCAATGATGCAGTCCATCGGTTGGCGCATTCCATTACTTGTTGGCGTGTTGAATATAGCAATCAGTTTCTGGTTCAGGGCTCGATTACCTGGCCAGTTGGTGCAACCCGTTCAGCCATTAAAAATTCATAAGATGAATATGCTGCATGTCTTTCTTCTCACCGTTCCTGGGGCGGTGATATTTTATGTTCATAATATGTCTACAACACTATTGAGAGAAGTGCTGCATCTGGACTTTCTTAAAGGAATTTATCCTATTGTCTCATCCGGATTATTATTGGTTTCTCTGGTTGCATGTGGCTGGTTAACGGATAAATACACAACACCGTCAAAAGTGTTCAGACTCGGCGTTATATTCCTGGTCATTTTTTCTGTTCCACTTTATTTTATATTAAACAGTAAGGTCATTGAGTTTATGATAGCAGCACAGCTTATTATTACGCTCAACGCCTCGATGATATTGTGTAATCTGGCAGCTGTACTATTTGACGTCTCACGAGGTCATACAACAACACTTGGAATGGGTTATAACCTTTCATTATCACTTTTTGGAGGGATAACTCCACTCATCATCAGCTTTCTACTATCGTATAATATTATTTATGTAGGGCTATACATTTCATTATCTGGTTTTTCCATTTTTGTTTCGTATTTTCTCGATAAAAATCGTTTCAAGCTATCCCAATAGCTGAGTGTATTAATATTTTACTGGCGATCAACATGGAAAAAGAATGGTTTTCAGCGAGGGAGTTGCTATTTCACCCATTGCTTCCAGGAACAACACAGGCTATTCACAAAAAGGCAAAGCGTGAAGATTGGGTGTTTAGGAAAAAAATAGGAGTGCAGGGGAAAGGTGTCGAATACTCTATCCATACCCTTCCTGAAAGTATTCGTGATTATATTATTAACAATAGTGATATGTTGAAACAAACAAGTGATCAAGAACATCTCGATATTTGGATTAACGCATTCAAACAATTGAAACCACATGAGCGTCAGCGATTTTATGAGCATATATTACGGAATGGAATACTTAGTATATATAACTCCTTATAGATTGGGATACTAAATAAGGAAGGGTGAATTTTAAAAAAAAAGGACACTTAACTTTCAATTAAATTTTATTGCGAGATACCTTGCTGTGAATGTCAGGGGGGTATTTGTTGTGTGTTTTTATAATGACATTAATAGTAGGAGTGAATTCAAAAAATGAAAATTAATATATTTAAGCTTCTCCCTATAGTATTGCTTACATCTTGTGCTACAACACAGCAACTGTTGGCACCTAAAGCTAATCTATTAACACCGACCGTTTTAGAACAAGAAATTGCCGCGATTGATAACTGCCTTGTCGGTTGCCCGACTGGCGGCAGTAACCAAACACTTACTCGCAATGTGTATACGCTTAATAATAACAGCGATACCAAATTCGCAAACTGGGTTGCCTATAAAATCACGAAAGAAAGTAATGCTAGCGGACGTCGCCGAAACTGGGCGAGAGATCCTGACTTACCGACATCGGATACATTAGCGCCAACGGCATATAGTGGTGCTAATGAAGAATTAGCAGTTGACCGTGGTCATCAGGCACCGCTGAGTTCTCTGGCTGGACATGATGACTGGAAGGCCCTTAATTATTTATCGAATATCACACCGCAAAAGTCGGCATTAAATCGGGGGGCATGGGCGCGGCTTGAGGACAAGGAACGGCAACTGGCGAACCGTCCAGAAGTAACAGCAGTTTATACTGTTACAGGCCCGTTATTTGAATATGACATAGCCACATTGCCTGCGACTGAGTCTGTTCAGATTCCTAGCGGCTATTGGAAAGTCATTTTTATCGGTACCAGCCCAGATGAAGGGCAGTATTCTGCATTTTTGATGGAGCAAGATATCGCTAGGTCGGCTAAATTTTGCGATTATCAAGTCACAATCGATACAATCGAAGAGAAAACAAGCCCCCGGCTGAATATCTGGTCATCACTGCCCGAAGACATTGCGCAAACCATCAAATCACAGAAAGGAACGCTGGCTAAAGAGATGGGGTGTGAATAGCTGAAATAGATCAAGTAACACAAAATCGAGTGCGCTAGGCGGTCTCGATTTTGTGTTAAACACCATAACTGTTATGGTTGAAGCCAATCATCAGCACTATCTCATGTATCCTGCAAAATCTCTTCGACCGTCTTTTTATCCTCGCTAGCCCCGCCTAGCACCGTTAATCCATCGGCACCTGCAAACCTGACCTTCACGTCTATGTCGCTAAACTTATGGCTGAGGCGATTCGTTAATTCTTCCGTCAGTGCATTGGTGTAGCCAAGTGGAAAGCTCTTCGCGTTCAGTTTATCTATCGTCACTTCGACACGCAGCATGAATTCCCCCTCAACTGTGGTAGCGGGTTTTGGTATTGACGTCTTCAATGCCAGATTCGATGTAGTCCACGCGCTTCTGTAGCTCGCGGATCAGTTTTATGGCTGTATCCAAGCGGATCATGACTTGCTGATCTGGATAGTGCTCTGGTTCAATTTGCCTGAAGCCCGTAAGGGTATCGGTGAATGACGATCGCATAATAATGAACTCGCCAAAGGCACTGTGAGCAGTATCAAAAGAAGTGAGTTCCCTCATCCCTGTAAATTCGTCTTTAGGATTTATTGCCATGGTACCCCCTTGTTGATTTACTGTTTATTTATACAGTAATAGCGAAGGGGAATTCAATCGGTTTTTAAGCGGTAGAGTGGGAATTGATAACATTCCAAAGATTTCGCGGACAAATTGAGTACATAACTGAGTACATAACTGAAGGTTAATGATATTAAATATTATATATTTCAATTGATTATGTTACTTATTTCATAATCGTGAACATAAAATGTTGGCTGCTTATTTTTATCTGACATTATGCGGTTTAACCCTTAATCCACTATGGTCATGCCTTATGACTGGCTTGTTTGAACCCGCACCCCTCTGAACAGGGGAACCCGGTGACCCATGACGTTAGGCGTAGAATAGCATTTCAGGCGGAGCGAGACGCTAATTTTGTCTCAACTATCGGATAATCAATTGGTTGTAAAATATTCAACTGTTAATCTTTGCTTCCAAAATGAGCGCTGTCACTTCCCTCTGTCGGCGGACTTATTTTGAAATAATTATGTTTCTATCTAAATGTGTCGATCTTACTAATATTTACCTGCCGTTTACTTAGCTATTTATACAATCCGCCTACTAAATAACATGGTAGGACTCATGGTGAAAACACTTCTGTTAACCGGTGTGACAGGTTTTTTGGGCGGTGCTGTGCTCGAAAAACTATTGTTGGAAGACTCAGATTTTAATTATTTATTATTAGTTAGGGCTAATACACCGGAACAGGGGCTAACCCGTATTCGAGAGAATCTGGCAAAGTTTTATCTGCCGGTCGGGCGGTTAAATAGAATAACGACGCGTCATATTTTATTGGGTGATTTGTCTGAACCGGACAGTTTTATCGATGATCCGCGTATTAATGATGTGACCCATGTTATTAACTGCGCGGCTGTCGCGTCATTCGGTAATAATCCCTTAATCTGGAAAGTGAATGTCGAGGGGACACTGCTTTTTGGTAAAAGAATGGCCGAAGTTGTTGGTTTGAAACGGTTTATTCACGTTGGAACGGCCATGTCATGCACCCCTGATGCAGATACTGTCGTTAGTGAGCAGGTATTGTTAGCGGAAGATGATGCGCATTTAGTGGAATACACTAAATCGAAATCTGCTATTGAGCGGCTACTAGTGGAACATTGCCCGACCTTGCCATTAATATTTGCGCGGCCATCCATTGTCGTTGGGCATACCCGATTGGGGTGCCAGCCATCGAGCAGTATTTTCTGGGTATTCCGGATGGCATTAATGTTGCGTAAATTTATGTGCTCGCTGGATGACTATATTGACGTTATTCCTGTCGACTATTGTGCCGATGCTTTGCTGTGTATTTTGCTGCATCCAAACCTATCCGAAAATATTTATCATATTTCTGCCGGAGAAAAAAAGAGCGTCAGTTTTGCCGAAATTGATCAGGCCATGTCATCGGCTGCAAGACAAGCCCCGATGGGATCAGATTATCGCCAGGTAGAATATGGTGCGTTGGTAGAAATGCGTAATCAGTTGAAAGGTATTTTCGGTCCTTGTAATGAGCGGCTAATGTTGAAAGCCATGCGCTTATATGGCTCTTTTGCCATGTTAAATGTGCGTTTTAATAATGAACGTCTATTGAGCTTGGGGATGCCACCATCGCCACGTTTCACCGATTATATTGCCTGTTGCGTGGAATCTAGCTTTGGTATGACCATCCAGCAGCAAATGGCGGTTGATTTTAAGTAAGTTTACCTCCCCGTCAAGCCACTGGCGGCGGGGAACTTCTTTTTACACCACTCCTCGCGACAAATTAACCGCAACTTTTGGTCACGGTTAACCCCGTGCCAGCCAGTAATAACTCAGCTAGACTTAGATTTTGGTATCTTATTGGAAGTAGGTATGTTGTGCGCCTGAATAAAAAAATCTCGCCACTGGATAACCTGATTTATAGCCACTATTGCATCACTCACGCTTTGCGTATTACGCTGGCGTTTATCCTAACGTTTCTGATTATTCGTTTGTTGGCGGTTCCCGAAGGGACATGGCCTCTGATCACGCTGGTGGTGGTGATGGGGCCAATATCTTATTGGGGCAATGTGCTATCCAGAGCGCTGCAACGTATTGGCGGCACCGTTTTTGGTGCCATATCTGGCCTCATTGCCCTCTATCTTGAATCCTACTCCCTTACCTTGATGCTGGCGTGGTGCGGGATAGTGATGTTCCTGTGCGGCTATCTCACATTAGGTAAGCGGCCTTATATGGCGCTGCTAATCGGAATTACGTTGGCGGTGGTCTGTGGCTCCGCACCGGGTGATATGAACACCGCGCTCTGGCGTAGCGGGGATGTGATTTTTGGCTCCTTACTGGCGCTGATTTTTACCAGTGTCTATCCGCAGCGTGCTTTTACCCACTGGCGCATGCAGATGAGTGATAACCTGCGCGCTATCAGCCAGATTTACGCTGCTTATCTGTCGCCGAATGTGGTCGAGCGCCCACGATTAGAGCCAAAGTTGAAAGCTGTGTTAAATCAATCGGTTAAAATGCGCACGCTGATTGTCCCCGCCAGCAAAGAGTCCCATATCAATAAAGATGTTTTCGAGGCTATTCAGACAATAAGCCGCAATCTGGTCTGCACGCTGGAGCTGCTGGTGGATGCCTATTGGTCGTCGCGTGAAAGCCATTTCATCATGCTCAATGCTAAAGGATTGCGCAGCACTCAGTTGATGACGATTCGTACGCTGAATACGTTGAGTGACAGTTTACGTGATGGATCACCGGCGCGTGAACGCGAGGTGGTGGCGGATTTGAATGTGATTGCCAGTGAATTAAAATCACTGATGTTGGCAGTGACGCAGGAGCAGCAGGTAGAAACGCCGATTTATGGCTATGTTTGGTTGAGTCTGGAGTTGACCAAACAGCTTGAGGAATTAGATGATCTGATTAATATGACTCTGCGCAGGTGATCATGGGTGGCGATATGGCAGATGAAATTTCTGTCTGGCGGGTAAAGCAGGTAAGATAAGCCAATGAATCTTGTCACCAGGCACGGCAAAGCGGTATGGTGCAGGTAGCCTGGTCACCAGCAATTGAATTTGTATAAAACTTAAGTGAAGGTGTAAAAATGGATAATGCAATTAAGCCGACTTTCCAGGACGTTTTGGAGTTTGTGCGTATGTTTCGTCGCAAAAACAAGTTGCAGCGTGAAATCGTTGATAACGAAAAGAAGATCCGTGATAACCAAAAACGCGTTCTGTTGCTCGATAACCTGAGTGATTACATCAAACCAGGGATGAGCATTGAAGATATTCAGGCCATTATCGCTGATATGCGTACTGCTTACGAAGATCGTGTTGATGAATACACCATCAAAAACGCCGATCTTTCTAAAGAGCGCCGCGAGCTGTCGAAAAAACTGAAAGCGATGGGCGAAGTTAAGTAACCTTCACCGGACGCATAATGCCTCTTCACTTAGGGGCTATAAACAGAAGGGCTGGCATCAAGTGCCAGCCTTTTTTTTGGTTATAAAGTTTTAATTCAACCACTTGTTTGATCGCAAGAAGCGAAATGCCGGAATATTCACCCCTTTGATAAAGATAAAGGTCAGCAGCAGTGAACCCCACAGCGCCATGGTGATATAGCTACTGACGCCCATGATGTTCAGCCCGCTTTCCAGCATTTGTAGCAGGAACAGCGCCAGCACAATACCGAAAATCTTGCCGAATCCACCATCAGGATTTACCCCGCCCAGTACCGTCGCCAGTATCGTGATCAGCAACAGTGATTCACCATAGGATGCTTTGGCCGAGTTCAGTTTTGACATCATCAGTAGTGCCGCGACGGCGCACAGCAGTGATGAAATGACGTAAACCCAAATTAGGGTGCGGCGGGTGTTAATACCAGAGAAAAAGGTCGCTTTTTCGTTAGAACCGCAGAGATAGATTTGGCGGCCCAGTGGGGTTTTAGTCAGAATAAGCCAGATAAGCAGTGCCACCGCGACGAACAGATAGAGCGGCAAGGGCACGCCGAGAGAATTGCTGCGATCCAGTGCCAATACATAGTTCGGGAAGTTGGAAATAGCTGAGCCTTTGGAGATAAGCACGTTTACGCCTTTTAGTAGCGTCATGATACCCAGTGTCGCCAGAATAGGGGAGACCCGAACAATTGAGATCAACATCCCATTAATCAGCCCCACCACCAATGCTACCGCCGCACCGGCCAGCAGCATTAACATCATTGAGCTGAATGTTGGCTCCAGATGAGTAGAGACCCACGCCATAACCAGCGCGCTGGCATTGGCGGTAGCAATAATTGATAAATTAATCCCGCCGGTCAGCATAGTAATAGCCATTGCCAACGTTAATACCCCAGCGACAGGGATTTGTGAGGCGATGGATTGGAAGTTGGCCGCAGACCAGAATACCTGTGGGATCAGCAGGCTGAACACCACGCCGACCAGCACCAGCAGTGTGACTAGCCAGCGTTCGTTATGATCACGTTGCGTTGATTTTGACATGATTATATCCCTACCTTATGACGTTGGCCCCAGGCGGTCACACTGATGCTGATGACAATCACCAGCCCGATTACTACGGTATGCCAGTACGACGAAATACCCAGTAAATTCAATCCGTTTTGCAATATCGCCAGCAGTATCACCCCCAGTAAAGTGCCCGTCAGCGTGCCGCGTCCACCGACAATACTGGTACCACCGAGTACCACCGCCGCTAGCACCGTCAGCTCATAACCCAACAATGAATCAGGTGCGACGGTTAACACCGTATAGGACTGCACCACGCCAGCTATCCCAGATAAAAAGCCCATGTAGCCGTAAACAAAGAGTTGCAGCTTAAGAATGCTGAACCCCATGCGCGATGCCGCTTCCTGATTGCCGCCCAAAGCATATATTTGGCGGCCAATACTGGTGCGGGTCATCAGCAGGGCGGTGACAATAATGGTGATCAGCAGTGTCAGAATGGGCAGCGAGAGGCCGTAGTCATAGCCATCGGCTGCGGTGAAGGAGAAGAGCATCGGCCCATGTTCGAACCATTCCGGATAGGTATAGAGCCAAACACCACGGCTGAGATAGAGCAGTAAGCCATAGAATATATTCAGCGTAGAAATAGTGATGATGATAGACGGTACGCGCAGGCGATTAACCAGCAGCGCATTTATCAGCCCCAATAGTAGGCCGATACCGCCCGCCAGCGCGAAGGCCACGGGGAAGTTGCCGCCAAATTTCACAATTAATGTCACCATGACATATTGCGAAATAATGGTCATGGCAGGGAATGAAATATCAATGCCGCCAGAAATTAACACGATAAACAAGCCACAGGCCAAAATGGTCAACATGGCATAGTTATTTATCAAATCATAAATATTGGCGAGGGTTAGAAAATCTGGGCTGGTGAAAGCGAGATAGGTCGAAATAATCAAAATAGTGAATGCCAACATAACTTCATGGCGTTTCAGATGTTCTTTATTGAATAAACCTGTGTGACCGCTGTTCGATTTATTGGACACAGAGTTATTTGCCACATGGGGATTAGCCATTTACTACCTCCGCAATGGCTGCTTCGCTGCTGTTACCTGGTAAGAACTCCTGCACCACTCTCCCGGCCCGCATCACTAAAATGCGGTGGCTGTTAAAGTAAGCCTCATCAATCTCATCACAAACCATTAATACCGCAATACCCCGTGCTGCCAGCGCATTGATAATATTATAGATACCGGCTTTATTGGCGATGTCGACTCCGACGGTAGGGGAGTCGAGGATCAGTATTTGTGGATCAGTTGCCAGCCATTTGGCAATGGCAATTCGCTGTGCATTACCGCCGGATAAGGTATTGACCGGCAAGTCACTGCTGCCGATTTTAATCGACAGGTGCTTCACCATATCTTCGACCAAGGTATCGAGGCGTTCAGTGCGCATTAGGTGAAAAGCATTTTTCAGCCGATGCAAGACGGTGGCGCTGATATTGTCGCGAATGGATTGCTCCATAATCAGCCCGGTGCTCATTCTATCTTCCGAAACGTAACCAATACCGGCGGCAATGGCATCGCGGTTACTGGCAAAATAGACCGGTTTATCATTGATACGAATAGTGCCTGATTCTGGTGTGGTTAACCCAAATAGGCTGAGGCAGAGTTCGGTTCGCCCAGAACCCAGTAAGCCCACCAACGAAACAATCTCGCCGGGATGCAGGGTCAGTGAGATATTGTGATATTCGTGGCCGCGGGAAAGCTCCTCTACCGCTAACACCGGCGGGCGGGCGGCGGTATAAGATGGTAGAACCTGAAAATCAAATTTCATGCCGGTCATCAGCCAGGCCAGCCGCTGATTATCTACTTCAGCAGCAGGGTAGGTGCCGACCCAATCACCATCCTTCAGCACCGTGATGCGGTCTGAAATTTCCAGAACTTCACTCAATCGGTGGCTGACAAAGACCACGCAGATATTGCGCGATTTCAGTTCATGTACCACCCGTAGCAAGCCGTTAACCTCTTGCCGCGTCAGGGAGGCGGTGGGTTCATCCATCACAATCAGGCGGGCATCTTGTGCCAGCGCGCGGCAAATGGCGACTAGCTGCTTCTGCGCAATGGGTAAATTCTCAACCAATTCATCCAGATCAAGATGGGCATCAATGCTGTTGATGACTCGCTCAGCCGTGGCGCGCATCTGGCGTTTATCTACCCATAGATGATGGTGATAATGGTTCATGGCGATATTCTCAGCCACAGTCAGATTTGGGAATAGTGACAAATCCTGATAGATCACCTGAATTCCCAACCGGACAGATTCGATCGGTGTCAGGGTTGAGTAGGTTTTGCCATCAATGGTGATCGCGGCAGCAGAATCGGGTTGGTAGACGCCGGAGATAATTTTAATTAGCGTTGATTTGCCACAGCCGTTCTGCCCCGCGAGGCAATGAACCTCACCCGGCAATAGGGTCATGGCCACCTTATTCAGCGCCTTGACGCCATAAAAGGTTTTACTGATGTTTTCCAGAGTAATAAATGGCTGCATAGATCCCCTTATACCCTTCGTCCTTGAAGTTGCAGGGGTGTTAGCTACGCTCACTCACCCGAATCACTTACCTGAGTAAGCTCATCGGGCTTCGTTTGCTTGCTGCCTACCTGCAACTCCAATGACTTTTGGTATATCTTAATGATTACGTATCCGCGCTCTCTGATATTGCGAAGTTAACGCTTATCAGGTGTGAATCAATACAGCGAATCTACGTTATCTTTGGTGACGCGCAGTACATTGTGGAACTGAATCAGATGTTTACCCTGATCAACTTCCGCTTTACCCACCCCTGGGATCTCCATACCCGTTTCGATTTTTTCGCCTTTCAGCACTTTGTCAGCAACGGCTGTCAGTGCATAACCGGCAGAACCTGGGTCATAAGTCACGCCCATGGCAATATCACCGCTTTTAACCAGTGAAGCCGCCTGAGAAGGGATCATCATGCCGAACACATGTACTTTGTCTTTGGCGCGTTTCTCTTTCACGGCACGACCAGCGCCGATTGGGCCTTGTGAACCGAAGGCAACAATCCCTTTCAGGTCACTGTGCGCTTTCATCAAATCCAGTGTGGTGCGGCGTGAATCATCAATGCTCTCGGCGACCGGCATACGGCTGGTCACTTCGAACATCTCCGGATAGTGCTCTTTCTGATATTTTATAAACAGATCGGCCCACAGATTATGTTGTGGCACCGTCAAGCTGCCGACATAAATGACATAGCCGCCTTTGCCACCCATGGCTTTTGCCATCTCTTCCACGTTATCAGCGGCAAATTTAGCGTTATCGATGATTTCGATATCCCAGTTAGCACTTGGTTGCCCTGGGGATTCGTTGGTTAACACCACGATCCCCGCCTCACGGGCTTTCTTAAATACCGGCTCCAGCACATCGGCATCGTTCGGCACGATACTGATGGCGCTGACTTTTTTGGCAATTAAGTCTTCGATAATTTTCACTTGTTGTGGGGCATCTGTGCTGGATGGGCCGACCTGATAGGCTTTGATGCCCAGATCTTTACCGGCACGCTCCACGCCGTCACCCATGCGGTTAAACCACGGCATACCTGCGATTTTCGAGATATTGACCACTTCGACTTCTTGCGCCAGTGCGCTACCCGAGCACGCCATCATGCTAAACAGGCTGGCGGCCAGTAAGGTTTTTACACTCAATTTAGTCATCTAATCAGACTCCCGGAGCTAATGTAGGTTGAGGTCATTGTTATTCGGTATTGGTGCAATATTTTGATGCTGCATTACTTGAGTTTTATTTATGTTTTTAAAAAAATGAAGATTTAACAGGCAGCAGATTTTACATCTGCACTACATTTCCTGTTGGTCGACTCTAATACCCCGATAGCTATTTTCCCCATATCCCTGAATGCTATTTACATGGACAAAATGGCTGCTTTCCCTGTTTGTGACTGAGGTCATGATTCTGGCGGGCAAGGCTATGCGAATTACAAAAAAGTGGTAGGTGGGAGGGTAATAGCAGTACTATTTACATGGATATTCTAGTTTGGCTATTTTGCAATAATTTAGCCGCATATCTGGGGCGAATCGTAACGTAAGGCGCTAACGCACCCCACCAGGCACCATGGTGAGCAGGTGCTGGGTTGGATAGTTTTGGGTGATATTGCGCTGCTGTATTTGCCAATAAATCCTTTCTACATCATGGCGTTGGCGGTCTAGAAGTAACCCCACCACACTGCCACTGTGGGCGACATTTAGCCCATAGAGATCCAGATTTTCCACTAATTTCATTAGCGCCGCAAAATCGGGTTTGACCAGCAAACGTTGGCTGGCTTGCGCGCTAACTGTAGTGGCCTGGCCGAGCAGTGAACAGTCGCGGCGTTCAGCGGCTTGGGTAAAGAGTTGCCATGCCCGCGCCAGTGAGGCGGCAGTTGCCAGCAGTGCCGGCTGGCGATCACGGCGATGGTAATCCTCAGTATTCAGGATATTCGGGCTCTCCAGCAGCAAAATATCCAGCTGTGGCTGCCAATCATAAGAGATTTGCGTGGCGGCGGTTTGGTGATCAAACAGGGTTAATTGCTGAAATAACGTGCTATCAGTGGGCTCCAGAGTGACACACAATGCCGCGAGGGCCGCCTCATCCAGTGTTTCGCCTAAATGGCGGGCGGTGGCCAGTGCGGTAGCGGCGATATCTGCAGTGCTGCTCGCCAGCCCTTTTGCGACCGGAATGGTGGAATCAAATCGAATGTTCAGCCCACGGGCCATCTCGGCGGGATGATCGAAGTAAGCCAGCACCGCCGCCAGCATCTGGCGCATCCGTGGCCGCTCATTACCACTCGGCGCTCCATCACTCACCGAGACGGTACTGAACCAGTTTACCGGGCAGGAGATAAGCTTCTCGCCACCCAGTATCCAGCCCTGAATTAACTCACCGCAAGAGGCAGGGCAACGGGCTTCAGCCATGGCCGAACACCTGCTGCAAGGCGGTGATTAGCCGCTGATTATCGGCGGCACTTTTGATGGCCACGCGGTAGTGGTCGCGGGTCAAACCGGGGTAGTTGGCACAGTGGCGGATCAAAATATGATGCTGCAAAAGTGCCTGTTGCAGGTCGATTTCTGGCTTCAGGCAGCGCAGGAAAATGTAGTTGGCGGCACCTTGCCAGACCTGCAACGCGGGCAGGCTACACAATTGCTGATATAACCAACGCTGCTGTTGTGCCAGCCATTGATGCGTTGCCTGAATATAATCTTGGTCATCGAGGATAATCTCACCGGCCAGCGCAGCGAATGCATTGATAGTCCAAGGCTCGCGCTGCTGTTTCATTTGTGAGATTGCTGCCCGATCGCCGCTGAGTAAATAACCTAGCCGCAGCCCCGGAATAGCGAAAAATTTGGTCAGTGAGCGCAGCACATAGAGACGCGGGAAATCAGCCAATTGTGGGATCAGCCCTAGCGTACCTGGCAGAAAATCGATAAAAGCTTCATCGACAATCAGTGCAATCTGTTGTTGATGACAGCACCGCACAATAGCTTGCAGCAGCGCAGCATCGGGCATCAGGCCGGTTGGGTTGTTCGGTGTCGCCAGAAACAGGCAGTCAGGGCGCAGTTGAACCAACAGGTCCAGTAGCCGCCCATCCGGCTGATAGCCGTCCGCTTCGCTCATCGGATAATCATGGATCTGACAGCCGACCCGTTGCAGGGCGCGGCGATATTCAGCAAAACCCGGCGTCAGCAGCAGCGCACTACGTGGTTGCAGATGCTGCACCACCGCGTAAATCAATTCGGTGGCCCCATTGCCGGCGATAATGTTTTCCGGCTGGCAGTGGTGAGCGCGGGCCAGCGCGCCATGCAATTGGCGATATTCAACATCGGGGTAGCGCTCAGCACGGGCTAACTGGGCAACAATCGCTGCTTTCAGGGAGTCGGGCATCCCCAGCGGATTAATATTGGCACTAAAATCAATGATGTTTTCGGCATCTGTGCCGATTTTCAGTGCCATCTCCAGCACATTGCCGCCATGTTCGCTCATTGCTGTGTTATACCCCTCTCAAACTTGTGTGTTTAGAGTACCATACCCTGCGTACTTGACGCTGTAGGGGTGTTTGCGGCACTCACACACCCGAATCACTGACTGATGTCAGCTCATCGGGATGCGCTCACTTGCTGCCTACCTACAACGCCAATGCGTTTGGGTAGATAAGCGAGGGAATTGAGCTTAGCGATAAGATTTCTGGCGTGAATGCCAGTATCTCCCGCAGGCGCACCACGTCACCAATCACAATCAATGCCGGGGCTGATAAACCCTGCGCGGCGACCTGATCGACTAAGGTGAGCAAGGTGCCACTGGCGACTTGCTGCTGCTGATGGCTGGCATACATCACCACCGCCGCTGGTGTGGTCGGCGCTTTCCCGCCCGCGATCAACTGCTGGCAAATGGTCGCCAGTTGCGTCATCCCCATCAAGATAACCAGCGTACCTTCCAGCTTCGCCAATGTGGCCCAATCCTGCGGTTCATTGCCCTGACGCAAATGGCCGGTGATCACATGAAAACCAGAGGCGTAATCACGGTGGGTCACCGGAATGCCGGCATAGGCCAGCCCGCCAATGGCGGAACTGATCCCCGGCACCACTTCAAATGGGATCTCCGCCAGCGCCAGCGCTTGCGCTTCTTCTCCACCGCGCCCAAACACATAGGGGTCGCCGCCTTTAAGCCGCACCACATTCAGCCCACGCTGGGCGCAATCCACCAAAATCTGATTGATTTCCGGTTGCGGCACTAGGTGGTGATTGGGGTTCTTGCCGACATTGATCATTTCGCAGCCGTCAGGGGCTTCTGCCAGCAACTCTGCGCAGACCAGCCGGTCATACACCAGCGCGTCGGCCTGACGAATGGCATGTAATCCTTTTACCGTAATCAGCGCCGCATCCCCCGGCCCCGCGCCCACCAGCCAAACTTTTCCACTTTTCATCTTGCTTCTCACTGTATGGCGAGGGCCGGTTGTACCGGCAGCGGTTGTGCCACGCGCATAACATCACGGGCAATCATTAGTTCTTCATTGGTATTGACGATGGCAATTTGTACCGGCCCCGGTTCCTTCTGGATAAAGAACTGATTTTTTAGGTTTTTCTCTTCATCCAGCTCAATACCGAGAAATGCCAGATCCCGGCATATCTGCTGACGGGCATTGCGGGCATTTTCGCCAATACCACCGGTAAAGATCAGCGCATCGATTCCACCCAGTTGCACGATATAGCTACCAATCACCGCGCGGATGCGCTCAGCAAACAGCTCAAGGGCCACTTGTGCGCGGGTGTTGCCGTTGCTGGCGGCCTGTTCCACATCGCGATAATCGTGTGAGATGCCGGAGAGACCCAGTAAGCCGGATTGGTTGTTGATCAACTGGTTGATCTCGGCGGCGCTTTTGCCCTCCGTCTGTTGAATAAACGGCAGGATCGAGGGATCAATATCGCCACTTCGGGTGCCCATCATGATCCCCGCCTGTGGGGTGAAGCCCATGGAGGTATTGACCGAGCGCCCATTGCCGATCGCACATAAGCTGGAGCCGTTGCCGAGGTGGCAGGAGATGATGCGCAGCTCCGCCAGTGGCCGCCCCATGCGCTCAGCGCAGACTGCACTGACATATTTGTGGCTGGTGCCGTGGAAGCCGTAACGGCGAATACCCAGCTCCTCGTAGTAGCGCCACGGTAAGGGGTAGAGATAGGCGCTCTGGCTTAGGGTTTGGTGGAACGCGGTATCAAACACCGCCACCGCGCAGGCATGGGGCAGGGCATGTTGAAACACGCGGATACCCAAGGCGTTCACCGGATTATGTAACGGCGCGAGCACCCCCAGTTGCTCAATTTTATCCAGCACCTCGGGGGTGATCAGCACTGAATCGGCAAAGGCTTCACCGCCGTGGGCCACCCGATGGCCGACGCCGATGATCTCATCCAGCGAATCAATAATATTGTGCTCAATCAGTGCGCGCAGCAGATGCTCTGCCCCCTGGCGGCAGTCGGCGATAGGCAGGGTTTCCCGCCATTTCACCTCGCCAGCCCGCAGGTTAAACACTGCATCATCCATGCCGATGCGCTCGATCAAACCCTGGCACAGCACCCGCTCTTCCCCCTGGCCGGTCTGGCCATTGAGCATGGAAAACAGCTGAAATTTCAGCGAAGAACTGCCGGCGTTTATCGCCATAATCTTACCGGACATATGACTCTCCAGAATGATTCAAATAAGTTATAAGGTCAGTGAGCCCCTCGCCGGTTTGCGCCGAGGTGATAAAGATATTTTGTGCGCCCGCTTGCATCAGGCAATCCGCCGCCCAGCTCAGTTGGTCGGGATGGCTGACGGTGTCCGCTTTGCTGATAATGCCGATCACTGGTTTGTTGAACACCTGCGCCAGCATCGGGGCAAACCAGCTCTGGGTGGCATCGGCGTTTTGCACCAATCCCACCACCTCGGCCTCACAAGCGCTCGCCAGTAACGCACTGTATAAGCAGCGGTTTTCCAGATACTCACCTGGGGTATCAATGGCATTGTCCTGCCAGACAATCGACTGGGTTTTTTGGTAATGAAGCGCCTCGCCCTGTAAGCGCTGAATCAGCGAGGTTTTGCCACACTGGCTAGGGCCAATTAACATGATGCGCTGCATGGCATCAGGTCCGGGTCATTGGGCAGGCGGTGAATTTCATCATGTCGCCCAAGGTGTGAATGACCTGCTTTAGCGCGTACTCCACCGCCGACACATCACCGGTAAACACCACCGCGCCGGTGAAGCGGTCGATAAAACCAATCTCAACCGCGCCGGATTTAGTGGCGATATCACTGGCAATAATCGAGGCCTCGCTCGGGGTGATGGTCAGAATGCCAATGGCGCTGCTGACATCGTTCAGCCCCAATTTCTTATAGAGCGCCTTATTGGGGTTGGCGATGAGATGCGCGAGGGTTATCTGTTTACCGGGAACATACTCCTGGATCACGCGCTCGGGGGTGCTGCTCTTCTCCATCATGCCTCCTGAACTAACTGACGCCACAGCGCCTCATGGGGACGGGGGATCAGGGTGCTGTAGACCAATAATCCCTTCTCACCGGCGCACTGGCTGGCAACCTCGACGGCGGTTTGCACATCGGCAATATCGCCGCTGAGCACTTGATAACATTTACCGCCGATACCAAAGGCCATATGGATGCGCACTAAAGTGACATTGGCGGCTTTAACCGCGCGGTCTGCGGCGGTGATGCAAGCCGCCACGCTCCAGGTCTCCACCACACCTGCCGCCTGCCGGCTTTCCACCCGATTCAGGCCACTGATAGCCGGTAACACTGACGGGTGCAGATTGGGCAGCACTATGCTATCGACCAATAAGTGACCGCTGTGCTTTTCGCCGCTCAGCACTGATTGGCTGACGGCCCCGATATCGCCACCCACCATCAGCAAATATTTGCCGGGGCAGAGGGTCTTACTGACCAGCAGGTGGACGTTGGCGCTTTTCAGCATCAGGTCGCAAACCTCCATCCCTTTGGCGATACTGCTTAACTCAACAATTCCAATGGCTTGAGACATGCTCACTCCTGTTAAATGCTGCGGCGAAGGGTGATGGCGTCGGCACTGATAGCCGTGACCACCCCCGCAATAGTGGCGTGCAGGGGGGCGCCCAAGGTGTTATTGGGGATCTGCCCGATAAGCTGGCCGTGCCTGACCGATTCACCGACGCTGACCACCGCCTCGGCAGCGGCACCGATATGCTGGCGCAGGGGCAAAATCACCTGTTGCGGCTGATACTCCAGCTCACTGAACGGGGCGGGCTGATACCAGTCGGTGAGATCCAGCCGCGCAATCAGCCGCGATATCGGCACCATGCGGTAATTCGCCATCGGGTCAGCCTCACGCAGCTCCCCTTGATAGCGTGCACCCTGTGCGCGCAACTGAGTTTTCAGCAGGCGATTAATGCGCATTGGCGAGATATCCACCGGACAGGCGTAGCTTTCACACAGCCCACACTCTGAGCAGGTCAGGGCGCTCAGCAAGATATCCGGCGTGGCAACCTGCTGATAGATAATCGCCCGCACCAACAGATGCGGCGGTAGCTCATGACCAATAAGGTGGCGCGGACAGAGTTCGGTACACATGCGGCACTGCTCGCAGACGGCGCGCGCGATGGCGAGCACATCCTGATCACTGCGGGTGCGGCGGGTGATTAGCAAGTGATTGGCGGGCAGTACCAGCAGGCCGCCAGTGGTTTTGGTCACCGGCTGATCGAGGTCGTGCAACGCATGGCCCATCATCGGCCCGCCATTGATGTAAGCGGGATTGTCGATGGTCGCGCCCCCGGCCAGTGCCAGCACTTCCCGCAGCGAGGTGCCGAGCGGCACGGTCAGGGTTAATGGGCGAGCCACGGCCCCATTGACGGTCAGTGTGCGGCGAGTGACCGGCCACTGCTGCTCCACTGCCCGCGCGACGTTGAGCAGGGTTTGCACGTTATTCACCACCACGCCAATACTGACCGGCAGGGCCGCGGGCGGAACTCGTCGACCCGTCGCCAGCCAGATAGTGATCACCTCATCACCGGCGGGGTAGACGTCGGGCAAGATATGCAGCCGGATCTGCGGCGGCAACAGTGGCGTCAGTGCCGCAATGGCTTCCACATATTTGGCTTTCAGCGCAATGATGCCTTCGCGTGCCCCGGTGGCTACCATGCCATAGAGCACACCGCGCACCAGCCGTGCGGCTTGACGCGGGATCAACTGCTGATCTACTTTCAGCATCGGCTCACACTCAGCGGCATTGACCAGAAAAATCTCAGCCTGCGCCTGTAGTTTTACCGCAGTCGGGAAACCGGCCCCGCCCGCACCGACCACTCCGGCATCGCGCACCCGCTGCTGAATAGTGGCGGCGTCACACAGCAACAGCTCACCGCAGGCGAGGGGGGGGCTTAGTCGTGGCGCGATGGGCATCTGTAGATCACTCATAAAGCGCCTCGACAATGGCACGGATATCTTTTTCATCCGCCGGGCGCGGGTTGGTGCGCAGGGTGACGTCTGCCAGTGCGGCGGTGGTGATCTCCGGAATACGCTGCTGCAACTGACGTTGGTTGACTTTCATCGCAGCCAGCGGCTGAGGTAATCCGCACTGGCGTTTCAGCTGCTCAATCTGATGGATCAGCTGATTCACCGCGTTGCGATCTTCCCCATTGGTGGGGCTGAAATGGCATAACTTCGCCAACCGCGCATAGCGTTTACGCGCCCGCGCGTCGGCCGCATTAAAGCGGATCACCGGGACTAACAGCAGTGCATTGGCTAAACCGTGAGCGATGTGGAACTGACCGCCCAGTTGATGGGCGATGGCGTGATTGATGCCCAATCCCGCCTGACTGAACGCCATCCCCGCCAGGGTGGAGGCGTTATGCATCTTGCCTCGGGTTATCAGGCAATCGCCTTGCCGGCAGGCGGTCGGCAGGTGGCGAAACACCAGCTGCACCGCTTTTTCCGCCAGCGCATCGGTAAAATCACTGGCGCGTGGCGAGACATAGGCTTCCAGCGCATGGGTCAGCACATCCAGCCCGGTATTGGCGGTGATAGCCGGTGGCACTGTAACCACCAGTGCCGGATCTAAAATGGCGATATCCGGGTAGATGTCATCATCAAACAGCGGATATTTAATACTTTTTTCCGGGTCGCTTATCACACAAGCGCTGGTGACCTCCGAGCCGGTGCCGCTGGTGGTGGGGATGGCGATGCAAGTTTCGATCTCCAGCCCCTGCTGGCGGCTAAACCAGACGATAGCTTTGGCGGCGTCCAGCGCTGAGCCGCCACCAAACCCAATCACCACATCGGGGCGCAGCGCTTGCATCTGCTCAATGCCCTTGACCACGGTGCTGATATTGGGGTCCGGCGTGATGTCGCTGAACAGGCTGATCTGGTTATCCGCCGCCAGCGCCGCTTTTAAGCAATTTAGTAGCGGCGAGGTGGCGAGAAAGCCGTCGCAGACAATCCAGATTTTGCGCTGATGAAAGCGTTGCAGCACATTGAGGCTGCCCTCCCCGCTATAGATGCGTGTTTGCAGGAAAAAACTCTTCATACGTCCTCGCTCAGCGAATGGAGAAACCGTTGGTCAGCACACAGCGACGTTGGCGTGCAAAGGTGCGGGCCGAGGTGGTGCCTTCGCCGGTTGGGGTGGCGATAGTAAAGGTGGTAAAGCCCTCGCCGCCGACGCCGATCCCCGCGTAAGAGGGGCCGTTTTTCACAAAAATGGAGGTCTGCAACAGGCGGGCCGCCAGATTTAGCCGCGAGACATTCTGCGAGTGCATGGTGGCGGTGTGATGCAGGCCGCCCTCCACTTGCAGCGCCAGTGTCAGAGCTGCATCAAAATCCTTTACCCGCACCACCGGTAACAGCGGCATCAGTTGTTCCGTGGTCACCAATGGATCATCACCGGCCACCTCCACCAGCAGCAGGCGCGGGGCTTTGGCTGGGCAAGTGAGACCGGCGGCTTTCAGCAATTCAAGCGGGCTTTTTCCCACCAGATTTTTGTTGGCGTGGCCTTGTGGTGTCAGGCAGGCTTTGCGCAGGCTATCGACCTCTTGCGGATGACTGATCAACAGCGCATCGAAGGCCTGCATCTGCTGCAATAGGCGATCGGCGACACTCTCCACCACAATCAGACTCTTCTCGGCGATGCAGGGCAGGTTGTAGTCGAAGGATGCGCCGGAGACGATATCTTGCGCCGCTTTCGCCAGTTCAGCGGTCTCATCCACCAGACAAGGTGGGTTACCCGCGCCCGCACCAATCACTTTTTTGCCGCTCTTCATGCCCATCGCCACAATGGCTGGCCCGCCGGTGATCGCCAGCAGGGCGATTTTGTCGTGGGCCATCATCTGTTGGGTGGCCTCGAAGCTCGGTTCTTGCACCGTCACCACTAAATTGCGGATGCCGCAACTGTTGAAAATGATCGCTTCGATCTGGGCGATAAGATCTAACGAGACCGCTTTGGCGCCGGGATGTGGGCTGAAATAGACCGCATTACCGGCCGCCAACATGCTGATGCTGTTATTGATAATGGTTTCAGTGGGGTTAGTGCTAGGGGCGACGGAACCAATGACGCCAAACGGCGAATATTCAAACAACACCATGCCGCCGTCGCCGGTTAGGGCGGTGGTGGAGAGATCTTCGATGCCGGGGGTATTTTCCAGCGCCGCCTTATTTTTCAGAAATTTATCCTCTTTATTGCCCATGCCGGTTTCACTGGCACCGCGCTCAGACAGTGAGGCCAACTGGGGTTTTAGCTGCTCACGTAGGGCGCTAATAATCGCGCTGCGGGTTTTCATCGGGCTTTGCTGATAGCGCAAAAACGCGCTGTGAGCGGCACTGACTGCTTCATCCACGCTGGCAAAAATGGCGCTGGAGGTGGACGCAGTAGCAGGCGTCAGTTGCTCGGTGAGGATAGTGCGAATGAGAGATTCAAGGTCATTGGTGTTCATTATTCATTCCTCAGATGTAAAGCCGATATGGCCGCTTCTGCTATGTGCATATCTTGTTCGACGCTACCGCCGCTGATACCTAAGCCGCCCACCAGTTGGCCGCTACGCCACAGTGGGTAGCCGCCACCAAAACTCACCACTTTGCCGCCGGTACTGGCTTCCAGTTGAAACAGATCAGCCCCCGGTTGTACGGCGCTGCTGAGTTGATGAGTGGCGGTTTTCAGGGCCACAGCGGTCCAGGCTTTTTTCGGTGCCAGTTCGCTGCTGACCAGTAAGGTATCGGGCATACGGTAGGTCATGATGGGGTTGCCGTGGTGGTCAGTCAGGGCCACAACCACGGCGATTTGTAATGTCATGGCGGCCTCAACCGCCAACTTAACCAACTGATGGACATCAGAAAAATCGAGTCCAGCGGTTGTCGACTGGGCCGCTTTCGGTGCGATGATAGGATGCGCCGTCTCGGTTGCCGCCAGATAACGGGCCAGCACGGTTTGCGCGGTCTGCTGCAACTGTTGGCGCTGATCTTCATCGCGGGCCAGTGCATACAGGCAATCGGATAAGCGGTTGAGATACTGCAACAGCACCGGGCGCACTGGCACCTGTTCAGCCAGCTCTATCAACCGCCGTTCACCGCGCCGCGCAAGGGTGCGGGCAAAATGCAGGCGGCTACCGGCTTCGGTATCACCGGGCAGAATAAAACCTTTTACCGGCGGCAACTGCGCCATGCAGCGGTCAACCGCCAACTCCAGCGCCTGAATATCTTGCTCGCTAATGCTTTTGCGTCCGACAGGCGGGGCTTCGATGCCAACACTGGCTAATTCAGCGCTGAAATAGAACAACTGATGTTGTACGGCATCCAGTAGCTGGCGGTTCTCCTCGCCTTGCGTCACACGGGCGCACAGGCTCAGCGCGGCGTTAAGTTCATCCAGCGTGCCGTAGGTCTCCACCCGCGGGTGGCTCTTTTTTACCCGTTGACCGGTGAACAGGGCAGTGGTCCCCGCATCGCCGGTTTTGGTATAGATGCTCATAAAATCACCGTTGACTCAGTCAGATCATTCATCAGTAAGAACACTCATCGACGATGGCGACAATCGCCAGATCGATGGCATCATTGGGTTCGGCAAAGACGCGTCTGGCACTGGAGCCTCCCGCCAGCAGCACCAGCTCTCCCTGACCCGCGCCGACGGAGTCGACCGCCACCTCATCCGGGGTTTTGCTGTCGGGTGGCAATGAGCCGTCACCGGCGACACGGCGCACCAGTAGCAGTTTCTTGCCAATCAGCGTCGGCGATTTTTGCGTTGAGACCACGGAACCTACCACTCTGGCCAGTTGCATGATTTACTCCTGCCTTAACAGTTGAATGTGACGGGCTGACAGGGTGTCCTGTGCCAGCGGTGTAACCAGCGTGTGGGCATCAATCAGCAGCCAGCCGGGGTCGAGGGTGGCAATATCCCGATAACTCAACACCTTGCCTGGGTGTAGCCGTACCGCGACCCCCTGACTGTCGCTAAAACTCAGCGGCAATGGGCGCAGTGCCGCGGCGGGCAGGGCGGCCAGCAGTTGGCGATGCAAACTGATATGCACTTTCATACCCCATGACCACGCCTCGTGCAGTGCCATGACAGCCGGGCAGTGGCTATCGGAGTGCGCCAGGCGGTGCATAAATGCCAGGTCCGGCAACATTAGATGTAGCGTGGCATGGTGCACGAAGACCCATGAGTCAAGCCCGGCGCGCAACTGAGGCAGCAGCACGGCGTGAACCCGGCGTTCGCGTTCGGTCAACCGCGTGACAATCTGGCTGACCAGTTGTTCGGTTTGCGCCTGAGTCAGATTCATGGCTGTGTTGTCCGTGGTGGCGTGAGCAGGGTGGCAAACGCCGCAGGATCATCCGCGCCTGCGGCATTGGCCTCGTCGGTGTCGATGTGCATCTCCAGTTTCATTTGCGGTGAAACGCGGATCGCCACATCATCCATAATCAGCCGGCGGCCACTGCCTTGAATCGCCACTTGTACCCGGTCACCGTGCTTGACCCGATAGATCAGGGCATCCAGCGGCGACATATGAATGTGCCGTAGGGCCACAATCACCCCATGGGGTAACTCCACTTCGCCATAGGGGCTGACCAGGCGGATAGCGGGTGTTCCCTCCAGATTGCCGGAGATGCGCAGTGGTGCATTGATCCCCAGCGTGCGGGCATCGGTGCGGGAGATCTCCACCTGACTTTGGCTGCGTAACGGCCCCAGAATGCGCACGTTTTTTAGGCTGCCTTTCGGCCCGACCAGGGTCACCGTCTGTTCGGCGGCATACTGGCCCGGTTGGAGCAGCGCTTTTTTCTCAATGAGCGGCTGCTCAGGGAACAGCCGTTGGTAGTCCTGCGCCGAGAGATGCAGGTGTCGGTTGGAAACCCCAAGTGGGATCGGACGAAGACGCATTTCGTCGAGGATCTTACTGACAACGGGTTCCAGTAACGCTTTTTCCATCAGACTTTTCCTCGTTTACCCAAGTGGATGCAGCGAAAGCGAGGCTCACCTTTATGGCGTCGGCAAGCCGGGTCGAGGCAGAGATTACAGCTCACACGAGGAGCTGATGGGGCCTCACTTTCTCTCTTGCTGTTATCTAAACTGTGATTGTCTGCGCTGCTGGTATCTATATCTGCCAATGTGCCGGGTGCATCGTCGGTGGCAGTGTCAGCCGTTGCAGGGGCATCGGCTTCCTCTGTCTCCTCTGTGGCGGGTGTCGCGGTCATCGCCTCCTCGGCACTGGCAATTCCTGCCGATTCGCTCGCTTTTTCAGCTTTAGCGGGCACTTCGACGGAGATTTCAGCGGCGGGTGCCTGCCAATAGGCCATCAGGCTATCTGCCGGACGAGCCAGTACTGCACGAGAAACCAAACCCTGATGCTGTTCGGCAAAGGCGGCACCGGTACTGATTGCCGCCTGAACTGAGGCCACATCACCGGTCAGGCGGATTAACATCCAGCCGGAGCCGTTGGTTTTTTCTATGCCGATCAGCTTGACGGAGGCGGCTTTCGCCATGGCATCCGCCGCGCCGATAGCCAGCGCTAGACCGCTAACTTCAAGTAAACCCAGTGACGTTTTCACGCTGTGCTCCTCGTCTTACCCTTAGGCAGAGGTCGGTAAAATGGCTTCTACATCACTGTGCGGGCGTGGGATCACATGGCAGGAGGTCAATTCACCTACCGCGCTGGCCGCCGCAGAGCCGGCATCGACGGCCGCTTTGACTGCGCCGACATCGCCGCGCACCATTACCGTCACCAGGCCGGAGCCGATTTTTTCGTAGCCCACCAGTTGGACGTTGGCAGATTTGACCATGGCGTCAGCCGCTTCGATGGCTGCCACCAGACCTTTGGTTTCGATGAGTCCAAGTGCATTGTTCATAAATTTGATTTCCTTGTTATAAAGTAAGGGCTATCGCGGTAACGCCCTTCGATTTGGGGGGATCACTTAAACGGTAAACCTTTCACTAACCGGGCGGCGTTGTTACCGAGCCGCCGTAATTGCGCTTCGTCTTGCCCCCGCGACTGCCGAAATAGCGGGCTGGCGGGAGGTAAATGACGGAAATGCACTAGCACTTCGTCGGCAGAACAGGCCAGCCCCACCAGTAATGGGGAGCGGGTGGCGGCCTGCCAGGCGCGTTGTGTTGCATCGCCGTCGTCGTCTTGTTGCCACTGCCAGGGAATGCCCTCTTCTTCGATACCCAGCAACACTTGATGCCATACGGCTTCCGGTGTTGGCGTGGTGAGGCTTATCACGATTGCCGGGGCGTCATGGGTGAAGTTCATCAGTGACTCTCCCGCTGATAAGCCAAAATCAGGCCAGTTGCTACGGCATTACGTGGGCCTTCACTGGCGCGGATATTGCCGCGGCCCGCCACCAACTTGTAGTGGGAGAGGGCGTCGGTGACCAATTGCGGGATCTCGAAGTCCAGCGACGAGCCGCCGACCAGCACCACGAAGGGGATATCGCGGATATTGCCGGTTGGGCTGACCTGACGCAGAGCGCGCAGTGCATTAGTGACAAACACCCGCTGCTTGGCGGAGCGGCGAATATTGCGGACTTTTTCCAGCGCGTAATCGCCCGGCAGTGGCACTAAACCTTCCGGTTTGACCACCACCAGTCGGGCAAAAACTTCTGGTGCCAGCGGTTGTGGGAAGAACTGAACGCTGCCATCTTCGTGGCGCAGATGGAACAGACTTTCCACTTTGGCGAGCGGGTACTTTTTGATCTCTTCGGCCAGATAGCGGTCTTGCAGATCCAGTTCTGAGGCGATGATCATCGTCACCATGTCGCCCGCCCCCGCCAGATGAGTGGCGACGATTTGGCCTTGAGCATTGATGATGGAGGCATCGGTAGAACCCGCTCCCAGGTCGAGGATGGCGAGTGGCCGTCGCGTCCCTGGTGTGGTTAGCGCGCCGAGTATCGCCGCTTCGGCTTCCGCCCCCCCGACCTGTACATCAATGCCCAAGGTTTTTTCGATCTCACTGGCGATATGCGCCATTTGCAGGCGGTCAGATTTCACCATTGAGGCGATACCGACCGCTTGCTCAAGGGAGAACTCGCCCGCCAGACCGCCAATGACATTGACGGGTACTGCCGTGTCGACGGCGAGCAAGTCTTGAATGAAGATCTCACTGGTCGGTTTGTTGGTCAGTTCGGCCATGGTCTGGCGCACGTGTTCGAGCATACCGCCGATATTAGTGCCTGCTTCACCGCTGACATTATCCAGATGGCGGAAGCTGTTAACCGCCGTCATAATGGTTTCACTGCCGGTGGCGACATCCACCCGCACTGTGCGGCCATCGGCGAATAGCTCCAGATGACCCGCCGGAATGGAGCGCGCTTTCACGTCCCCTTCCGGCGTCTTCACCACCACCGCTGAACGGGTGCCAATCAAGGCGCGCGCCACCGGAACAATGTTTTTGGTCTCTTCGGCACTGAGTTCAAATACCGTGGCAATGCCATAGGGGTTAGAGAGGGTTTCAATCACCTGACCCGGCATGGCAACTTCCACCGCCGCCAACATGCCCATCGGGATACGGTCGATATGCAGCACCTCATCGACGATCGGCAGTGGGTGGGCGAGGCGGTTACTGACCAACACACCATCGTCTCGTTGCAAGATAATCGCCGTGATGCGGTATCCGGCCCCATTGGCGGCATTGACTACCGCCGCAACATCAGCAAAATCGACCGCCGATGGCACCACCAGAATGTAGGGTTGGGCAGGGTCTCGGGTGACCAGCTCATCAAGGGTGATGGTCAGTCCGACCCCCAGCCCCAGCCCACCGGGGGTTTTCGGGTTGTGGCCAATCATGGTGGATTCAGTGATGATGGTTTCAGTGATGGTTTCCATCGCCACATCGCCAATCACCGGGGTTGCCTCGTTGATGCGGATCAGACTGATATCGCCTAGTGCAATACCGGCCTTTTCCACCAACATTGCCAGCGCTTTATTGATGCCGAAAATGTTGCGTTGCGTTCCCTTGATACCGGTTGTTTCGGTCAAGGCGCTGGTGACAAACTGCAACTGACCGTCAGCCGCGCATTGTGCCAATGCCACTTCCGTTGATGAGTTACCGATATCCACACCGACGATGTAATCCATATTCGATCCTTAAATGACCAACCATTGATTAATCCAGACTGCTGACAAACCCCGTCGCCTCGATCTGGAGCGAAGAGGATAGGCAGAAGAGTAAAGCGTCCGCGCCAGGGATGGCGCGGCTCGAGCCATCAGGGACGATTTTACGGCGTCTTTACGATCTGCCTGTTCTCTCCGCCATGGGCACATTGTCATCAACCTCTGAGAAATTGATTAATCGTCGCCTTTTAGCTTCTTGCGCTGGACATACAAAACGGCAGCTTCGCGCACGAAGGCGGCGCAGATAGTCGCTTGGTAGGTTTTTTCCAGATCATCTGCTATGGCGTTCAGCTCCTCTTTGCTCGAGCGGAAAGGGCGCAGGGCGTTGTAGATATCCAGCACCTTGTCATCCGGTACTGCGGTCAACTCAGCGGCGCGCTCGAAGTTCATGGCCAGCAGCGGGCGGCCCGCGTCTTTGGCTATAGAAGCTTGAATGCGCAGGATTTCCGGGGTAATACGCAAATCCTGTGAGGTGACACTGCCGTTCAACACGTTAGCCAGCGTCAGATCATCCAACGTTTTATTGGTGGCGGTTTTCACCCAATCAGGGTGTTTGTTCGCCAGTGGATAATCTGAGACTTTGGCATCACTGCGCGAACTGGCCGCCGGTGCTGAAACCGCCGCCGTCTGGCCTTGCAGGCTGTTCATCTTGTTCAGCACATCGCGAACCATGGATTCAATAGCTTCGGAATTCATTGTGTTTTCCTTTGTTAAAGCGCTACCCGGAGTTCCTGAGGATTCTTGCCGGTCACCACATATTTGGTTTCTTTAATGTGCAGAATCGCTGATTTAGCCTGATATTTTGGCCGTGCCATCTGGTCATTCAGGGTCGGCACCGGTTGTGGTGACTCCCGTTTGGCGTAGCGTGCTGCGTTTTTACCAATCAGGCGGTAGGTTTCCAGCGTCAGCAGTGGTGCCTGCGGGAACAACTCCAGATTGGATAGTGGCGGCAGACCCTGCTGATGAATGACCGTCGTGCCTTTAGATTGAATGCCGATAGAGATGCCAGATCCGCTCAGGCGGTTGCCCTCTACCGCGACAAAGGCTACATCGGAGGATTTAAAGCAGCGGATCACCCGCGCTTTGATGCCCTCCTCTTCGATACCGGCAATTAGCTCGCGCAGAATGTTTTTGTGCGGGATGCCGACGATGTTGGCGGTTTGCGACAGACCAAATGCCGGGCCGACCGCAATGATCACCTCATCCTGATTGCTGCCAGGGCGGGCTTCCCCCACTTCGGTGAGGAAATCCCCAGATGTCACGGCCATTGCAGGCTGAGACTCTTGCTTAAAGGAGACGCTGTTTTTGTCTCCCTGCATTTCCTGCAGTACGCCTTCGATAATTTGGCGTAACAGTTTTTCGTTAATATCGACCATCTCGTGAACCCCTTAGCCAAGCTCATTCGGATCAAGCGCGTTTGGAATGTTTTTGATCTCTTCCCAACGTGCACCTTCCAGCCGATAACCGGTAGCTGGACCCGCGTAGTCATTGACGTCATTCACCGCTGACAGCACTTGGTTGTCACCTTTGATGATCGCCGAGGTGTGCAGGTAGTCACCGGCAATTTTGGCTTTCTGGATGTTGAGCATGTCTTGCGCCACATCTTCAAAACCGCCTTGTGCCAATGCCTTAACCACTTCCAGACCGGTGCGGTTTTTGCTGATGATCTCCTGAGCGAACTTGATGTCTTCGACAATGTTACGTTCCGGCATATCTTTCGAGCCGTGGGCATAAGTGGCAGCAATCACTTCTTCGTCAGTGATTGGCGGCAGACCCATACCGGCGAACACCGCTTGCAGGGCGCGCGCGGCTTTATTACGAATCGCCACCACGTCAGCTTCCAGCACCGGGCGCAGACCACCATCCACTTTTAGATCGCGCTGCAACACGTTGTAGTCATCAAAGTCTTCGGCGTCTTCGTTGGAGCCTGCGAACATGTTGTCGTAGTTCGGCACCGCAGAATAACCAGAGGAGATAAAGTCAGTCCCCGGCAGGAACTGCATCAGCAGGCGTGCGGTACGACGCATATCGGAGTGGGTAAAGGTCTGGTCGTTACTGGAGGCACACTCCAAATCCAGCGCCGAACAGATCAGGTTTTCTGCCAAAATGGCACGGATACCTGATGGCACCGCCGATGGCACACCGACGCAACTGACGGAGCCGTTTTGCAGCCCTTGAACCCCAGCCGCTTTGGTGATGTAGATGCAGCGGGCTTCCAGATAGAGCATGGATTTACCCTCGGCGTAGCCCATTTGGACTTCGGAACCGGAGCCAGAGGTAAAGCGCATTTTCAAACCGCGTGATGCATAAGAGGAGGCGAGGAAGCCTTTCGACCATGGGGTGTCATCGCCGTCGGTAAATACCGGTTCAGTGCCGTAGACCGAAATGGTTTCGGCATAACAGGTGTGGCCTAACATCCCCAGTTTCAGCTCGGTGGCTTCTTCCAACGAACATTGGGTCAGTACACCGGGGCGGCCCACTTGCGATCCGACCAGCAGCGCGATGGCGTTGAAGGGGGCGTAACGGGCGACGGCGACGGTGGTTTCCTGCTCGTCGAAGCCACGGAATGCCCCTTCGGCAGCATCAGCGGCAATCTGCACCGGGTTATCTTTCACGTTGGTGACGTGAGCTTGTTGTGATGGGGTACGACGTGCGCGCATTTTCTGCATCGACATCATCATTTCCACCACATTCATATGGGAAACCACCTCGACGATTTTGGCCGGCGTCATGGCGGTGGTCAGTGGCACAATGGTGCGGCGCGACACATTTGGGTCACACAACATATTGGCCAGCTTGATGGAATCCATCTTCATCACTTCTTCCGCGTGGTCCAGATTGATACCGTAGCGGGCGATAAAGTGATCGATCAGGTCGAAACTGCTCTGTGGTTTGCCATCTAGCTCGGTGACCACACCGTTGACTATCTTGATGGAGGGTTTAGGATCGTTCGGGCTTTCCATGGCAATAAAGCCTTCCTCGATCCACTCTTTGACAAAACCGTCCTGATTAACCGGGCGTTTCGCCAATGCTTCAAATCTTTTCGATTTCATGAAACAGCCTCGCTGTGGCGTCAGATATAAGAAGGGCGGTCGTTTTTCGGTTCAGAACCTAAGGTTCCTAATACCGTTTTGCCGATCTCACGGGCAGAAATCACTGCCTGACGGACTGCGCCAGAATCACCGGAGATAACCAGAATCACTTCGTTACTGAAGCTGGTGCCTTGTGCCGGCGAGCTGTACGCCACCACGTCAACATTGGCAGATTTCACCGCAGTATCGGCCATCAGCACGCCAATTGAAGCTGGCGCACCGACTATCACGCCACAAGAGCGGCCCAGTGGCGCGCCGAAGGCTTTTTCCAATGCATGACTGGCGCGGGCGCTGTATTGCAGCTCAATGTGGCCCGCTTCATTGGCGTAAACGTCGCCGAATGTCCGATCCAGCTCTTTCAGTGCCACTTCCACGGCGCGTTTGACGTCAGAAACATCATCACCGCCGAAGATAATCAGCGAGCCATGACCGGCACCGCCTTTGGTATCGCGGGGTAACTCAATACTGACCACTTCGGTATTGGTGGCTTTTACCGCTTCATCGGCCGCCATAATGTGTGGGCCTGCACCCGTACGCGCGCCCAGAATACCGATGGAGCGATAGCGTTTTTCCAGCTTCATTGCGTCTAGCAGGGCGCTATCGACGTTGGCTATCACCAGTCCGACCGTGTCACCGATCGCGGTTCCAACAAATTCCGTTAAACTGCAAGTTTTCTCAGCCATAGCCGTATCTCGTTGTTTATGAGAGGGTTGCGTAGAAGACGCCGGAGCGTGCTCACTGACTTTCGCTATCACCTGCGCCATGATTTGGTCGACCAGGTCATTGCTTTTCATTCGTTATTTCCCTTTGATAAGCTGCCCTTTGGTAACCGGCCCTTGGGTAAAAAAGCCTCGACATCGGTATGTGGGCGCGGAATAACGTGGGTTGATCTCACTTCGCCCACTTTTGCGGCCGCGCTGGCACCGGCATCGGTGGCCGCTTTAACCGCCCCGACATCACCGCGGACGATAACGGTCACCAGACCCGAGCCGATCTTTTCGTAGCCCACTAACGTCACATTGGCCGATTTCACCATGGTGTCAGCGGCCTCAATGGCCGCGCTCAACCCTTTGGTTTCCACCATTCCTAGTGCTTCTTGTTGCATAAATACCTCGACGGAATATCAGGAGCCTTGTTCTGGCTTGAAATGTCATGCTGAAATATTGAATTGTCAGGTTCGTGCTGAGAACGAATATACAAACAAGCAATGAAAAAGAATGGCTGTATTGAATTTACTGGCAGGAATGGTTAGCGACTAAATAACAAAATATTGTCATCATAATGGGCTAATGGAGTGTTTTTTATAGGTATTTCACTTCTCTTTCATGGTAATAACTGGTTATTGAATATTCAGAATTACAATTAAGTAGGTGACGGCGCGTATTTATTTTGCTAATCACGCGCCTGCCCAGTAAATAAAGTGTCTGGCTGTGCGCATTAAATATCAAGCGATGGGTGTGGGGATGTTATCGGCAAAAGTGCGAGCCTGATAACAATAATAGAAAGAATAAACAGCAAGAAAGTCACATTGGTGAATAAAGCATAAAAGTCTCTATTTACACGGGGTTGATCCTAATTTAGTCGATAGCAATGACAATAATTTGTTATTGAGAGTCTAGTTTTTATTTAATGAATCACCAATCACGACAACACTTTCATTTTGCGTCTCTTTATAGTGGCTGAGTCAAGGGCCGTGCATTACTTCATCTACTTTTGGGTAGATTGATCATAATAATCACAAGCAGGGTAACTCTATGAACGATTCACTCAAAGCTCAGTGTATTGCGGAATTCCTCGGTACTGGGCTGTTTTTGTTTTTTGGTATTAGTTGTCTGGCGGCACTGAAAGTGGCGGGGGCCAGTTTTGGTTTATGGGAAATATGTATCGTGTGGGGGCTGGGGATTTCACTGGCAGTCTACCTAACCGCAGGTATTTCCGGCGCTCATCTCAACCCGGCCATTACCATTGCTTTATGGCTGTTTGCTTGCTTCCCAGGCCCTAAAGTCATTCCTTACTCTATTGCACAAGTCGCGGGTGCTTTTGGCGGCGCGGCACTATCCTATATGCTGTATCACAACTTATTTACTGATTTTGAAACCGCACATCAAATGGTGCGCGGCAGCATGGAAAGTCTGCAATTAGCCAGTATTTTCAGCACCTTCCCATCACCAGCAATTAGTGTATGGCAGGCCGCATTTGTTGAAATCGTCATCACCTCGATTCTAATGGGGCTGATTATGGCCCTGACCGATGATGGTAATGGGGTGCCGCGTGGCGCATTAGGGCCATTATTGATTGGTATTCTGGTGGCGGTGATCGGCGCATCTACCGGCCCATTAACCGGTTTTGCCATGAATCCGGCGCGTGATTTCGGCCCTAAATTATTTACCTTCTTTGCTGGCTGGGGAAAAATCTCCATGACCGGTGGCCGCGATATTCCCTATTTCATCATCCCCATTGTGGCCCCTATTATTGGTGCTTGCCTGGGTGCGGCGGTCTATCGTTTCTTTATTGGCAAAAACCTGGCATGCAATAGCTGTAAATTAGAGGATGAGGAAGCCACTCATTAGTCGTATGTCAGTTAACGCGGTCTCCTCATCTTACAACTGCCGCTTTGTCGTTAGATGAGGAAATTTCGTGATCCATTTACCTTAATGGATCATTTATTATCCCCAGTGGATTATGACTCTGGTAAGGTGAATTGTTATTTGTATCATTTCACCGGAGAGTCAACCTTCACAGGGAAATAGGCTTTTTCTCCTTGCTAACGGGAATGAAAATATAACAATGCATTAACATATTAAACATCACAGGGATGAGTTATAGCAGCAAACAAAATCTTAATAACAATAAATTAAAATTAACTGAGAGGTTTTATCATGATTTCTGCCAGTTCTCTAAACTCAGAGCTCATAAATAAAATCGCACAGGATTTTGCTCAGGCAACCGGATTGGCAGTGGTCGTGGTCAATATTCACGGCGAAGAGATTTCCGACTTATTTAATTTCACCCCGTTTTGTCAATTGATGCGCCAGGACCCGGTTAACCACCTTCGCTGTCGAATGAGTGATCGCTGCGGCGGCCTTGAAGCCTCGAAATCCAATGAGCCATGTATCTACCGCTGTCACGCCGGGTTGACGGATTTTTCTATCCCACTGGTGATTGCCGGCCATTTAGTGGGTTTCGTTCTATGTGGTCAGGTGCGGCTGCACTCTGATGTTTATCTAATTGATATTTTGAATGTTGATAACCACTGGCAGCAGGATCCAGCACTGATGGATGAGTTCCATAATGTGCCAATAATGGATTTCTCGCGGGTGATCGCCTCTGCGGATTTACTGAAGCTGATTGTCGAAAATTGCCTGAAAAAACACCTCAATTTTGTGGTAATTAATGACAATATGGGCAGCAAAGAGCCTGGCAAGATACGGCCTGTCCATCCACATGACAGCAAAATGAAGAAAGTATTACGCTATATCGATACCCATCTATCGGAGGAGCTGCGGCTAGAGGATGTGGCGAGCAAGGTCTATCTCAGCCCCTATTACTTCAGCAAATTATTTAAAAAATATCAGGGTATCGGGTTTAATGCCTGGGTGAATCAGCAAAGGATGGCCAATGCCAGAGAGATGCTGCAACACAGCGATTGGAGCATTGCCAGCATCGCCAAGAATCTGGGTTTTTCGCAAACCAGCTATTTCTGCAAGGTGTTCCGTCAGACCTATAATGTAACACCGCAGGTATTTCGTTCACGTTCATCCGATCGTAGCGAAATGGAATAATTGCTATTGAGTTAATATTATTCAATCTTGCCATGAGTTTTGATTTTCTATATTAAAAAACAAAATAAAAATTAACTATTTAAAATAATTAATGACAATATTTTGTTATCATTAAAATGACGATTAATGGTTTAACTTGCTGTTTTTAAATGATGTGTAAGGTTATGATGACAATATTTTGTTGTGCAGATGCAAGAAAATCATCACCAAAAAATGAAATTCACCATTTTTTCTGAACAGAAAGGCGTATATTAATTTTATAGCACGCTAATAAGATACCAATTAATAAACGTACTGTTATAACAGTGTAAATAAAGAGATAAATTAGATAACGAAATAAGAAATTAAGTAACAGAAACAGATAAAGCTGATAGGTGGGGAAATGTATCGAATGGGTCGTAAACGGCGTGAGCCGTCGGAGTGCCCATCAGTACAGTCGCCCCGCCAGACGTCGAGCGATAAATTGATTTGTTACTAATTTCAGAGCAATTTTTTATATACCGAAATGGTCATGTTATGTGCAAAAGCATAACTGGGAAGGGGGTGACAATCCCCCGCAGCCCCCGCTGCTGTGATGCCGACGAACCCGCTGTTACCACTGATCCATCGGATTGGGAAGGTTGCGGGGGAGAATGACGCTAAGCCAGAAGACCAGCCAGATCGGTAAAAGATATTCAACTCCTTCGGTGGGAAGCGGGTTGTCATCAGATGCGCGCAGCGGTGACGTTGCGTAGACGCACCTTTTTGACACTGCATATCCCGCTTGAAATGGCGGGATTTTTTATGCAACGGTCAGGCAAACACGCTTTTATTATCGCGGGCACCGGCAGCGGATGTGGCAAAACCACCGCGACGCTGGGTATCCTGCGCGCCTTGATTAATCGTGGATTAGCGGTGCAGCCGTTCAAGGTGGGGCCGGATTACCTCGATACTGGCTGGCATACCGCCGTCAGTGGTGTGACGTCACGCAATCTTGATGCCTTTATGTTGCCCACCGCCACCCTCAATGGGCTGTATAAGCAGCATATGCGCGATGCCGATGTGGCGGTAATTGAGGGCGTGATGGGGTTATATGATGGCTACGGCACTGACCCCGACTATTGCAGCAGTGCCGCGATGGCCAAGCAACTGGGCTGTCCGGCAGTCTTGCTGGTGGATGGCAAGGCGGTATCGACCTCAGTTGCCGCCACCGTGATGGGTTTCAAGCAGTTTGACCCCAATTTGGTGATTGCCGGGGTGATAGTGAACCGCGTCAATTCTGACCATCACTATCAGCTGCTGCGCCACGCCATCGAACACTATTGCGGTATTCCGGTATTGGGGCGTTTGCCGGTGATGGATGATGTGGCGCTGCCATCGCGCCATCTAGGACTGATCCCGGCGCAACCGTGCGGCGAGGCGATGCGGGGTAAAAACCGGCAGCCCGATAGCGACCCTCGCTGGCAGCGACTGGCACAGCAGATTGAGGCAACCCTGGATCTCGACCGGTTATTGGCGCTGACCCACTGCTCAGCGCTGCCCGCAGGCACCCCACCTGAATTACCTCCCCGGATACTGGCCGAGGGCCTGACACTGGCCCTCGCCGAGGATGAAGCCTTCAATTTCTACTATCCCGATAATCTGGATCTGCTCGAGCAGGCCGGGGTGCGCATCCAACGTTTTAGCCCACTGCATGACCACCAGTTGCCCGCGTGCCAAATGATCTATCTGGGCGGCGGTTATCCGGAGATCCACGCCGCCAAATTGGCAGCCAATACGGCGATGCGCGGGGCGTTACAGCAGGCTCACCGCCAACAGATCCCGCTGTACGGCGAGTGTGGCGGCTTGATGTATCTCGCCGATGGCTTAACCGACCAACAGGGGCAGCGCCATCCGATGGTGGGGATTTTGGCCGGCGAGAGCCGGATGGGAACACGGCTGACCCGCTTTGGCTACTGTCAGGCCGAGGCCCGCAGCGATACCTTATTGGCGGCGCAAGGCGAGATCCTGCGCGGCCATGAATTCCATTATTCCGATTTTATCAGCCCACTGACGCCGGTATTTGATAGCAGCAAGTGGCGCGATGGGATGGAAATCCAGCGCTGGCAAAGCGGCTATCAGGTGCAGCGCACCCAAGGCAGCTACCTGCATATCCATTTCGCCCAACGCCCCGGTTTATTGAATGGCTGGCTGAGCGCTGCCCGGAGCCTGCTATGACTCTCGCCGCCTGGTTTGTTGCTTTTTTGCTCGATAACTGGCTCGGCGACCCGCCACACTGGCCGCATCCGGTGCGCTGGATTGGTAATCTGATCACCTTGCTGCAACGGGCGATCCGTGCCGTTTGCCGTAGCGAACCGGCGCTGAAGTGGGGCGGTGCGGTGCTGTGGCTGCTGGTGGTGGGGGTGACCTGGCTGGTGAGCTGGGGCTTTTTATCGCTGATGACGCACATTCACCCCTGGCTTGGCTGGCTGGCGCAGGTGTGGATGGTTTACACCCTGCTGGCGGGGCGCTGCCTGAGTGATGCGGCACTGCGGGTGTTTGATGCGCTGCAACATGGCTCGCTGGCACAGAGTCGCGAAAAGCTGTCATGGATTGTCGGGCGCGATACCTCGCAACTGGAGAGACCGCAGATTACCCGCGCGGTGGTGGAGACGGTGGCTGAAAACAGTGTCGATGGTGTGATTGCGCCGCTGTTTTTCCTGATGTTAGGCGGCCCACCACTGGCGATGGCCTACAAAGCGGTCAATACCCTCGATTCGATGGTCGGCTACAAAACCCCGAAATATCGGGCGATTGGTTATGTGTCGGCACGGATGGATGATCTGGCGAACTGGCTGCCAGCGCGTCTGAGCTGGTTATTGCTCAGTGCAGCGGCGTGGTTAATTCAGGCCGATTATCGGCAGGCGCTGCGCATTGGTTGGCGCGATCGCTATCAACACGCCAGCCCAAACTGCGCGTGGTCGGAAGCCACGGTGGCCGGTGCACTGGGGCTGCGCCTCGGCGGCCCGAATGATTACTTTGGCGAGCGGGTAGAGAAACCCTGGATTGGTGATGAGCGGCGCGAAGTCGCACTCAATGACATTCCGCGCAGCATCCATCTGATGCTGATGGCATCACTGCTAGCCCTTTTACTGTTTGCTCTGCTCCGCCTGCTGCTGGTCGGCATTTAACAAGGATAACCTGATGAATTATATAAAAAACCCGCAACAGATCGAGCAAAACAGTTTTGTGATTATCGGCGATATCATTGCTGAGCAGCGGCCTGATTATCACTTTGCCAGTGAGATGCATGAAGCGGTGATCAAACGGGTTATCCATACCACGGCCGATTTTGACTGGCTGGATATTCTGCACTTCTCGCCACAGGTGCTGAGCCACATTACAGCGGGCATCCAACGGGGCTGCACCCTCTACACCGACACCACCATGGCGATGTCCGGCATCAATAAAACGTTACTCAAGCAGATGGGCTGTGAATGCCGCTGCTATATCAGTGATCCTCGGGTGGTAGAAAGTGCGCCGCGACAGGGCATAACCCGCTCGATGGCGGCAGTGGATGTGGCGCTGGCGGAAACGGGCGAAAAACTGTTTGTGTTCGGCAATGCACCCACGGCGCTGTTCCGCCTGCTGGAGCGGCAAGCAACCCCGGTGGCGGTGATTGGCGTGCCGGTCGGTTTTGTCGGCGCGGCTGAATCCAAAGATGCCCTGGCGGCAAGTGACCTGCCCTGCATCGCGGCACTGGGACGCAAAGGCGGCAGTAATGTGGCAGCCGCCATCATCAATGCCATCCTCTACCAGCTGCGGGGGGCGCTATGAGTGATGTTGCCCTGAGTGACAATCAAGAGCGGCAAAATCAGCCATTGGATAGCATTTGGCATAATGGCAAGGCGTATCGCAAGGGCTACACCACCGGCTCCTGTGCTACTGCGGCGGCGAAAGTGGCGGCGCTAATGGTGTTGCGCCAGCAAGTGATTGATCAGATTTCCATTGTCACCCCTTCCGGCATCACCTTGAGTCTGAATGTCGAACAACCACTGATTGAGGGTCAGCAAGCCACGGCGGCAATCCGCAAAGATGGCGGTGATGATGTCGATGCCACCCACGGTATGCTGATTTTCGCCCGTGTGACCCTCACCGAACAGAGTGAAATCACCCTGCGCGGCGGCGAAGGGGTGGGCACGGTCACCCGCAAAGGCATTGGCCTGCCGGTGGGTAGCTGCGCCATTAATCGCACCCCCCGTCAGACCATCGAGGCAGCGGTGCGCGAGGTTATCGGCCCATTGCGCGGCGCGACAGTTGAGATTTTTGCGCCGGAGGGAGAGGCGCGGGCGAAGAAAACCTACAACGGACGGCTGGGGATCCTTGGCGGCATCTCCATCATCGGCACCACCGGCATTGTGACGCCAATGTCGGAGGAGAGCTGGAAACGCTCACTAGCGCTGGAGCTGGAGATGAAGCGGGCAGCGGGAGAAGAGCGGGTGATTCTGGTGCCGGGTAACCACGGCGAGCGCTTTGTCCGCGAGCATCTGGGCCTGGATAGCCAGCGGGTGGTCACCATGAGCAACTTTGTCGGCTACATGTTGCAAGAGTGTGTGCGGCTGGGTTTTCGCCGCGTGCTGCTGGTGGGGCATCCCGGCAAATTGGTTAAAGTCGCCGCCGGTATCTTCCACACCCATAGCCATATTGCCGATGGGCGCATGGAAACACTGGTGGCCAATCTGGCGCTGATGGGCGCACCCCATACGCTGTTAGTTGAGGTTAATCAGTGCGATACCACCGAGGCCGCCATGGAGCTGATTGCAGCGCAGGGCTGGCAGGGGGTCTACAGCCGCATTGCTGAACGCATTTGTGAAAGAATCGCCGAGATGATGCGTTTTTCGGTAAATCCGCCACAGTGCGACGCCATTTTATTCTCTTTCGATAATCAGGTGCTGGGTAGCAGCCGACCACTGGATGAGATCCTAGAGGCGCTACGATGATTACCGTGGTGGGTATTGGCCCTGGTGATACCAAACATCTGACCCCAAGTGCGCTGCGGGCCATCGATCAGGCCGAAGTGCTGGTGGGCGGCAGACGCCATCTGGCGACCTTCAGCGGTCATGGCCGCGAAACCCGCGTGCTGGATGCCGATCTGCTGGGTCTGCTGGAGTGGCTGGATAGCAATAAACAGCGCGCCATTGTGGTGCTGGCCTCAGGTGATCCGCTGCTGTTCGGCATTGGCAAATTGCTGGCGGCCAACTTCAGCGCCGACCAACTGCATATCGTCCCCGGCATTAGTGCCATTCAATATCTGTGCGCCAAAGTGGCGCTGGATATGAATGACCTGTTCCTCACCAGCAGCCATGGGCGAGAGCCAGATTTTGACTGGATATTCCAGCACGACAAAGTGGCGATGGTGACCGACGCTATTATCGGCCCGCGCGCCATAGCCGATGCGCTGCAACAACGCGGCCTCGTCCGCAGCCTGATTATTGGTGAAAACCTCTCCCAGCCCAACGAACGTATTCACCGCCTGTCGGTGGATCAAGTGGCGGCCCGTTACGACATGAATGTGGTGGTGATCCTCAATGAGAGATGAGATTTTTTTTCGTGGGCAAAGCGTCCCGATGACTAAAGAGGCGGTACGCGCACTGGCGCTGGAACGGCTGGAACTGACCACTGCCGCTCACCTGATTGATGTCGGCGCGGGAACCGGCAGTGTGGCGCTGGAAGCGGCACTGCGCTTCCCCGATTTACGGGTGACAGCCATTGAGCGCAATCCGGCGGCACTTGAGCTGATTTATGAAAACCGCCAGCGGCTGGGGTGCTGCAATGTTGAGATCATCGCCGGCGTGGCCCCAATGCCTCTGCCAGATAGCGCCGATGCCATTTTTATCGGCGGCAGCGGCGGCCACTTGACCGCGCTTATCGACTGGGCGCTGATGATGCTCAACCCCGATGGGCGTTTGGTATTGACCTTTATTCTGCTCAACAACCTGAATGATGCATTGAGCCACTTACAGAGCTGTGCGGTTAGCCAGTTGGATTGCGTGCAGTTGCAACTCGCCAGCCTGACGCCTCTGGGCAGCGGACACTATTTTAAACCTAATAATCCTACTTATCTTATTTCCTGCCACAAGGAGGCGCGCAATGTCTGAGCATCCTAATACCGCATCAACATGGGATACGCAAAAAGTCTGGTTTGTCGGGGCCGGGCCGGGTGACAAAGAGCTGATCACGCTAAAAGGCTACCGCTTGCTGCAACAGGCGCAGGTGGTCATCTATGCTGGATCGCTGATCAATACCGAGCTGCTGGAGTATTGCTCGCCACAGGCAGAGTGCCACGACAGTGCGGGCCTCAATCTGGCACAGATCATCACTCTGATGGTGGAGGGGGTGCAGGCGGGCAAATTGGTGGTGCGGCTACAAACCGGTGACCTCTCACTGTATGGCTCGATTCGTGAGCAGGGTGAAGTCTTGGCTGAACATGGCATTGGTTTTGTGTCGGTGCCGGGGGTCAGTGCCTTCCTCGGCGCAGCGGCACAACTGGGGGTGGAGTACACAGTACCGGAAGTGGCGCAGAGCCTGATTATTACCCGCATCGAGGGGCGCACGCCAATGCCGCCGCTGGAGCAGTTGGAAGCCTTCGCTGTGCATCAAACGTCGATGGCTATTTTCCTCTCGGTACAGGAAGTGGGTAGTGTCGCCGAGCGCTTAATTGCCGGCGGCTATCCCGCCACCACCCCGGTCGCGGTGGTGTACAAAGCCACTTGGGCTGAAAGCCGCACCGTGCGCGGCACCCTGACAGATATCGCCGAGTTGGTGCGTGCCGCTGCAATCAATAAAACCGCGCTGATTTTGGTAGGGGCCTTCCTGGGGGATGAGTACCACTACTCCAAACTTTATGACGCGGGGTTTAGCCATGAATACCGTCAAGCCTGAATCGATCGCGGTATTTTGCCTGACCCCCGGTGGAGTGCGGCTGGCGCGGCGCTTGCAAACCCATTTACCGCTGAGCTGTTTTACCAGTGACAAGCTGCTGGAGCCGGGCTTCCTGCCGTTCAATGGCAGTTTTGGCGAGACAATGCGCGAGGCGTTTAAGCAGTACTCGGCGCTGGTGGTGGTCGGGGCCATTGGCCTGACGGTGCGGGTCGTTGCGCCATTGGTGAATGACAAAATGACCGATCCTGCGGTAGTGGTGATTGATGAGCGCGGGCAGCACGTCATCAGCTTGCTATCGGGCCACGTCGGCGGTGCGAATACGCTAACCCGCTATCTGGCGGGCATTTTGGGGGCGGACCCGGTGATTACCACCGCCACAGACGTCAACGAAATGGCAGCGCTGGACACCCTCGCAAACCAGCTGGATGCCGAAATGCAGGATTTTCGCCACGCGGTCAAAGTGGTCAATCAAATGCTGGTTAGCAGCCAAAAAGTGGGGCTGTGGTGGGACACGCCGCTGCTGGCTGAACGGACGCGCTGCGACACCCGAGGTTTTCTCCCCGTTGACTCGCTGGACGATTTACCGCCACTGGATGCCCTGGTGTGCATCACCCTGCGCGACAGCCTGCCGCTCTTGGCCGGGCAACAGCTCTCTCTGCCGGTCTACAAACTGGTGCCGCGCCGCGTGGTGGCGGGTATCGGTTGCCGCCGTGCCACCTCGCTGCAAACGCTGGTGGAACTGCTGCAACAGCAAATGGCAGAAAATCACTTTGATCTCATGGCGCTACGGGCCATTGGCAGTGTCACCATCAAAAAAGATGAACCGGCGCTCCATCAGCTCGCGCAGTGCTGGCGTGTGCCATTCGAACTGTTCAGCGTCGGCGAACTGAGCCGCCATGAACAACGTTTCCCTGCTTCTGAATTTGTCCGCCAAACGGTGGGGGTCGGCAGCGTTTCACAACCCGTCGCCTGGCTAATGAGCGACGGTAAATTGGTTGGCAATACTCTGCGTCAGCAGGGCGTCACCATCACTCTGGGAGTATCGCATTAATGTTAACCGTGATTGGCATCGGGCCGGGCAGTGAATCGATGATGACGCAGGAGGCCATTGCGGCTATCCAGGAAGCTGAAATTATCGTCGGTTATAAGACCTACACCCATCTGGTCAAGTCGATGACCATGGATAAGCAGGTGATCAAAACCGGCATGTGCAAAGAGATTGAGCGCTGCCAGGCGGCTATCGATCTGGCGCTAGCGGGCCATAAGGTGGCACTGATCAGCAGCGGCGATGCCGGTATTTATGGTATGGCGGGGCTGGTGCTGGAGTTGGTTACGCAACAGCAGTTGGAGCTGGAAGTGCGGTTGGTGGCGGGGATCACCGCCAGTATTGCGGCGGCTTCACTGCTTGGCGCGCCACTGATGCATGACTTTTGTCATATCAGCCTGAGTGATTTGATGACCCCATGGGCGGTGATTGAAAAACGCATTATCGCCGCCGCACAGGCCGATTTTGTGATCTGCTTCTACAACCCCCGCAGCCGTGGCCGCGAAGGGCATTTGGCGCGCGCCTTTGAGTTAATGCAGCCGTGGAAAAAAGCCACAACGCCAGTGGGGGTGGTGAAAGCGGCCGGGCGTAAAAAGCAGGATAAATGGCTAACCACCTTGAGTGAGATGGATTTTGAGCCAGTGGACATGACCAGTTTGGTGATTGTTGGTAATCAGGCCACCTATTGCCGCAACGGGCTGATGATCACCCCTAGGGGCTACTCATTATGACCGGGCATTCACTGTGATAGGCCATGGGTTATGACGAACAGCCATCCACCAATCCACCTGTTTGGCGGCACCAGTGATGCGCGGCTTATTTGCCAACTGCTCGATGGCGCAGGCGAGCGCTATAGCCTGTCGGTCGCCACTGATGCGGGCAAGCAACTGGCGGGTGATATTCGCGGTGAAGTGTTGGTCGGGCGCATGGATGCGGTGGCGATGGCCGCTTTTCTGACCGCCCGTGCAGTGCGCTGGGTGATTGATGCCTCGCACCCTTACGCCGAGCTGCTCAGTGACAATGTGGTCACCGCCTGCGCACAGTCGAATGTGCCGATGACTCTCTATCAGCGCCCGAGTGAGATTGACGCGATCAATCATCCACTGCTGCACAAAGTCGATAGTTTAAGCGCGGCCTGTGCAGTGGCCCAGACGCTGGGGCCACGGGTGCTGCTCACCACCGGCAGCAAACAACTGGCGGAGTATCAGCGCCGGCTGACAGGTAAAACAGTGCTAGCGCGTGTGCTGCCCACCGCCGAGGTGCTGAGTCAGTGCGAAGCGCTGGGGCTGGGGGTGGACAATATTATCGCGTTGCGCGGGCCATTTAGTGCGCAATTCAATCAGGCGCTGTATGAGTTTTGCCAGCCGGATGTGGTTATCACCAAGGAGTCTGGTGCGCAGGGGGGCTATCAGGAGAAAGTGGCCCCCTGCCTGGCACTGAATATCCCCTGCATTGTGGTGTGCCGCCCGCCCGCTGTGCGCTTGGGCCATATTGGGCAGCAAGTGACTTCATTAGATGAGTTGACCCAACAGCTGATCCACTGGCAAGAACAACGAGGAGCATAAAATGAAAAAAGCACTGTTAGTGATCAGTTTTGGCACCAGTTACGAACAGACCCGCCAGAAGAATATTGATGCCTGCGAGCAGCAGTTAGCTGCGGCTTACAGTGACCGCGATATTTTCCGCGCCTTTACCTCGGAGATGATCATTCGCAAGCTACGCAAACGCGATGGCCTGCTGATCAATAACCCGCGTGAAGCGCTGAAACAGCTGGCAGAGTTGGGCTATCAGGATGTCGCCATCCAATCACTGCATGTGATCAACGGCGATGAATATGAAAAAGTCGCCAATGAAGTGCGCGCCTTCAGCGACCTTTTCCACCATCTGGTGCTGGGTACGCCGCTGCTGAGCAGCTTTGCTGATTACCAACAGTTGCTGGTTGCGCTGCAAGCGCAGATGCCACCACTGGCGGCGGATGAACGGGTGGTATTTATGGGTCACGGTGCCAGCCATTTCGCCTTCTCAGCCTATGCCTGCCTTGATCACTTAATGACCTCGCTAAACTTCCCCGCGCTGGTCGGCGCGGTCGAAAGCTACCCGGAGATAAGCCATATCATCAGCCGCCTACAGCAGCAGGGGGTGCGCAAAGTGCACTTGATGCCACTGATGCTGGTAGCCGGGGATCACGCCATCAACGACATGGCCTCTGACGAGCCGGACTCATGGCGCTCACAACTGGAAGCGGCCGGTATCAGCACTCAATCATGGCTGCAAGGATTAGGTGAAAACCCATTGATTCGCCAAATGTTCGTGGAGCATCTGGACCGCGCCCTACAACAAAAACAACAGGAGGCAGCGTAATGAGCGGCAGACTTTATGCCTTAGGTGTCGGCCCCGGTGCCAGTGATTTGATCACGGTGCGAGCCGCACGACTGATCGCCAAACTCGATGTGCTCTATGCCCCGGCAGGGCGCAAAGGCGGCGACAGCCTGGCACTCTCTATTGTGCGCGAATATTTGTCGCCCACCACTGAAATTCGCACCTGCCACTTCCCGATGAGTGCCGATGACAGTGAAAAGCAGGCGGTGTGGGATGAGGTGGCGCAACAGTTGCAAACCGAAGTCGCCAATGGGCGTCAGGTCGGCTTTATCACCCTCGGCGACTCGATGCTATTTAGCACCTGGGTATTTTTGCTGGAACGCATTGGCCGCCCTGATTGGTTGGAGATTGTTCCGGGCGTGACCTCCTTTGCCGCCATTGCATCCCGCGCGGCCTTGCCGTTGGCGATGGAGCAACAGTCGCTGGCGATTGTGTCTTGTACCGCGCCGGAAGCGGAGCTGGAGCGGGCATTGCGCGATCACGATTGCGTGGTGTTGATGAAAGTTTATGGCCGCTTCGCCCGCATTCAGGCGCTGTTGGCCCGCCTGGAACTCTTCCCCCATGCGCTGTTGATGTCGGAAGCCTCACTACCGGGGGAGCTGTGTTGGCGTCAGTTGGATACTATTGCCGCTGACCAGCCATTGCCCTATTTCTCGACCATTTTAGTGAATAAGCAGCAACGAGTTAATTAAGCAACGGGTGAATTAAGTTTTTGAATTAAAAGCTCTTTAAGGGAGTAGGAAATGGAAAAACAACTAAAAAAATTGTCATTCACGGGATTAGCGATGGCTATCCTGCTGACTATTGCCCCAAATGATGTTTTTGCGATGCACATTATGGAAGGTTTTTTGCCGCCGATGTGGGCACTGGCCTGGTGGGTGCTATTCCTGCCGTGCCTGTTTATGGGGCTGGTGCGCTTAAAGCAGATTGTGGCTGAAGACAGTAATCAAAAAGTGTTACTGGCACTGTGTGGTGCCTTTATTTTCGTACTGTCCGCGCTGAAAATTCCGTCGGTGACCGGCAGTTGCTCTCATCCCACGGGGGTCGGGCTGGCGGTTATCCTGTTCGGGCCAGTGGTGGTGGCGGTATTAGGGGCGATTGTGCTGCTGTTTCAGGCGCTGCTATTGGCGCACGGTGGGCTGACCACCTTGGGCGCAAATGGCATGTCGATGGCAGTGATTGGGCCGGTCGTGGGTTATCTGGTCTGGAAACTGGCCTGTAAAGCGGGGTTACGCCGTGATGTTGGGGTGTTCCTGTGCGCCATGCTCGCCGACTTAACCACCTACTTTATCACCTCGGTCCAGCTTGGATTAGCCTTCCCAGACCCGCAATTTGGTGTCAGCGGCTCGATTATCAAATTTATGGGGGTGTTCTGCATTACCCAGATCCCGATTGCGATTGCGGAAGGATTGTTGACCGTGATGATTTACGACCAATTAACCAAACGCCAGTTGATCCACGCGGAGACTCACTAACATGAAAAAGACCCTTATCTTGCTGGCGATGGTGATAGCACTGGTGATATTGCCGTTCTTTATCAATCACGGCGGCGAATATGGCGGCTCAGATGGCGAGGCTGAAACCTTGATTCAGGTCACCGCGCCACACTACAAGCCGTGGTTCACGCCGCTGTATGAACCGGCCAGTGGCGAAATCGAAAGCTTACTCTTTACCCTGCAAGGCTCCATGGGTGCGGCGGTGATTTTCTATATCTTGGGCTACTACCGGGGGAAACGCGGTGAGTATGCTGGGGATTGATAAGTTAAGTTATCAGAGCCGCTGGCGACAGGCTGACCCGATGGGAAAACTGCTGCTGTATGGGGTATTCCTGCTGCTCGCCATGCTTAGCCCGCCGAGATATCAGGCGCTGCTGCTGCTGTTTATCGCCGCGCTGACCTGTTATTTGCTGCGGGTTGGCCCGCGCCGCTATTTGCGCTGGCTGGCTATTCCGCTCTCTTTTTTGTTGGTGGGGCTGGTGACCATAGTGTTATCGCTGGCCCGTCAGCCGGAGAGTTTGTGGTGGGGGGTACAAATGGGCAACTGGTGGTTCGGCATCGATAAAATTGGCCTCGCCACCGCCAATCAAACATTGTGGCGCAGTCTGGCGGCCCTGGCAGCCACCTTCTGGTTTGTGCTCAATACGCCATTTCCGCAGCTGATTCAACTACTGAAACGCTGTCATGCCCCCCGTCTGCTCACCGAGCAGATCCTGCTGACATGGCGCTTTATCTTTATTTTGATCGAGGAGGCGGCGGCGATTCATCAGGCGCAGTCACTGAGATTTGGCTATATCTCATTGCCCACCGGTTACCGCTCGCTGGCAATGCTGGTTGGTATGCTATTTACCCGCGTGATGATTCGCTATCAACAAATGGTCATCTCGCTGGATATTAAACTCTATCAGGGTGATTTTCACCTGTAAGGCAGGATGTGATGTTAGCCACCCAGCAGTTATGTTTCAGCTATCAGGATGAGCAGGTGCTGCATGATCTGACACTGGATTTCAGCCAACACGCGGTTACCGGTGTCTTGGGGGCCAATGGTTGCGGCAAATCCACGCTATTTATGAATCTGACCGGCATTCTGCAACCGCAGCAGGGGGCGGTGTTGTGGCAAGATGAGCCGCTTAGCTATAAAAAAGCTTCGTTACGCGCGCTACGTCAGCGGGTAACCACGGTGTTTCAAGACCCGGAACAGCAGATCTTTTATACCGATATCGACAGCGATATTGCTTTCAGCTTGCGCAATCTGGGGATGCCAGAGGCGATTATTGCTGAGCGGGTTGATCGGGCGCTGACCCTGGTCGATGCGCAGGTTTTTCGCCATAAATCGATCCAGCACCTAAGTCATGGGCAGAAAAAACGGGTGGCCATTGCCGGTGCCTTGGTGATGGAAGCGGAGTATCTGCTGCTGGACGAACCGACTGCGGGACTCGATCCCGCAGGCCGCCAGCACATGATTACTATCATTGAGCGCATTGTGGCGGAAGGAAAACGGGTTATTCTATCCAGCCATGATATCGACCTGATTTATAAGGTTTGTGACTACCTGTATGTCCTATCTCATGGGCACCTGATGATGGCTGGTGAAACCACCGAGGTGTTCCTGCAACAGGAGAAACTGCAAGCCGCCGGGCTGGTTCAGCCGTGGCTGGTCAAAATGCACACTGAGCTAGGATTGCCGCTGTGCAAAACCGAAGAACAACTTTTTGCGTTGATGCGTCAGCGTGAAACGGAGGAGACGCGATGAGTTTATCGGTGACGAAATTATCGATAATGGTGCAAGGCACGGCATCTGACGTCGGCAAAAGTGTGTTAGTGGCGGGGCTATGTCGCATTTTTATGCAGGATGGTTATCGTTGCGCCCCCTTTAAATCGCAGAATATGGCGCTGAATTCGGGCATTACGCCGCAAGGCGAAGAGATGGGGCGGGCGCAGATTTTTCAGGCCGAAGCCGCGGGTATCGCCCCAGATGTGCGCATGAATCCGGTGCTGCTAAAACCCACCAGTGACCGCAAGGCGCAGGTGGTGTTGATGGGCAAAGTGGCCTGTAATATGGACGCGGTGGAGTATCACCAGTACAAGCCGCAGTTGCAGCAGCAGATAGGCGAGGTCTACCACAGTCTGGCCGCTGAATATGAGGTGATGGTGCTGGAGGGGGCCGGCAGCCCCGCGGAGATTAATCTGCGCGACCGCGATATCGTCAATATGGGCATGGCGGCGATGGCGGGTGCGCCGGTTTTATTGGTGGCAGATATTGATCGCGGTGGCGTATTCGCCTCTATTTATGGCACGCTGGCGTTGCTGTATCCCCACGAAAAAGCGCGGGTCAAAGGGGTTATCATCAATAAATTCCGTGGTGATATTGCGCTGCTTAAGCCCGGTTTGGAGCAGATTGAAGCCCTGACGGGTGTCCCTGTTTTGGGGGTGATGCCGTGGCTGGATATTGATTTGGAAGATGAAGATGGCGTGGCGCTGCAAAATGGCAAATATGACGATGCAACAGAAAAGGCGCTGGATATTGCGGTGATCCGCCTGCCACACATTGCTAATTTTACCGATTTTAATGCCCTGGCGGCTCAGCCGGATGTGCGCTTGCGCTATGTTTCGCAGCTCTCCGCGTTGGGCCAGCCGGACTTGGTCATCCTGCCTGGCAGCAAAAATACGTTGGGTGATTTGCAGTGGCTGCATCATAGCGGGCTGGCGGCAGCACTGCTGGCGCAGCATCAGCGGCAGGTGCCGGTGATTGGGATCTGTGGCGGTTATCAGATGTTGGGTAAGCGCATTGTCGATGGCGTGGAGTCGGGCCTTGAGCAGATGGATGGCCTCGGTTTGCTGGACGTAGAGACCCAATTCGCGCCGGACAAAATCACCACACGGGTCAGCGGTCATTGTTTGGCGGCACTGCCGGGGATACTGGCAAGCTGCGCGGAGCACCCACTGGAGGGCTATGAGATCCATATGGGAGTTTCCCAATTGGGGGCTGATGCCACCCCTTTTGCCCGCCTGACATTACGTAACGGGCAGGCGGAGCAGTGGGTCGATGGGGCGGTGAACAGTGACGGCAATGTGCTGGGTAGTTATATCCATGGCCTGTTCGACAGCCACCACTTTACCCGCGCCCTGCTGGATAAGTTGCGGCAACGTAAAGGGCTGGCGGCGTTTGATGGTGTGAGTGTCAATTATGCGGAGCATAAGCAACAACAGTTTGATATTTTGGCGGCACAAATGCGCCAGCATATTGATATAAAAAGTATTTATCAGTTAATGGCAGCACATCAACAGGAGAGCGCACAGTGATTTTGATTACCGGCGGTGCGCGCAGCGGCAAGAGTTCGCTGGCTGAACGATTGGCGGCACAGGCGCGCGATCGGGTATTTTACATCGCCACCTCGGTGGTGACTGACACAGAAATGGCCGAGCGGGTTGCGCTCCACCGTGCCACGCGTCCGGCACACTGGCGCACTTGGGAAGGGTATCGGGATCTCGGCGCGGTACTGGAGCAGCAAGTGGCTGGGGGTGAGGCGGTGGTGCTGGAGTGCATCACCACGCTCATCACCAATCTGCTATTTGAACAGGCGGGCGACACGCCACCTGAACAGATGGATTTTACCCAGTTGGAGGTGGGGATCCAGCAACAGATTACCGATCTGCTGGCCGCCTGCGCCCGCAGTTCAGCGCCAATTTATCTGGTCACCAATGAGCTGGGCATGGGGATCGTGCCGGAAAACCGCCTCGCGCGCCATTTTCGCGATATCGCGGGGCGGGTCAATCAACGACTGGCGGCAGCGGCTGACGAGGTGTTTTTAGTGGTTTCTGGTATTGAGGTCAAAATTAAATGAGCCTGCGGCTATTTCTCGCCACCTTGCAGTTTATGACCCGCATTCCGGTGCCTGAGCGCTGGACACAAGGGCTGGCAATGGATCAATACGAACGCGGTATTGTCGGCTTCCCACTGATTGGCTTGATTGTTGGGGTGGTCGGTGCCGTGGTCTTTACCTTGCTGGCCCCCTGGTGTGGCGTGCCCTTGGCGGCACTGGGCTATGTGTTGGCCCTGGCACTGATCACCGGCGCTTTTCATCTGGATGGGCTGGCAGATACCTGTGATGGGGTGTTTTCCGCCCGTAAACGCGAGCAGATGTTGGAGATCATGCGCGACAGCCGCCTCGGCACCAATGGCGGGTTGGCGCTGATCTTTATGGTGGTGGCAAAAGTGCTGGTGGTGAGCGAGCTGGCGCTGCGTGATGTGCCGATGCTTGCCATGCTGACCGCTGCCTCGGTTGCGGGTCGCACGGTTATTGTGCTGCTGATGTACCGCCAGCGCTATGCTCGTGCAGGCAATGGGCTGGGCAACATTTACATTGGTAAAGTCACTGGCAGACAAACGGCCATCACCCTGGCGGGCGGCATGATTTTGACGCTGTTGCTCGGTAAAGGGGCGGCGGTGCTGGCGCTGATGATCACCATGGCAGTAGTTTGGCTGCTGGCGACCTATCTGCGCCGTCGCTTGGGCGGGCAGACTGGTGACACGCTGGGGGCTGCTGCCGAAGTGGGCGAACTGCTCTTTTTACTGGCGCTATTGTGACAGCACCACTTTCTGAACCCTCAATATTGGGCCATACGATGCGACTCTTTCTGGTACGCCACGGGCAAACCGAGGCCAATTTACGCGGTGTTTTTTGCGGCCTGACCGATTTGCTGCTGACTCCACAGGGCGTAGAGCAGGCCGGGCAGCTCGCCGGGTGGCTGGCGGAGGTTGATTTTACCCACGCCGTAAGCAGCCAATTGCTACGCGCGCGCCATACCGCCGATATCGTGCTGGCGGGGCAGGATATTAACGTCACTATCGACGACCAACTGAATGAGATGAACTTCGGTGATTGGGAAATGCGCCATCACCATGATTTACAACGTGAAGATCCCGATGCCTGGGCGGCATGGGTGGCCGATTGGCAACAGGCCAGCCCCACCGGAGGGGAGTCTTTCCCACACTTTTTGGCCCGCATCGAAGGGGCCGTTGAGCAACTAAAATCAGTCCAAAATAACGACAATAATCGGCTATTGGTCGCCCATCAGGGGGTATTAAGCCTGATGTTGGCACGTCTGCTACTGATGCCCGCAGCGGCCATGTGGCACTTTCATTTTGAACAGGGGGCATACAGCGTGCTGGAGATCCATGAAGGGTTTGTCACGCTGCGTGCATTTAACAGTCGGGCTGTTTGGCAGCCTGCGACACGAGGTTAAAGAGATGCAGACACTTTCATCGATTCTGGCGAGAATTCCACCGTTAGACAGTAAAGCGATGGCCCGCGCCAAAGTGCGGTTGGATGGCTTGCTTAAGCCACCCGGTAGTCTGGGCCGTCTGGAGTTATTGGCTATCCAACTGGCAGGGATGCGCGGGTTATATGGGCATCAAGTCTGCCGCAAGCAAATTATTGTGATGGCCGCTGATCACGGTGTCTACCACGAAGGTGTGGCTATCTCACCCCGCGTGGTCACTATGGTTCAGGCGCTGAATATGGTGAGGGGCGTGACCGGAGTTTGTGTGTTGGCGGCCAATGCGGGTGTGGAGGTGAAGATTGTCGACGTGGGTATCGACAGCGAGACACTCCCCGGTGTGGTGGATATGAAAGTGGCCCGTGGCAGTGGCAATATTGCTCGCGAAGCGGCGATGACCCGCCAACAGGCAGAAGATTTATTGTTCGCCAGCGCCGCGCTGACACTACAACAAGCCGCTGATGGGGTGAAAGTGTTTGGTGTCGGTGAGCTGGGTATGGCGAACACCACGCCAGCTGCGGCGATGGTTAGCGTGTTTACCGACAGTGACCCTGAGTCGGTGGTGGGTATCGGGGCGAATTTTCCCAGTGAGCAACTGCATCATAAAGTGGCGGTGGTGCGCCGCGCCATCGAAACTAATCAGCCGGATGCCAGTGATGGCATTGATGTACTGGCAAAAGTTGGCGGCTTTGATCTGGTGGGTATGACCGGCGTGATGCTGGGTGCGGCGGCGGCGGGATTACCGGTGGTGCTGGATGGTTTCCTCTCTTATGCCTCGGCGTTGGCGGCTTGCCGTATCGCCCCTGGTGTGCGCGAATACCTGATCCCATCACATATGTCGGCAGAAAAAGGCGCGGTGATCGCCCTGAATCACCTGCAACTGGAGCCCTATTTGCAGATGGGGATGCGCCTGGGTGAGGGCAGTGGTGCGGCACTCGCCATGCATTTGGTCGATGCGGCCTGTGCGATGTACAACAATATGGGCTCGTTAGCGGAGAGTCATATTGAGTTGCCAACAACGACGGCTTAATCTTTGTCTTTTAAGTTGCAGGAGAAGTTGCAGGAGGTAGCTGCGCTAACCTGCAACTTTGACTCTGTATCGGGGTTTTTTAGCCGTTGAATAATCAGATGATGCTACTATCCAAACATGTATTTAGCTAACGCACTAAAATAATTGGATATAGGGTATGCAGAAACTTCTTTTTTCCGGTCGTATCAATCTGAAAATGATTCGCTATTTCTTGGCGGTGTCAGAAGAACTGCACTTCGGAAAAGCCGCTGAACGCCTGCATATCTCCCAACCGCCGCTAAGTTTACAAATTAAAGAGCTGGAAGAGGCGTTAGGTTTCCCTTTATTGATCCGGGATAGCCGTAATGTGGTGCTCACCCTGGCCGGTGAAATGATGCAAGCTGAGATGAAAGAGGTTTTTGAGAATATAGAAAATTCGCTTAGCCGCGTATCCTATATTGCTCGCCACGAACAGAGCCACCTGAATATTGGCATTATTGGTTCCGCCCTTTGGCATCAGTTATTAGAGAAATTCAAAAATTTCAAAACGCTTAATCCTAATACCACCTGGTCGCTACATGAATTTCCACCCAGCAAACAGTATGAGGCGCTATTAAATAAAAAACTCGATATTGGGTTCTGGCGCTGTGCTGATCTGGAGCAGAATCCGGCGCTGGTTTATCAGCGAGTAGAAAAACAGCGGGTCGCCGTCGCGGTGTCATATGAGAGTGAGTTGGCTGAAAGCGAAGTGTTATCGCTGAAGGATCTCTCGGGCCAAACACTAATATTCCTCACTTTTACTAACTCTGGCTACTCTAAGAACCTCTATAACAGCTGCCTCAGCGCGGGTTGTAAACCACAGGGCATTTACCAATTTGATGAGCCGCAGACACAACTGGCTTTTGTAAACAGCAACTTGGGTATCGCTTTAGTACCTGAAAGTATGCAGGAGATCCCATGGCCGAATATTAAGTTTATTCCGCTGCAAGAGTCTCTCTCCGCTGATCTCTTTGCTGTTTACCACCCCGGCAGCACCACTCAAGCACTAGACCGATTACTGGCGTTATTCTAAGCCCACGGGATGAATTAATATCACTTGGCCTTAACTAAAATAGCCATCGCGATAATGACTAGTAACGCGCCGCCAGCAATCTCTTGCCAATGAATTTCCTGGCCTAGCAGCCTACTGGTTGCAATAACTGACAGCGGAATGAGATACACATAGCCTGAGACTTTAGCGGGCGATAATACAATGCAGGCTTTTTGGAACAGAAAGAAACTTAATGCAGTGGCAAAGGTGGCAAGATAGAGAACACCACTCCAGGTAATTAGGCTGATATTACGCCACTCTATATCCGGCAACTGATAAGCGACGACGGCAGTCAGTAATAACGTGGCGCAAATTAAGCTCCAGCCTGTCAACACCAGTGCTTTCTCCCCGCGATGCAGTTTCTTCACCACGATGGGATTTAGCGCCATCCCGACACAACCCAATAGAAATAGGTAATCAGATGGCATCAGCGACAATTGTAAAACCTGCGACAAATCACCTTTAAATATAATTAACAGCGCACCTGAAATGCCCAGTAATAGTGCCGTCAACACCGGCCAGGTCGATTTTGAATTGAGCAACAGCAAACTCAATATCATGCTCATTAACGGCACGGTGGTGTATAGCGCACTCGAATTTAATGCGCTGGTAGTCTGAAGTGAAAATATCATACAGGCAAAATAGAGCAGCGGCGGCAGGCTAATCAGAGTGTAACGGCCTAAATCACGATAATGGGGTAATCTCAGTAATCCTTGCCCCACTAACAACACAATAAAAAGCAGGCTGGCAATAGCATAGCGCATCCATGTGATAACCATTGGGGGCAACGCATTACTAATGGTTGCGCTGGCAATAAAGGAGCCGCCAAGGAGTACGGTAAATCCTAGCATCTGCAAATGTGCTTTAACTATTTTTGTTGTCATGTGCATCCCTATTACCCTCTTGTGATCGACGATAATTGCGTGGAAACACAGGTTGAACCATTACCTTTTCAGTATGGATAATCGGAATTTTAGTATTGGTGGTGTCATAACCCACTACCTATGATGAATTGTACCCGTCATCTTTCACCTTACAGGTGTGTTGGCTGTTTGAGCTATCTGACAATTAAAATAATTAAGGGTTTTTATTATGACAACAGTAAATTCAGCTATTAATGCCGATTGCAGTGAATTGCCATTTCAGGCCGTTGAGGTTATTCAGAAAATAAAGCCCGGTTTTAAGCCGCAGGTGGCATTTATTCTTGGCTCAGGATTGGGTGATCTGGTGGCGCAAATTACCCATGAAACGACCATTAGCTATGCCGATATTCCCGGTTTTCCAGTCAGTTCGGTACATGGCCATGCCGGTGAACTTGTTTTAGGTCATCTGTTTGGTGTTCCTGTTATGTGCATGAAAGGCCGTGGTCATTTCTACGAAGGCAAAGGCATGAGTATCATGACCCACCCGGTGCGCACATTTAAATTAATGGGGTGTGAATTCCTATTCTGCACGAATGCCGCCGGCTCATTACGCCCAGAAGTATTACCGGGTTCAGTCGTGATGCTAAAAGATCATATTAACACCATGCCGGGAACACCATTGGTCGGGCCTAATGACGATCGCTTCGGCCCACGTTTCTTTAGTCTGGCCAATGCCTACGATAAAGATCTGCGTGCCGATATGGCCAATATTGCTCAACAGCTCGATATCCCACTGACCGAAGGTGTATTTGTCTCTTACCCTGGCCCTTGTTTTGAAACTCCAGCTGAAATTCGCATGATGCAAATTATCGGTGGTGATGTGGTGGGAATGTCCGTGGTGCCAGAAGTGCTCTCTGCGGCCCATTGTGGTTTGAGAGTTATCGCATTAACGGCTATTACCAATTTGGCTGAAGGTCTTTCTGATGTGGTTCTGTCTCATGAGCAAACCTTAAAATGTGCAAAATTGGCCTCGGTTAATTTCACCAAACTGATTGAAGCTTTCTTGAAAAGCAAAGCGCCGCGCTGATCGACAAAATCTATATTCTCCGCTCTTGGCTTGCCGTGGTAACCCCGTATTGCCAGGTTCGGAGAGAATATCTCTGAAGAGGGAAGTACCCTACAGACTTAATAAGCAAAAAAGACTCCCTCGACACATTTGTATCACGGAGAATAAAAATGATAATAAAAAAACGGCTTAAAGTGATGTTCTTCCTCCAGTTCTTTATCTGGGGTGCCTGGCTGGTGACCTTGGGTGCCTACATGATGAATACGCTGAATTTTACCGGCACACAGGTGGGGCTGGTTTATGGCGCGAAAGGGATCGCTTGTATTTTGATGCCCAGTATTGTTGGCATTATTGCTGACCGCTGGATTAAGGCCAATATTCTCTATGCCGGTTGCCACTTATTGGGTGCTGTTGCATTAGTCATCGCGGCTAATATTTCAGATCCTAATATTATGTTCTTTGTGATGCTATTTAATGCGATGGTTTATATGCCGACGATTGCATTAGCTAATACGATCTCTTATATCTGTTTAGAAAAAGCGGGGCTGGATACCATTAAGGACTTTCCGCCGGTGCGTGTTTTTGGCACCGTGGGTTTTATTTTCGCCATGTGGACGATTAGCTTGTCCGGATTCGAATTGAGTAATATTCAGCTCTATATTGCATCAGGTGCTGCGCTGGTTCTGGCGATATATGCACTTTCATTACCGAGCTGCCCGACCTCAAATGTTAAAAAAGACCGTTCGTGGGTGAATATGTTAGGGCTGGATGCCTTCGTATTATTCAAGCAAAAGAAGATGGCGATTTTCTTCCTATTTGCCATGCTGCTCGGGGCTTCATTACAAATTAGCCATACATTTAGCAGCCCATTCTTACATGATTTTGCCAAAAATCCGGTTTATCACGATAGTTTGGTGGTGCAATATCCGTCGATATTATTATCGATGGCCCAAATTGCCGAAGTCTTTTTCATTCTGACCATTCCCTTCTTCTTATCTCGTTTTGGTATTAAACGCGTGATGATGATCAGTATGGTTGCATGGACACTGCGCTTCACCTTATTTGCCTATGGTGACCCCTCAGCGACAGGTATCGTCCTATTGTTGCTATCCATGGTGGTCTATGGTTGTGCTTTTGACTTCTTTAATATTTCTGGCGCAATTTATGTCGAAAAAGAGGTGGACCATAATATCAGGGGCAGTGCACAGGGCTTATTTATGACGATGGTTAATGGCGTTGGTGCTTATGTTGGCGCGATTACCAGTGGGCATGTGGTCGATTACTTTACAGTGGCGGGAGTGAAGGACTGGAACAGTATTTGGTTATCTTTCGCCGCTTATACTCTGGTTCTGCTCGTGGTGTTTATCTTTGTTTTCCAATATAAGCATGATCCGGTTGAGTTCAAGGATCGCCAGCTATCACATTGATGATATTGCTTATTATGATTTGATGTGGCTTCTAAGCTGGAATGCCACCGCTAAAAAAAACCGGATCATTTAAAACTGATCCGGTTGGTATTTAACCAGAGTAATTACTTGCTCTTATCCTGAATGCCACGCACGTTCAGATTATTATTATCCACTTGCGGCAAACCGGTGGTTGCAGAAGTTGATAACAATCCGGTCTCAGCATAGTTAAATAGCTTCTCGCGGGTATCGGTGATATCCAGGTTGCGCATGGTCAACTGACCAATACGATCATCTGGTGAGAACACAGACTCCCCTTTCTCCATGGTCAGACGCTCTGGTTTGTAAGTCAGATTGTCGGAGACCGTATTGAGGATGGAGTAGTCATTACCGCGACGCAGTTCCAGTGCCACTTCACCGGTAATTTCGCTGGCAACCCAACGCTGGACTGAATCACGCAGCATCAGCGCTTGTGGATCAAACCAACGGCCTTGATACAGCAGACGGCCCAAAACACGGCCATTGGCATGATATTGCTCAATGGTATCTTCGTTGTGAATACCGGTCAGCAGGCGCTCGTAAGCAATATGCAGCAGTGCCATCCCTGGGGCTTCATAGATGCCACGGCTCTTAGCTTCGATAATCCGGTTTTCAATCTGGTCGCTCATGCCCAGACCATGACGGCCACCGATGCGGTTAGCTTCCATCATCAACTCGACGCTGTCGTCGAAGGTCACGCCATTCAGTGCCACCGGATAACCGCGCTCAAAACGGATGGAGACCTCTTCCGCTTTGACTACCACATTTTCGTCCCAGAATTTCACGCCCATAATCGGGTTAACGATTTTGAGGCTTGAGTTTAGGAACTCTAGATCTTTGGCTTCGTGAGTCGCACCCAACATGTTGGAGTCGGTGGAGTAGGCTTTCTCGGTCGACATTTTGTAGTCGAAACCAGATTGAATCATAAATTCGGACATCTCATGGCGGCCACCCAATTCATCGATGAAATCGGTATCCAGCCACGGCTTGTAAATTTTCAACTCAGCATTGGTCAACAGACCGTAACGATAAAAACGCTCAATATCGTTACCTTTATAGGTACTGCCATCACCCCAGATATTCACGCCATCTTCTTTCATGGCGGCGACCAGCATGGTTCCGGTGACGGCACGGCCCAGCGGGGTGGTGTTGAAATAGGTGACACCGGCGGTGGTGTTGTGGAAGGCACCACATTGAATCGCGGCGATCCCTTCAGCGACCAGCTGTTTGCGGCAATCGATCAGGCGGGCTTTCTCTGCACCATACTCCATCGCTTTACGTGGAATAGCATCGTAATCCTCTTCATCAGGCTGACCCAGATTAGCGGTATAGGCGTAAGGAATTGCCCCTTTTTTCTGCATCCACAGCAGCGCGGCACTGGTGTCCAGGCCACCGGAGAAAGCAATACCAACACGCTGATTAATAGGAAGGTGTTTGAGAATAGTTGTCATCAATTAAATCCTGTATGAATTAGGTCAGTCTGGCAAAGGTTTCAATGGCTACATTGATATCGCAAAACCGGTAGTAGAGTCAAAGATATTTTGCATATTTATGTGAATTTTATTGCATAAGTATTTAATTTGTACTTTGGTGAAATTCCGTTTCATTTAAATTAATTTCACGTTCTGTTATGATATCTACATCGATTTTTTATCGCGTGTAACACGTTAAAATTTAAAGCGGAAAACCGCCATTGTAAACCGGCGCATCGGGATATTTCACCATAGTGGTGAAAAGCGCGGGTGTAAGCAAATTGGGCGTGATTTCAGGGACAGTTAAGTTGAAAATCTTTCGCGAAAGCGCGTGGTATAAAAAACGAAAATCCTACCGGGTACTATTTTGGCGTGAGATAACGCCGCTGGCGATCCCACTGTTTATTGAAGGGCTGTGCGTCCTGTTGATGGGGGTGTTCAGCACTTTGCTGGTGAGTTGGCTGGGCAAAGAGGCGATGGCGGCGGTGGGTCTGGCTGACAGCTTCAATATGCTGATTGCCGCTTTCTTTGCCTCAGTGGCGCTGGGGACATCGGTGGTGGTGTCATTCAGTCTCGGTCAGCGCAAGCGCAAGCAAGCGCAAACGGCGGCCCGCGAATCCATCTCTCTGCTGGTTTTAATCTCCTTACTCTTGGTGCTGCTGGTGCATTTTGCCGGTGAGGCCATTATCAATCTGATGGCGAATCAGGCCGATCCCGCCGTTAAGGCCATGGCACTGACCTACCTGAATTTGACGGTCTGGAACTATCCGGCGATGGCGATCACGCTGGTGGGATGTGGTGCGCTACGGGGGGCCGGTAATACGCGGTTGCCGATGTTTATCAATATTGCGATGAATATTCTCAATATTGTTATCAGTAGCGTGCTGATTTACGGCCTGTTTAGCTGGCAGGGAGTAGGTTTTATCGGCGCGGGTATTGGTATCACGCTTGCACGCTATATCGGCGCGCTGGTGGTGGTTCTGGTGCTGATTTTCGGTGCCAATAATACTCTGCGTATCCCCTTCAATGCCTATTTTTTGCCCTTTACCTCGGCCATTATGTTTGAGGTGCTGAGCATCGGGATCCCCGCCAGTGTTGAATCCGTGATGTTCAGTATCGGCAAGCTGATTACCCAGCGCTTTGTTGCGGGAATGGGCACCGAAGTGATCGCCGGTAACTTTATTGCTTTTTCAATCGTCGGGCTGATTAACCTGCCGGGCAATGCGCTGGGATACAGTTCGACTATCATCATCGGCACGCGATTGGGGAAAGGGCAGATTTTGCAGCCAATTCGCCAGCTCAAACATATCTTTTGGCTATCCACCGTCGGCGTCTGTTTTATCGCGCTGCTATCGATCCCCAGTGCTGGATTTTTGGCCTCTCTCTATACCAACGAACCGGGCGTCATCAATGTGGTGAAGCATCTGATCTGGATAAATGCGCTGTTTATGCCGATCTGGGCGGCCTCTTGGGTACTACCATCGGGCCTGAAAGGGGCGAAGGATGCCCGTTATACCATGTGGGTGGCGCTGGCAGGAATGTGGGGCTGCCGCATTATTGTTGGTTATATCTTGGGGATAACACTGGGATTTGGCGTCACTGGCGTTTGGATGGGGATGTTCCTCGACTGGATAGTACGCGGCGTACTGTTTTATCGCCGCATGTCTACAGGCCGCTGGTTGTGGCGCTATCGACCAGTGGCATAACCCCAGCGGTCAAGGCGCTGGCTGGAGTGGCACGACGCATCTTCTTAAGCCGAATGATTAATCATTTTCTGCCGATTGCCGATAAAGAGATAAGCAGAATGTTATTCCTTATTTTCCGAATGACTTAATTCGCCTTGTTACTACTTATCAATCTTCATTCGCATTGGGGAAAGTATGGATAATTTTCAAAAAGAGATAGAGGAGAGAACTAACCTCACCTCATCGAACCGGTTTGAGCTGTTGCTGTTCCGCTTGGGCGAGTCGCAAGATGAAGAGAAATCCGAGCTGTTCGGCATCAACGTGTTTAAGCTGCGTGAAATTGTGCCCATGCCGACGCTAACCAAGGCGGCGGGCATGGCATCGCCAATGATGGGGATGGCGAATATTCGTGGGGAGATTATTCCTGTGATTGATCTCCCGGCTATTGTCGGTTGTGAGCCAAAAACCGGATTAAATATTCTGCTGGTGACCGAATATGCTCGTAGTACTCAGGCATTCGCGGTGGAGTCGGTTGATGATATCGTCCGCCTTGAATGGAGTCAGGTGCTGGCTGCGGATGCGGGTGTTAATAGTCGCAACATCACCAGTATTGCGCGGCTGGATAACGACACTGCAAGTAACCGTCTGGCTCTGGTGCTGGATGTTGAACAGATTTTGTATGACATCATTCCCGCTAATCGCAATGTCCAAATCGACAGTGAGAAAACCAAGGCGTTTGATCTGAAACCGGGTTCCGTCGCCATTGTGGCTGAGGACTCGAAGGTAGCACGTTCGATGCTGGAACAAGGCTTGAAGATGATGGATATTCCCGCCGTGATGCATATCACCGGTCTGGAGGCGTGGAATAAAATTCGTAAGATGGCCGATGAGGCGCGGGCCGAGGGCCGGCCTATCTCGGATAAAATCGCATTTGTGTTAACCGATTTGGAAATGCCAGAGATGGACGGCTTTACATTGACGCTGAATATTAAACGCGATGAGTTTCTGAAGAATATTCCGGTGATTATCCATTCATCGTTGTCTGGTAGTGCGAATGAAGATCATGTCCGCAAAGTTGGGGCGGATGCCTACGTAGCAAAATTCGAAGTCAATGAATTGGAAGCGGCGATCCACAGTGCTCTGGATTCCAAAAAAGCGATAAATTCGTAACAGCCATTCCCATTTTGGTATCTAAGCCATTGACTTGCAACATAATGGCTTAGATGCTGAATCCACCCATCTAGTGACAACAATTCAGCTACAGGCTGACACTGGCGTAATGGCAGAAACCTCAATATAATCAGTTTATTCATTAACCAACGCTATTTAAGGAGGATTACTATGTTGACCCGTGAATTGTTTCTTTATTCACTCGTCTTTAGTGATCGTGCTTGCTCAAGCATTACCGGTATCGTGCTGCGATAACCTGCTTGAGCGAAGCTAACTAACACACTGAGAACTTCCCTCCAGCTTACTGGTTATCGTCAGTTTTTTTGACGATCGGCATCTTTTGCCTGTAAAACTTGAGTAAGCAATGACTACATTACTTTCTGCACAATCTGTCTGCTACGACAACACTTTCGGCCCACTGCTGACTGAGATAACATTTGGCCTGAAAAAAGGTGACCGCATCGGCCTGATTGGCCATAACGGCAGTGGCAAAAGCACACTGCTAAAAATCCTCAGCGGGGATTTACCCGCCACCTCTGGCACTATCACCCTTGCCAACCAGTGTCTGATGGCACGCGTTGAACAACATCTGCCCGCTATGCTGGTTGACTGCACTCTGTTGGATGCGGTGCTCAACCATCTGCCCAATAGCCTGCATCAACCCGAACGCTGGCAAGCTGAAGTTTTGCTCGCCAGTTTGGGGTTTGACGAGGCCGACTGGGAATTGACTGCCGGTACATTGAGCGGAGGAGAGCACACCCGACTGCTATTGGCCCGGGCGCTGATCCGCCAACCCGATTTGCTGCTGCTGGACGAACCCAGTAACCATCTGGATTTACCCACGCTGCTGTGGTTGGAACAGTTTCTGCTGAATTGGACAGGCAGTTTTGTTCTGGTTTCACATGATCGCAGCTTGCTAGACCATGTCACCAACTGCACTTTGATCTTGCGCGACAAAAATCTACAGTTCATTCGTCTGCCTTGCACTTTAGCGCGCCAGGCGTTAGCGGAAAAAGATATCGCGGATAGCCAGCGCCGCCAGGCTGAACAGAAGGAGATTGATCGGGTGGCAAAGAGCGCCAAACGGCTGGCTATTTGGGGCAGCGTGTATGACAGCGAAAAACTGGCGCGTAAGGCGAAGCAAATGGAGAGACAGGTCGATCGACTTAAGGATGAGCAGACCCAACTCACGGCGGGCAACCAGTGGCAGTTGCGTCTCAACGGCGAGGCTTTACCGGCAGACCGAGTGCTGGCACTATCTGCTCTGCAGGTGCGACCTGCGCCACTGGCCCCGGTGCTGTTTGAGTTGGATCAATTGCGGGTAAAAAGCGGTGATCGTATTGCATTGGTTGGACGTAACGGCTGTGGCAAATCCTCATTGTTGCACTGCTTGTGGCGGGCGGTTAGCCGGCCAGAGGCCGCTGATGCCGGTCTGGTGTTCCATCCAAAAGTGCGTGTGGGCTATTACGATCAGAGCCTGCAACAACTGCGTGATGAGGATACATTAACCGAGGCTTTGGCACCGTTCGCACCGCTAACGGAAGAGCAGCGAAAAATGGCATTAATCGGAGCGGGCTTCCCTTACCTGCGACATCAACAGCGGGTTAATACGCTGAGTGGCGGCGAGCGTTCGCGATTACTGTTTATCGGCCTAACATTGGCTAACTACTCGCTATTGCTGCTCGACGAGCCAACCAATCACCTTGATATGGAAGGCAAAGAGGAGCTGGCCGACACGCTGAAAACATTCAGTGGCGCGGTGCTGTTGGTTTCCCATGACCGCACATTGATTGAGCAAAGCTGCAATCGTTTTTGGCTAATCAATCAACAGCGGCTGGAGGAGTGGCACGATTTAGAACCGGTTTACGCCATTTTGGCTGATAAATCGCTGCCAGTTGCTCCCACGACGACAACTCACTCAGCGACAATATTGCCAGCCGAGATACAAGCGGAAAGCGAAGAGGAGCATTTGTTGGCGACACTACTGGAATTGGAAAGCAAGCTGGAGGAGGATTTAGCGCGTAAACCCAAGCATCAGAAACCCGAGTTACAACAGCATTGGCAGCAGCAGATAGCACAACTCAATACTCTGCTAGGGTTGGCGTAAATGTTAGGCCGCAAGGATGCGGCGCAACCAGGGTCCCAGAACTCTGATTGCGAATGATGGTGTTATCGCACCCTACGGATTGCAACGCGGATAAATTGCAACGCGGATAAACTGAAATGCAAAAAGCCCGCTTAAGTTTCCTTAAGCGGGCTTCTCTAATTTGGCTCCTCTGACTGGACTCGAACCAGTGACATACGGATTAACAGTCCGCCGTTCTACCGACTGAACTACAGAGGAATCGTGTGAACGAGGCGAATAATAGCGGGGTATCAGGGGCATGTCAAAGGGGAAAAACGTTATAAATGCGCGTTTGCTGAGAGAATGAGCTTATTGGCTTGTTTTTCAGCAAACTTGCTATTTATCCTGCAAGTTATCCCCCTTGTTAAGCCGCTCACATTATTCCCCCGACCAAGCTTCGCATCCTCACGCGGATAAGGTATAGTTCCGCTTTTTGCGAAGGTATCATGCTGACTAACTCCTCCATTCGTCTCAATAAATACATTAGCGAGAGCGGTATCTGTTCTCGACGCGATGCTGATCGCTACATAGAACAAGGCAATGTTTTTATTAACGGCAAGCGTGCTACGGTTGGCGTTCAGGTCTCTGCCGGAGATGTGGTGAAAGTTAACGGTCAGATTATCGAGCCGCGTAATGAAGAGGACCTGGTGCTGATTGCGCTGAATAAGCCAGTCGGCGTAATAAGCACCACGGAAGATGGAGAGCAGAATAACATCGTTGATTTTGTTAACCACAGCAAACGGGTCTTTCCTATCGGGCGACTGGATAAAGATTCGCAAGGGCTGATTTTACTGACGAATCACGGCGATTTAGTCAACAAGATCCTGCGTGCTGGGAACGATCACGAAAAAGAGTATGTTGTGACCGTCAACAAGCCAGTGACTGACGAATTTATTCTCGGTTTAGGGGCGGGAGTGCCGATGCTGGGAACGGTGACTAAGAAATGCAAAGTGAAGAGAGAGGCCACTTTTGTATTTCGTATCACCCTGGTGCAGGGTCTTAATCGCCAGATTCGCCGCATGTGTAAGCACTTTGGCTATGAAGTTACCAAGCTAGAACGTGTCCGCATCATGAATATCAGTCTGAAAGGGCTGCCGCAGGGTGAATGGCGAGATTTGACCGAAGATGAACTCATCGAGTTATTTAGGCTGATTGAAAACTCATCATCCGACGAAAAACCAGTAAAAAAAGCGCCGGTTAAGGCCGTTGAAGCGAAAAGAGTGAGCATCAGCGGGCCGAAAAAAACCGAAAAACCTGACGGTAACGCAGCGTCCCGTAAGCGCTTTGCCCAGCCAGGGCGTAAGAAGAAAGGGCGCTAAATCTGGATTATTGTCACCAACTGCTGGAAACGGCCTCCGCGCCGAATAACATCCTCTAAGCACCTCCCGTGGCGGGCTGAAATAACGATTTAAGCCTCCACTGTCACGGGTAGGTATCCACTCAAGTCAAGATTTCCCTCACGTTAGCCCGGCAAAAAAGCGATTTGTTACATTGTCACTTTCACTCGCTGGCTATTTTTGACCTCATTGCCCGCATCATTGAAATAAATATAATTCAGGGTAACTTCACCATTAAGTGATGTGGGCTGCTGTTCAAAATGGTACTGGCGATCAGCGAATGGGGCCACCATCATGTCCATCTCTTGGGCGACCAGAACGTTTTTTTGCTGGCTTTGCAGCTGAATCTGGCCGAAAGAGACGTGATATGGCGTGGGATTGTGGGCGATGATAACATATTCATTATTTTGCTTTTTGAGGGTGAAACTCACTTTTTTCAGTGCTTCGGCCGGTGATGGCGTTAACCCGTCGGGGCGATAAAAAATCTTCATCTGGGTGTTCATCGCCATCGCCACCTGAGCATGGGCCTCGACATTACGCCGCGTTTTTGGCGGTATCTCATACAGATTTAGCCAGTAAACTGACTCCCGATCGGTAGGCAGATTCTCCCCCTTATTGATAATTCGTAGCCCTTGAGCCGCGCCCGCTTGCATCTTAAATACTGCCGGTAACACCATAAATGGCGCTTTGCTTTGGTCTGGTGTGCTGTCTACATCACCATCATCAATCCAGGTTTGTACCACCACCGGATAATCATTAGTATTCGCTAACATCAGAGTGCGTTCGCGCGACTCGGGCTGATAGATCATGCGCGTCGCCCCCGCGACTAAACCGGCCGAAGCGTGCTGATTGATAGTTAACATGAGTAAAAATAAGCATAAATATCTCATTGTATTTTCACCAAAACGTAAGCGGTGGCATCTATCTTACCGGCTGTTGGGCTGCCCTTAGGCAGTTTTTTCAATGTGGCGGTGAAGTGATGGGAGTAGTTGTTATAGCCGGCGGCACTACTGCCATTGGCGCTGGCCCCCGTTAAGATGGGATACCAACCCGCAGCACTGGAACCGGTGATGCAATTGCTGACACATCCGCCCCAGCCGACAAAATTCATTGCCGCGCCATTGCTGTCACTCAAGCTGATACCCACCCCAGTGGCAATGCGACTATCAGTGCCGTAATGGTCGGAGAGTAGGTAGCTTACGCCACCGGCCGCGTTCACCAACCCTAAGCTCTGTGCTTTCAGGTAGCCCGGTAATGAGGTTTGGATACCCAGCGCCGTTTGCCCGCTACTAATGCCCGACTCCGTGCCGGATTGGCACTCAATATCCACCGTAATATCGGCACTGCGTGTTTGGTTATTGTTGAGTTCATTCACGGTGATGATAGGGAAAACCACATAAGGCGTGACGTTGCGCACCACGCAGGTATTTTTACGTGTCAGGACGGCGACCGGCGAGGTATTCATGCCAAACGCCATATAGCGCCCACTCCCCCATGTTTGATAATTAGTCGCCGAATCATACCCGGCTTCCGGCACCGGCATACCGGGGCCTTTGAAAACCACATACCCGTTGGGTTGATTGCAGGTGTAGCTGCCGGAGTAGTTATCTGCTGCTGGCCCCGGACATCCCCAGGTCGAGGGGCCGGGGTTGCGGTCTACAGAACCCACCTTTTTTAATTCAGCGCGGATCTGGCTGAAATGCTTGCCTTTAATCTGAATCTTATTGCCCACCACATCGAATTTCTTCAGCGGCACTTGTTGCCAGATACGGCTGAATTCAATACCTGAATCGACATGAATCAATTTCAATGCGGTATAAGGGAAGAACGTCTGAAAATAGTTATCCCCCATATTGGTGTAGCCGCCGACATTACTGTCGCCATTTGTGGCGAAAACTTCGAAAATGCTCTCTTTATCGGCGATATCGCATTCATAGATAACAGCTTCTGGATCTGCCCAGAAACGGGCGGGGACTAAACTAATAATACTGGAGGCCAGAATAGAATCGACGGGCTGAATATAGTTGCTCGTCATATTGATATTGCCTAACTGCAAGGAGGCACCGTAGTTATCGCCGCCGATGTTGGCACCTTTCCAGATACATTGCGCATAACTGGGTAGCGTCACACCCAGTAAGCCGAATGCCAAAAACAATCCCATACCCTGAGAGAATAAGGGGCGGCGTCGATCTAACGTAGCGCGGTGGGTTGTCATAGGATCCATACTATTTCTCTGATTCAAGGCTGAGTAACGACACACAAGGCATCGAGTTTATAAAGCTGCTGATCATTGTTGGGGGTGCCTAAATCGTAATCAAGATTACACCGCTCATCGGCGGCATCCCCCCATGCCAGCATGAGCGTCCCACGAGGGGTTTCCGCCCGTAAATAGGCCTGGCTGGCCTGGCCGACCATTCCGACTTCATGTTCCTGATTGCTGTTATCGTGCCCGCTATCGGCACTGCCGTCGGTGCTATAAACCACGGTGCCCATGGGCAGTTGGCTGCCGTCAGCGAGCCTGACGTTAATCAGCACCGGATATCCGCTCAATGTGCGGAAAGTGACCTTCACCGTAGAACCGGCATAGGGCGCAATCTGCCGCTCGCCATCTCGCAGTTCGGTATTGAAATCCATACCATCAGGATCGAGCGTAATCGTGTTGTAGCGATAGGGCGTCAGGGTGGGCACTAGGGCATAGCCAAAGTGGTCAATACGTGCACCTTGCCCATACATCACTTTGGCCCCGCTGGCCCCTTTGGCCTCGATTAAGGCAAAGGTATCGCTCAGGTACGGCCCTAGCGTGATACCGCCGCTGTGGAAGGCCGCCGAGCCTCGTGCACTGGCTGATCCTTGCCAATAACCCGGGCTGCTGGAAGCACTGCCGCTCAGGCTGGTCACGGGTAACCGCTTTTGTAAACTGCCGCTAAAGGTGTTCTCTTTGTTCTGCTCACTGCGGGCAAAATCCATGCTGTAACTGGCTGATTGGTCATCGCCCATCACACCTGATAATGAGGTCTGATAGCTGGCACCGCTGGCCTGGCTGTTGACCGCGCCGGCTGAGATATAGGGCGCACGTGGGCTACCGCCCAGCGGGAATGAGACGGACATCTGCACCAGGGTTTCACTGACGCCGAGCAGATTTGCGCCATTTGCTGCGGGCATACCACTGCCGGGGTCGACAAAGTAAACTTCATTGCTGCCACCCCCGGTTTTTTGTTGTGAAACCGCAAGGTTGAAGCTGGTATCGCGCCATAGGGTATTGGCATAGCCCAACTGCAACTGGGTATCCCGTTTGCGGTCACTCCGGTAATCCTGCGAGGAGGCGGTTAAATAGAGTGAACCGTAACGGTTAAAACTCTGATTAAGCGAAATTTCAGCTCGGCTGCGCTGTTGATAAGAGCCGGAGCTCCAAACTTTGCCATGAGTGGCGGCCCGAACGCCTAATACATCACTCAAATCACGATAGCCCTCGGTTGAGTAGCGGTAACCCGCCACCGAGAGCGTGGTGTTGGTGGCCTCAAAGGTGCGGCTGAAAGCGGCTCGCGCCATCCAGCCACTCTGTTTCTCATCATCAGGCAAGCTGGCCTTCGAATAAGTGACATCCAGCCCTAAGGCACCAATATAGTGGGTAAAGACGCCGCCCAGCATGAGGGCTTGATAACCGGGGGCCAGGCGCAAACCGCTGTTTGCTGTAATGGCATTACTGAGGCCACGCTGATAGGTCAGCTCACTGAAGAGTTCATGATTGCCCTGATCACGAACCTTCCCAGCCGCAAAACTGTAGCGCGAGTAGCCAGGTCGCAATGACTCAGGCACCGAAGAGAAGGGCACCTGAAAGGTACTCAGGCTGCCATCTGCTTCTTGAATTTCGACGGTCAGGTCACCACCAAAATTGGTGGCCGATAGATCATCAAGCTCAAACGGCCCCGGTGAAACGGTAGTTTGGTAAATCGAGCGGTTATTCTGATATACCGTCACCTTGGCGTTGGTTCTGGCAATGCCGCGCACCACAGGGGCATAGCCACGTTGTGATTCAGGCAACATGCGGTCATCGGTTGCCAGCGCGATGCCGGCAAACCCCATACTTGAGAAAAACTGACCGGCGCTGAATGTTTCACCGGCGGTCACTTCACTGCCAATCGACGGCAGTGCGCGCTGGCTGTACAGCCGGTTAGAGGTCCAGTTCGCCCCTCGAGCCTGGTCATAACGCAAAGAGCCTTGCTGACGAAAACGCCACATACCGGCATTGATTCCGTTGGTCAGGCTCAGATAACTCGAATCAGTGGCGCGTTTAATGCCATCTTTGTTATAGCCCACGTGATATTGGTTGAAGTTGTAATTACTGAAACCAATAGTCTCGCCTGAGGTGAGATTGCGCGGATCGACATATCCACGCGGCATTTTCTTAACAAATAGCTGCGGAACCGACAGGTCAAAACGTAATTTGGCGTAATCAAAATGATAATCGCTGGCAGGAAGAATGGTTTTGAAATCCAGACAGTTATCTTCCAAATTAGCCTGTTTCAGTGCGGATTCTTCCACGCCGGCTTGTAGCAACTGCGCACCTGATAGGCAGGGAACCGTGTCATCACCTTTCGCGATAAAGGTCAGTTCAACACGATCGACAAATTTGTTGTTCGTATAGAGATCAACTTGGTATTTGCCTGCCTCATAACTATCTTTTTTATTAAAGCGAGATATAGAGCCTAAGCCGAGAGAGGAACCACGCAATAGCGCATCCTCAAACACGTATTCATCTTGATGATGCCCATCCGCTGCTGACAGGCTATAACTGACTAACAAGCCGTGTGTTAGCAAGTAGGATAGCCAAGAGGTATGCCTCACTGGCTATCCCTGCGCCGGAGTCGATTTTGGGTTATCATCACGGGTCGATTACAGATGATAATTACAGGGGATGTTGGTGCCATAATCGTTAACCACGTTCAGCGTCAGCAATTCACCCTTTTTGGCCTTAACCCCGGCGGGGAGGGCTAAATCAGTGGTTGAATTGGGAGCAAACATTTCGCTGGTGGCAAACGAAATGGTTTTTCCATCGCTGACCAGTTTGGCATCACGTAGGCTGATATAATAACCCGTTGGGTTATGTATCTTGATTTTATCACCGGTAACGCTATCCAGCGTGACTTGGATTTTTTCACCTAATATATCGACATTTTCTTTTAGTGCGGCAGGGCGGTAAAAGACTTTCAGTCGATTATTCACGATCAAAACCAGTTTGTTTTCCGTCTGTTTATCTGCTTTTAATGCCGGGATCTGCAAAAAATTAAGATAGAACACTGATTCCCGATCTTTGGGCAAATTCCGCTCAATATATGCCAGCCGTATCACTTGTCCGCTTTGTGGCTCCATGCGGAATATCTGTGGTGTCAATGTAAAAGGAACATCACTTTTTGATGGCGAAGACTGATTATTACCATCATCCATCCAGAGTTGGACTAGGTTAGGGTAGTCATCTTTATTGCTGAGTTGTAATACTTTTTCCCGTGTGCCTTCAGGATAAATAATACGAGTCCCAGTCATGACAACACTGGCTTTTGTCCATAAGGGTACGCCGCTGAGCAGCAACAACGTGCAGGCGATAATTTTGTGGGCAGTCAGTGTCATAGCGCTTACTTATCCTTGGTTTTTTCTGGTTTATTTAGGCTCCGTTACCGGTTGGCCAACATCTTCATGAAACGGACGATTTCATGAATAGTCAGGGATAAGTGATCGCATATTGAGCAGATGCAATGACACTCCCTGCCGTCGCACGACCCTCTTCCGTAATATATTGTGCTGCCAGATCTTGTGATGCGGATGTTGCACCAGCGACTAGCGTGATACCGGGGACTTCAACGCTACCGCCAGACATGCGAATCGGTGCGCCATGAGTATCAAGTAGCTGAATTGCAACATTTTGTGCTGTACCGACATTACCCAAATTACCTGCGCTCGTGACGTTCATTCCCTGAAAAACCGAGCTGATTTTGGTGTCTTGAATGGCAATGTTGCAGCCGGTGAGGTTAATCGTGAAATTGGTTTTACCCGCAACAGAATTAACTTGATTCAGATTGCTAGTTGAGACTGTGGGTAACAAAACAACCGGGGTGTTAGCTGTGCCATTAATATCAACCATGCAAGTCTGTTCGGCCACTTCGCCCTGAAACTTAATCGTGTTATTTGAGGTGGCGGCTAACGCTATACCCGGTAGGGTAAGTAGCACCAACGCCATTAGAGTTTTTCCCATGAATTCCTACTTAAATTTATGATTTATATTTTGGCAAATACGAGCCTTTTGTATTCAGTGAACGAGCGATCATTCAGTTGAATAGAATTAGCCGTTATTTCGTTTTTTCTGTTCAGTTTTTGGGCCGATGCTAGTGTAGGGGGAAATTGAGGTGAGGAGAATGAGATGCGTCCTTGTTTTATATCTGAAATTTCCCACAAAATATGTAGGAACAGATCCGGTTAAAAATGGAAGAATAATAAAATCGTTTTATTTTATTATGTTAGGTTGATTTTCTTGTCTGGTGACGCAATTTGGCTTTTATCCTAAGCAAGAGTCATTATCGGATAAATAAGAAAACCCGCCAAAAGTTCTGACGGGTTTTAATGGTGGCAGGCAATAAACTTCTATTTTATCGCGTCACTACTACCTATTTTACTACATCACTACTGCCTATTTTACTGCATCACTAATACCTATTTTGGTGTATGAAGCCAGTAGCTCAATTAATAATTGGTTAGTCTCGGTTAACAGTGCCAGATATTCGACTCCGTGCGTGATAATTGCCGGCTTATCATGTGTATGCAGCAGCGATTCGAACTTAATACAGCTCTCCACCAGTGCTTGTGCATCAATCAGCTGTACACCGCCTTTAATCCGGTGCACCAGACTTGCCATCTCTTTGTAAATATCATCAGAAATTGCGTTATTATCCGCCGCCAACTGGTGATATCGCTGTGTCAACGCCTCGGTATCCTGCGAATGACTTTCCAATAATGATTGTAATAACTGCAACTCCACCTCAGCACTGCCTCCAGAGAGCGACCTTAATTTATCTTGTGCTGTAGTCACTGGGGAGTGGGGTAATTTAGCTGCTTCACTATTTTCTGGGCTAACAGGATTATCACCTGCGGTATGATGATGGCCCATGCTCATACCACCAATAATCTCTTGGCGAAGCAGCACGGTACGCAAGGTGTCGATGGTCACCGGTTTGATCATGCAATCATTCATCCCTGCATCAGAGCAGCGCGCCGTGCTCTCTTCCCGCGCATCTGCGGTACAGCCAATAATGATCATCTCTTTTATCGTTGGGCTGCTACGGATGTGGGCGGCCAGCTCGTACCCATTCATCAATGGCATATTGTAATCGGTGATGATCACGTCAAAGCTATAATGCTGCAATATTTGCCAAGCTTCCGCGCCATTCTCTGCGCTCATCACCTGCTCGATCCCAATAAAAGCAAGTTGCTGCTGAAGTAATTGACGGTTAGCCGGTAAATCATCCACCACTAAAACACGTAGGTTTTTTAAGTGATTTAGCTGCTTTTCATCAGCATGTAAAATAGTCGTATCTTGCGGTATATCATCCTCAGTGGCTATCTCCAGCGGCAAGGTAATAAATAGGCTGGTGCCTTTACCCAGTTGGCTCTCCAGGATAATTTGCCCACCCATCTTATGAATCAACTGATGACAGATCCAAAGCCCCAATCCTGAGCCGCCGAAGCGCGGTGATTTACCTTCATTAGCCTGACTAAATGGCTGGAACAGTGTGGCCTGCGCGGCCAACGAGATGCCAATACCGGTATCGGTAATATCAATATTCATTACGCCATGTTTGCTATCCGTCGGCTCCCAAGTGACATCCACCGAGACACCGCCTTGCTCGGTAAATTTCAGCGCATTGCCCAACAGATTGCCCATGACTTGCCGCACTCGCAGCATATCGACCATCAGCAACGCCGGGATCTGCTCATCCAGCCAGCCAGAGAATCGTAGTCCGCGCTCATCGGCAATCGGCTGATAGATAGTGAACATCCGCTCCATCTCTTGGCGGAAATCAACCACCGCCGGGTGAACGCTCAGTTGGCCGGCCTCAATCTTGGCGGAGTCGATAATGTCATCGAGCAGTAGCATCAGGGACTGCGCTGTTTTAGATACGGTGACTAAGGTATTTTTTTCGACCGGCTGCTCACTGCGAATTTCCAGCTCTAGCAAGCCCATAATGGCGTACATGGGGGTGCGCAGTTCATGACTGATGGTGGCAAGGAAAGTGCTTTTAGTACGGTTGGCGCTTTCGGCTTCGACACGGGCCGCTTCCAATTCACGCTCAACCGTTTTACGTTGGCTGATATCCAGCCAGCCGCCCAGTAAACTGCGCTCTGCATTATCCAGCGGAATAATCCACAAAAAGATATCCCGCAACTCTTCGTTAATCTCAAGAGACAAATCCACCATTTGCGGTTTTCTATCCAGCAAGACATAACGGCAGTATCGGTCTATCTCTCGATCGAGCTGACTGGTCATCGGCCAGTGGGCTGACTCACTCTTCTGATTGAGCATATCATTCAGCTTATCCTGATGCGCGGCAGCAAAGTGGCTGTTATACACCGCAAGATCCCCATTCTTGGCACGGATAAATACAGCGAAGGGTAGGGCATTAATGATGGACTCTTGTTGCAGTAAACGGGTATGTAACAACATGGCCTGACGGCGCTTGTTAAATACCAGATAGCAAAGATATAAACCGAAGACCAATAATAGCCCTGAACTTATCTTCAGCGCGACCATCAGTAATTCATTATCTAATGAGTTGTTATCGAAACTCGCAGGGTTAGGTTTGAAAGTGCTCCACTCGCTGATCAGATTATCTAGCTCTTCCGGCGGAATAGATTCAATCACTTTATCAATGATGGCTTTTAATTCAGGTAGCCTTGGGCTGATGCCAAATGCCATCATCAATGGCTCTTCACCGGCGACCGCCACGGTTTTAATATTAGGACTGAAATTCTGTGCGGATAAGTAGTTGGCCGTCATCATATTTTTGAGGACCGCATCAACTTTTCCCTGCTGCAACCAACGCACCAGCGTCATGGTATCGGGGGCTTGAACAAAGGTAATCTTCTGGGCCAATAAGGGGTTACCAATAATCCCACTGGAAGCACTACCCGCCTGTATGCCTACCCGTTTCCCTGCCAGATCGGCCACATTATTGATATCAATGCGATCTTCGCGGGTCAATATGCCCCATAGGGATTGGGCGACCGGCGAGGAGTAAAGATTGTGCCCATACATACCGTTACGGACGGCCACAATCGGCAGCATATCGATTTTACCGGCGATAAAATTACGTACCCCTTCACCACTATCTTTGGTGTATACCGGTTCAAATTTAAGTCCGGTCCGCCGTGAAATAATATCGATAAGGTCAATGGAGAAGCCGGCCATTTCGCCGGTCTGGCGATCACGGAAAATCAGGGGGGCCAGATCAAGGGGGGCGACATAACTCACCACCGGGTGTTGCTGAATCCAGCTAACTTCTTGTTCGGTCAAGAGCAACTTAGCATCAATATTGTAATGATGTTTGCTACCAAACCAACGCTGCTGAATATCACCGGTCGCCCGGGTGGGTAGCAGTTCTAGAATCTGATTAATGTAATCAATGAGTTTTTGATTACTTTCCCTCGCCAGGAATGTATAGGGGGCCGGGTGGTAAGGGGCAAAGTTGCGAATTTGCAATGTAAGCAACTGCAATTGGTCAATTAAATAGTTGGCAGAGGTGGCATTAGAGACAAATACATCAGCATTACCATAGGCAACAGCCAGCAACCCTTGTAACTGGTTAGGGTAGGCGACAATTTTATCGGCATGATAATTAAATAAAAATTCTGGTGAGAGCGGCTCATTATTGACGATAGCCACTGTTTCCGGATGGGTGCGTTTGGTTGGGTCCCAATTTTTGCTGCGGACTTCAACATGCCGATTAGTAAAGAATGCATGGGAGGCGATCAACCCCGGCTGAGCCGGCATCGGGGTTCCGGCCATTAAATCAATTTGACCACTTTCCAACGCATTTAACACTAATCCGTAGTCGCAATAACCAATCATCTGGAAGGATAACTGACTGGCCTCACTGATGATTTTTAGATAATCGGCGACAATACCTTCGATGGAATTATCATCACGGTTAACCACAAATGGGGTATTGGCATCAATCACCACGCCCACTTTCACCGTGCGTCGACTCGATTGGCGTGTGTCGGTGGAGGGCGTCAGTAATAGGTCTTCGCTGTAACTATTGGCGATACTGTGTATCGACAGGGGTTGCCCGGTGTCACACCCCTGACGGCCGGTCATCACGGCGGCATAAAGTTGCCCGCTAAGTAACAGCAAGCAGCATAGTAAAATGAGTAAGGAAAACCCACTACGTAAAGAAGACTCGGCTCGTCGGAAACCAGACCAGGCTGAACTACACCAAATTATGGGTATGCGCATAATCTGCCAGTTCAATTACAGAACTTAACCCTAATTTGGTCAGGATACGGGTTTTATAGGTGCTGACAGTTTTGTTGCTGATAAACATTTCGTCGGCAATTTGCTTATTAGACAAGCCATTTACCAGATAACGTAAAACATTAATTTCTCGCTCAGATAACAAACGCGCCCGATTGACAGGATCATGGCTCGAAGGTTGCCCGGCTAATTGGGTCAAAGCTTCAGATGGGAAGAATGAATACCCACGTAATACGTTCTGTGCTGCAAACAGAATTTCGCTAATATCTTTATTTTTGCTGATGAATCCGTTGGCACCAGCCTGTAATGCCCGCACCGCAAAAACTTGCTCATTTTTGGCGGATAAGAATAAAGATTTACCGGTAAACCCACGTTGTTGCAGTTTTTTTAGCAATGAAAAACCATCGAAATTAGGTAATTCAATATCGATGATGACTAAATCAACAGGATTATTTTTTAATACTTCTAGTGCTTCGCTACCATCGACAGATTCATAAATTGTTGAAAATTCATTGCTTTGTGATAGTAATGCCCGAATGGCGACTCGTATAGCCGGGTGGTCATCAACTATCATCACTGATTTTGTCATGTTATCTCCATAAACTGTTATATCTTGGGATTCGCAGGGTTAATTCACTGCCCCTCACTTGCACCGATAGACTCCCAATGATTACCCAAGACGAGATAAACAAGAACCGCTACTGCCGATGCCCAAAGTACTATTTCGGTGATTCTAATCTCTAATTATAGATTATCAAGAAAAGATTCTTACTTATGTATAGGTTACGGGACTCACTCCGGCCCATTGGACTTATTCTACCTAGTGATTTGATTATAAACGAGTTAGGATTTTATTTACTGAAATAAAAAAGAATTATTCAGGAAAACAGATGAGAAATAGTTAATTTATAATTCTAAATGTAAATATATACGATTTTTCGGGTTGGGGTGTAGGAAAATTCTATAATCGACACTGCTTTTTATTCTGGTATAAATATCAGGAGGATAGCTAGCACTTTGATAATGGCACCGCCCCACAACATAATTCAATTAATGATATTACATTAGCGACGGTTAGATGGCTAAGCAGATCAACTACAGTGCGCCTTCCTCAATAGTATCTTCTTGCAAGACCCTTGTCAGAAACGCCGCTATTTTGGCTTCAATCTGACTATCGATGGTTCTCAATCGCAGTAATGCAATGCCGCATTTGCCCAGAATGGCATCTTTCAGCGCATCGCGTTCATGTTGTTCCGTGTTGTCATGATAACCGCCATCTACCTCAATTACGGCCAAAGGCTGCTTTCCTACCCGATAGTAAAAAACAAAATCGCAACTTGCGCCTTGTACCATAAACTCCTGTTGCCGGGCAGTGAAACGGTTATCTACATGGGTGATCAATTGTCTGAGTTGGATTTGGGCATGCATAATGAGGGTACGATAAACGGGTTGCTTCAGCGCATCGTTGATCAGTTGCGCGGCAATTTGTTCAGAGCGAAAGTCAGAATCGTCGGGATTGAGGCGGTTTTTCAGCTTTTCTAGTGAGCGATCATACTCAACATAGAGCAGATCAAATGCGCTGACCACGGGGCTGTAATGCACCTGGTTCTCATCTGCGTAGTAGGTCATATAGCGGATCAGTGCGGCGATATGCTGATTATTGCCGGCAAAGACATTGTCGCCAGTCACCAACGTGAAGTGTTTTTGTGCGCGTGAAACCGCTACATTGATGAGTTGTGGATCATCGACAAAGCCCAGTGCCTTGGGGTTTGCTCTCTTATCCAACACAGTGGAAAACACGATCTCTTTGCACTCGCGCCCCTGAAACTTATGCACTGTCGCGCTAATGAAATCAGCTGGGAGGGTATGGCTCGAGAGATTCACCTGAGCATTATAGGGCGCGATAAAGCCACGACTCTCTATCTCGTCCCACGCCAGCGCGGAGAGTGACTCCAGCTCACGCAGGTTGCTGTTGTGGCGGGTATGGTTGCCTTTGGCTGTCACCACCAGCGACAGCGCGGGTTCACCGCTATCACGGGTCATGGCAATCAGCTGATTGTCATAAAACTGTTTATTGCAAAACTGAATTATCTTGGGATGACAGCGATAGTGCTCTTTAAGCAAAGTGACGGGGAGCGCAGCACCATACAGCGCGAGCAGCGAATCCAGCAAACTGTGGCTGACACAATCATAATGTGGCGCAGGGGCGGACAGGGGTAGCTCATCCGGAACATGAGAAAGTTGTTTGCGATCACCCACCACAATGACGTTTCTGGCGCAGGCTAAGGCCAAAATACCGGGCAGAATATCTTGCTGTGATGCCTCATCAATAATCACGTAATCCAGCAAGGTGCCTGGGGCCAGCGAATTAATAATGGAGTGCGTGCTGCTGCCTATCACAGGATAGCGTTGTAAAAAATCAGCAAAAACTTTCTGGTAGTTGCTGTCGCCGAGAGTGTCATTCGGCACGATAGATTGGCTAAGATGTGCGCGAAGATACGCCATCGAATCCTGTGTCAGGCCTTGTTGCAAGCCCGCGACATCATTGTCTTGTAAAATTTGTTCGCTTTTTGCCAGCATATCGCGTGCTTGTCGTAAACGGCTGGCGTAGTAGCTGCGCTGCAAGGCGAAGAACAGCGCCTGACGTTTCTCGATAGTATTCAATGGCTGCGTTTTCACAATGCCAAAATTGAATAGTAGCGTCAGCCGGTTGCGCCAGCTAATGCGGTTTGTCGCCAGTGACTGGAGAAAGGCCATGAAATCGGTGATCTTATGTCGCGTCAACCCATAATGCTCAACGCGAGGATGATTTGTGATGCCGTGAGACCGTAACCACTGGTTGAGATATTTCTCTTCAATGCCCAGTTCATCAATCTCAGCGCGCAGTTGTGCCACGTCATTTTGGGCGCGAAGATAGCTTTTTAGTCGAGTCAACTGCGCCATAATGGCGTTGATTTCAGGGGCGGGTAGCGGAGGTGCTGGCGGCATCTCTGGTTGGCTGGCAAAAAACTTAAGCCGATTATCCGCACTACCCAGCCGGGCAACCACATAATCCAGATTGACCTTCGCCAGCTTCTCATAAACATTATCTACGGCGGTGTTGTTATTGGAGACAATCGCCACGCTGCTGCCCTGAATCAGGATATTGGCAAGAATATTGAGGATGGTCTGGGTTTTTCCCGTTCCCGGCGGCCCTTCAATGACTGAGATTTGGGTGCTAAACGCCTGTTCCACTGCCTTCATCTGGCTTTCATTCAGACCGAAAGGATAGATGAAATTGTCTGGCGTCTGCCGTGAGGTATTTTTGCTGCAACAGTAGGCTTCTAATGCCGTGTCAGGATGGGCCACGATTTTATCTAACTGCCGCAGCATATTTTCGGCGATGGGCTGTTTGTCATGAGTGGCGTGAAGTAATCGCTGCTGGGCAACATGGCGAAAATAGGTGAAAACGGCGTCATTTTTTAACGATGTTGCCGAAAGGATCTGGACGTCATCTGTTTTCATCACATAGCATCGTTCCGAGTTCGGATAATAAATAAGGGCGTATTTATGCCCAATTATCTCCGCACGGGTGATGCTATGGACATTGGGCTGACCTTTCTTGATAAGCAGTGTGCCATTGGCGAGAGTGGTTGGTTCAACACGGCAAGCACTGAATGGCCGGGTAAAAGATCTCCCTGAAGGGAAGTGACAGGTGAGTTGAAGGCATTTTTTATTATTGTGATAACACAGCGTCCAGTCAGCGAGTTGCGCGGTTTTATTTTCCCCATCAACGTAAACGGTGACCATTATCTCTCCTCCATGAGTATTGCTAATGTTTTCGTCCACTATACCTGCTAGTGCCATCAGGGTGAAGCTGCGCCTACATTGATTAGAGAGGGGGAAAGCAGAGGTCACAATGCAAAATAGCAAAAAGCCCGCTTAAGTTTCCTTAAGCGGGCTTCTCTAATTTGGCTCCTCTGACTGGACTCGAACCAGTGACATACGGATTAACAGTCCGCCGTTCTACCGACTGAACTACAGAGGAATCGTGTGAACGAGGCGAATAATAGCGGGGTATCTGGGACATGTCAAAGGGGAAACCGTAAATTTGAATTGTTTGCTTAGAGTTTGTGCAACTTATTGAGATTTTTGGCTTTTAGCTCAATATTTATGCGAGAAATAGCGAGCAGGTATCCGATAAAGGGGCGGGCAGCCCTGCTTTACGCTGCCCGCCTATCCTTTTATTCGGGGGTATCCGCCAGCACAAACATGCCATACGGATGGATTTGCAGATAATAACTGTCGCCAGGGGCCGGTTGCAGTTGCGTGGCGTTTACTTGCAGCAGCAATGATTGCCCATGCCAATCCACCAAAACTTCATATTGCGGCCCCATATAGGCCACTTTATTGATGGTGCATCGCTGGCTGGGTTCGCCCTGCTGGCTTAGGGTGATGGCCTCTGGCCGCACGCCCACTGTGGCGTGCTGGTGTCCGGCGGCAAATGCTGGCGGGCGTGGGATGTGATAACCCAATATTTCAACACTGTCACTGTTGATTTGCGCCGGGAAGACGTTGGCATCCCCCATAAAACTGGCCATAAAGTGGGAAGCCGGCTGGCGGTACAGTGTTTGTGGCGCGCCAATTTGCATAATTTTGCCCTTATTCATCACCAAAACGGTATCAGAGACGGCAAAAGCTTCACTTTGGTCATGGGTGACATATAGCGAGGTGATATTAAACTGCTGCTGCAATTCACGGATTTTATCGCGCATACTGCGGCGCAAGTTGGCATCCAGATTACTCAGTGGCTCATCAAATAGCAGCACTTTGGGCTTGAGGATCAACGCCCGCGCCAGTGCCACCCGCTGTTGTTGTCCTCCGGAGATCTGGTCGACAAAACGGTCAGCAAAGCCCTCTAAATCCACCAGTGCCAATGCTTCCTGCACCCGCTCACGAATTTCATCTTTCGGTCGCCCGAGCATTTTCAGGCCATAACCAATGTTCTCCCCCAATGACATATGGGGGAACAGGGCGTAGGACTGAAACACCATACAGATATCCCGCTGCTGGATAGATCTGTCGGTTACATCTTCACCGTCGATAAAAATTTGGCCGCCAGAGGGTTTCTCCAATCCAGCTACCAGCCGCAGGACCGTGGTTTTGCCGCAACCGGATGGGCCGAGCAGGGTGACCATCTCGCCTTTCGGGATAGCCAGATTTAAGTCGTCAATCACGGTATTGCTGCCAAAACGTTTGGTGACGTGTTTGAGTTCGACAAAATGTTTTTTATCAAAAGCGGTATCGTTATTAGACATAATATTTGGCCTTATCAGTACGTCATTATTCAGCATTGCTGGCTTTCGAGCGGGCAATACGCGCCTCGCCAACCAGATAATCGAACAGGAAGATGATGGCGAGCATCACCACTATTAGGATGGAACCATAGGCAATCGCGATTCCATACTCCCCATCTTCCACGCGGTTAAGGATGTAAGAGGTGGCGACGCGGGTATCCGGTGTGACCAGAAAGACGATGGCACTGACGGTGGTCATGGCGCGGACAAAGCTGTAAATCAGCGCGGATAAAATCGCCGGACGTAGCAAGGGCAGTAAAATATAGATAACGGTGCGCAGTGAACCGGCCCGCAAGCTCAATGATGCTTCATCCAGCGATTTATCCAACTGCCCCAGTCCGGCAATCCCGGCACGTATCCCCACCGGCACGTTGCGCATCACCATGGAGATAATGACAATGGCGGCGGTCCCGGTCAGATAGACCGGCGCGCTGTTAAAGGCCAAAATATAGGAGACGCCCGCTACGGTGCCCGGAACGGCGAAGCAGAGCATGGTGCTGAATTCAATGGTTTTTTTACCACGGAACTGTTGGCGCACCACGATATAGGCGATCAACAGGCCGAAGGCGGCGGTGATTGGCGCGGCAATGCCGGCATACAGTAGGGTATCTAGCAGCGAAGGCCATGCGCCGTCACTGAAACCTTGCCCAAATAGCTGATTAAAGTTATTTAGCGTCAGGGTGTAGTCGACCCCCCAGTTGACGGTAAAACTGCCGTAGAAAATGCTGCCGTACAGCAACAGGTTAAAGGCAATCCACACATACAACATGGCGGTGGTGCCCCACACCAGTGATACCGGCAATGGCTGAACATCGCCACGGGAGGATTTGCCGGAGATAGTGACGTAGGAGCGCTTACCTATCCACATATATTGGATGCAGAAGATAAACAGCGAGAACATCAGCAGAATGACGCCCAGTGTGGAGGCCGCCGGATAGTCGAGTTGTGCGCCGGTGATATAGAAGTAAATTTGCGTGGCGAGCACGTCAAAGTTCCCCCCCAGTACCAGCGGATTACTGAAATCAGCCAGCGATTGCACAATGACAATCAAAAATGAGTTAGCTAGCGCAGGTTTTAGCAGTGGCAGGAACACCTGCATAAAGGTCTGCCAACGGCTGGCGCGCAAGGTGTAGGAGGCCTCTTCCAGTGACGGGTGGATGGTTTTAATCGCGCCGTCGAGGATCATAAATGACATCGGCGTAAAAGCCAGAACCTGGGCCAGCCAGATGCCGGTAAAGCCATATAGCCAGTTGGTGTTGGTTAGCCCAAACCAGGTGACCATCAACTCGGTCACGTAGCCGGAGCGGCCCATCATTAGGGTGACACCCAATCCGACCACAAAAGGCGGGGTGACAATCGGTAAAATCGAGAAAATTCGCCCCAGCAGTGCTGAGCGTTTGGCTATGCGCGTGGTGTAAATCGCCAGCACCATGCCGAAGAAAGTACAACCGATGCCGACTGCAATCGACAGCAGGAATGAGTTCCAGATCACCTGCAGGATATGCGCCTGCCCTAGGATCGCCATAAATTGCCATGGCGCAAAAGCTCCGCTCTCATCGGTAAAGATTGGGATGAAGATCGCGATGCTGGGGAACAGGATAAAGACGGTAATCAGGGCAATAATGGTCACTAGTGAGCCGAGGACAAAGCGGTCACCCCCCAGCCACTCAAGGCGCGCCAGTGCCAACGTGATGATGGCGCCCAGGGCGATAAACAGCCCAATGGTGGCAAAGCCTAGCCCGCGCCCTAGCCAGGCGGAGGTCACCACCACGAACAGGGCGCAGAACAGCGCATAACCGGCATCAAACAGATGGCGACTACGCTGCTCGCGGCCCGCAGGTGAAAGAGGGCACAAGAGTAGTAGCAGTGGCAGGGCAAACCACAAGGTGCTGATGTTCAGCCCAGACCAACCATAAGCGGCCAGTAGCTCCGCGCGGCTGGCCTCAAGCAGGCCATAATCCAGACTGAATGCAGGTAACAAGGCAAAAGCCGCCACGGCGAAAGCCAGCCAATAGAGTATGGCGTCCCGTGTTTGTGGGAGCCGCAGGGTGTGTGTCATGGTGTTCCCCAGAGATAACCTTCGTCATTGACGTTGCAGTGGTGCTCGCTACCTTGTTGCAACGCCAATGACTGGGTTATTGAAATAGATGATTTATATAAATCGAAATATAGTGTGGGCTGTTATTGCCCCATCTTGACGTCGTTAACCCACTTGGTGATCAGCTTCTTGCGCATCTCGGTCGCACCATAGGTGTCCATGTCGTAGTCAATTAGCTTCAGATCATCGAGTTTGAGTGAGTTAGGTGAGGTCGCGGCGGTGGTATTGGTCAGTATCTGGTAGGATTGGCCCTTCTGCCACGCCAACTCTTGTGCATCTTTTGACAGCACCCAATCAACGAATAACTTCGCGTTATCCAGATTACGCGCGCCTTTTAGAATGCTGACGCCGCCGATTTCATAGCCGGAGCCCTCACATGGCGAGATAAGTTTCAGCGGTGCGCCTTTCTCTTTTTCCAGCGAATAGTCGTGCAGGAAACCAATGCCGATAGTGGTTTCACCACGGGCGGCGTTACGGGCCGGAGCAATACCCGACTTGGTATATTGCGACACGTTGGCGTTCAGTTTTTTCAGATAATCGAAGGCCGCATCTTCGCCCCACAGCTGCGAGAAGGTGGCTAATGCGGTGTAGGCGGTGCCGGAGCTTTGTGGATCGGCAATCTGGATTTCACCTTTGTAGACCGGATTGGTCAGGTCTTTCCAACATTTTGGCTCTGGCAGCCCTTTCTCTTTCAGGCGGTCGGTATTCACGCCTATGCCCAGAATGCCAATGTAGACCGCCGAGGAGTAGTTGCCTTTGCGTTTTGCCGGATCACGGAATTGCGGCATGATCTGAGACAGATTAGGGGACTGGTAAGGGTAGAGCAGATCCATTTCACCGGCCTGGGATTGTGGGTCCAGCGTACCGCCATACCAGACATCCGCCTGCGGGTTCTTTTTCTCAGCATCTACTTTGGCCAGTGTGCTGCCGGAGCCATTACGGATAAAACTGGTTTTGACATCATATTTTTCGCCGAATGCTTTGGCTTCTTCTTCACACATGGCATTGGTGGCGCTGCAATAGATAACCAACCGGCCTTCGGCTTTGGCGACGGTAGCAAAGGCGCTCAGGGCGAGGCCGGCAGCAACGAGTACAGAGAGTGGTGCAAGTTTCATAACATTATCCTTTTTATTCCCTGATGGCCCGGATCCGGGTGCAAACAGAGCTGTTGTTGTAGGAGAGGTATTATTTGACGTACTTTTACTCTTTATCCGCCGGGATAAAGCGCTTTCCCGACGGTTCAAACCCTAATCGATTGATGCCGGTCATCAATAGCGGCATCAATAACAAGCCAACACAGGCCGATGCCAGTGTTAGCAAGGCGAAAAATCCTTGCCAGCCATAATGTTGCAGCACCTGCGCCAGTGGCCATCCGGCCAGTGCGGCACCGAGATAGGCAAACAAGCCGAGAAATCCGGTGACCGTCCCTGCGGCGTCTTTATGGGTGTACTCCGTTGCCGCCAGACCAATCAGCATTTGTGGCCCAAAGACAAAAAAACCGATACTGAAAAAGGTCACTGACAGCAGTGGATAGTTATGCACCGGAGCTAGCCACAGAGCGGTCATGGTTAAAAACAGCCCGAGTGCGAATAGCAAAATCATCGGCGCCCGCTGCCCGCGAAAGAGCAGATCTGATCCCCAGCCGGCAAACAGCGCGCCACATAATCCCCCCAACTCAAACAGCGACAAGGTGGCGTTGGCACTGAGCAAATTCACCCCATGGCTCTCTGCCAGCCAGATATTGCCCCAGTCGTTGAGGGCGATGCGGATCAGATAGACCAGCACATAAGAGACGCCCAGCAACCAGATAGTGCGGTTGCGCAAAATCGCGTCGCGAAAGATTCGGCCCATTGGCATCGGCGGGCTTTGCTGCTCCTGCCACTGATCCTGCGGGTCGCGCCGCCACTGACCGATAGTCGGCAAACCTTGCTGTTGCGGCTTATCGCACAATTGCCAGCACAGCCAAATACCTAACAGGATACCGATTGCGCCCGGCACCAGTAGCGCGGCCTGCCAACCATATTGCGAGGCCAGAAAGGCCGAGAGCAGCGGCACCGCCGCACCGCCAATGCTGATGGAGGTATTCCAGCAGCCCCACCAGGTGCCACGTTCATTGCGTGAATACCATGTGCTCAGTAATTTGGCGCAAGGTGGCCAGCCCCACCCCTGAAAGAAACCATTTAATGTCCAGACCACCAGTAGGGCGGGCAGGGTGTGGCACAGGGTAAACACCACATTCAGCACGCCGGTCATCATCAAGCCGATACCCATAATCCAGCGGGCTTGCGTGCGGTCACTGACGATACCCGAGACAAATTTAGAGCCGCCGTAAGCCAGATAAAACAGTGTGCCCAGCAAGCCGATATCCCCTTTATCCAGCCCCAGCTCCAGTTGCATCACCGGCATCGCGTAGTTGACACTTTTGCGTGTCAGATAAAAGGCGGCGTAACCCATCACCATGGCGGCCATCAGGCGCGGTCGCCAGTAGCGGTAACGCGCATTCACCTGCTCCGGCGTCAAAGGCTCAGGGGGTAGACTCTTCGCCGACAAAAATGATGCAGCCATGAATTTCTCCGGTTATTGGGTTGAGTGTAAGGAGGGCAAAAGTAAAAGAGATGAGACAAGGTTTTAGACGGCTAGGAATAATGCTTATTTATGAAGGCTTTTGATCTGGTTCTGTGGGCAGGCTCACAGAGTCGGCGGTGCGCAGGTGAGTGGGCAGGTTCACCACCACCCGCGTTCCTAAACGGCGTTGCAGTAGCCAGTCACCACCCAGCGCTCGCACCCGCTCCTCAATGCCGCGCAGACCCAGCCCTCCGCCTTGTGGTTGCACCGGCATACCCATGCCGTCATCGCGTACATCCAGCGTGATGATGTTATCGGTGAGGCGCAGGCTGACCTGAATATTGTGCGCGTTAGCATGTTTATTAATGTTATTGAGCAACTCCTGCACCAGCCGATACAGGGTAAACACCACCGCATCCTCACCGGGGGTCGGCGGCAGCGAGTAATCGAGTTGGAAATTGATCCCTTGTTCGGCAAAGGCAAACTCTTCCGCCAGATGCTGTAGCGCTTGATCCAGCGGCATCTCATCCAGCACCGGCGGGCGCAATTGGCGTAGTAGCTGGCGGGTGGTTTGATGGATTCGCTGCGATAAATTGCTTATCTGATTGGCTGCAGATTGCGCCGCAGGTGTGGGTGCACTGCGATTGACCAGCATCGCCTGAATTTGAATGGCGGTGATGTTCTGACCAATCTCATCATGTAGCTCGCGGGCAATCTCTTTGCGCACATCCTCCTCGGTATGCACCAAGCGCGCCATCAGCTTGCGGCGGGTTTGCAGCTCTTGTTCCAACTGATTGCGATAGCGGTGCAGGCGCTGTGCCAGTTGTTGCTGACGGCTAATGGCGATCCCCAGAGTTAGCCCCAATAGCGCCTGGGTCGAGAGAAAAAGTTCCAGTTCGGCTAAATCATGAAATGCGCCGCTGGCTTGCCGAGTGACGGTGATCATCAGGCTACCTAATACCGCCGCCAATACCCCACCTTGCCAGCCGAATTTGTACGCCATAAACACATTGGGCAGAAAGACGAAAATCAGCAACAGGCGCTCCATATTTGGCGCAATCGCTACCTGCACACAAACTAAAATGGCAAAGATCAACGAGCACCAAATCAGCAGCGAAGTGCGCAACGGCGGATCAGGGATCTGTTGAGAGAATAGATTGCGAATATGCTGCTGCTTTAAGTATTCATAAATCAGATAGGTGAACGGCACCAGCAGAATACCGCCGGTAAAGGTGGCGAGTAACACCTGAGTGACAGGCAATGGCAGCCATAAACTCAATACCGCGCCATGCAGCAGACTATTCCCCGCCACGGCGGTCAGCAGCAACAGCAGCCGTTGCCAATACAGGGTGTAGTGATGCCAGAACCGCTGGGTCAGCCAGGCGGGTAGCAAACTCAGAAGCGGCGACAGCAGGATCAGCGCGGAGGTTTGTAGTTGTTCACTGTGCAGCCACCACATGCCGCTGCACTCCGCCAGCAGTAGCACTGGCCAATAGCGCCGTGGTAGCAGGATCATCAGCGCCAATCGCAGCCCTTGCGGCAGCAATAAAATGGCGTGTAAGCCATCATCGCTCAGATAAAAACTGATGGTCCACAGGGCCAGCCAACTCAGGGAAAAGAAGATGACCAGAAACAGCGATAGCCCCATTGACCGCAGTTGCCACATCTCAGTTACCTGCCAACAGCTGGTGTTGCAGCGCAAAATGCACTAACTCGACTGTGGTCTCACACTGGAGCTTGCCCAGAATATTCGCCCGATGCACATGCACGGTTTTGTGGCTGAGCAACAGTTGCTCGGCAATGGATTTGACGCTTATCCCATTGATCAATAGCTGGAAAATTTCTTTCTCGCGCGGTGTCAGTACTGCCAGTTGTTGCGGCTGTTGCGGCATATGGCGTAGCGCCCGCAGCGCATCGGAGCAGAGATAGAGGCCCCCGCCACTGACGGTTCGCAGCGCTTGTACCAGTTCATCCGGGCCGCAGCGTTTGGTGAGATAACCACTGGCACCGGCATCCATCGCGCTTTGCACAAAGGCGGTGGTGTCGTAAATACTCAGAATAATGGCGCGAAAATGGGGCATTTTTTGGCGCAGGCGCTTGAGCAGGCTTAGCCCGCTTTCGTCCGGCATCGAAATATCCATCACCGCCACATGGACATCAATGTTGGGCAAGTGGGTCCACGCTTCAGCTGCCGATCCATATTCGCCAATAATGCGAATATCTTTTTCCAGTGATAACAACTGGGCAAACCCTGAACGGACGACAGTATGGTCATCTATCAATGCAACATTAATCATGATTTTTCATTATTGTGGAGCAGATAGATGCATGATGCTGATCAATCATTAGCTGAGCAATAATTGTTATCAGAAATGTTGGAGGCTTAACATATGCAAGATAAATCCGATGAAAAAATAGCCAGTTGTTGCTGCAAAATGCCGCGCTCCACGGGCAGTGGAGCACGGGGAGTGGAGTTACGCCAGTTTCCTGCTGCGATAGATGCGCTGTGGGCGGCCGACTTTGCCATAAATGATCTCGGCCTGTAGCGCTTGGTTGGTCGCGCAAAACTCCAGGTAACGCCGGGCGGTGGTGCGGCTTAACCCGAGCACTTGCGCAACATTTTCCGCAGTGTACTCGACGACATTATCACTAAATAGCGTTTGGATTTTATCCAGCGTCATCTGGTCGATACCCAACGGCAGTGTCACTTTTTGCTCGCCACGGGCATAGGTATTGTACATCTCATCGATCTGGCGCTGATTGACCTTGGTGCCGTCCTGCAACACCTGATGGCGGTGGCTGTATCGCGCCAATGACTGCTCTAGTCGCTCGTAGGCTACCGGCTTAATCAGGTAATCAAACACCCCATAGCGGATAGCTTCCGACACGGTTTCACTGTCGCTGGCTGCGGTAACAAAGATAATGCCGCCGGCGAAGCCCTGTAAGGTCATTTCACGTAATAACTCCAACCCACTACCATCGGGCAGATAGTTATCTAACAGAATCAAATCGGGCTTAAAACGGGCCACCATACTGCGGGCTTGCTGCAAATTGCCCGCCAGCCAGACTTCATGACAGTAGCTGCTCTGCTTAATAAATTCTGCATGCATCTCTGCCAGCGGTGTTTCGTCTTCTACCACTAAAATATTAAGCCATTCCATGGGATCTCCCCGTCTTTGAGATCAATGCGTCTTCGGAATAAAGACTGTAAATAGGCTGCCACGTGGCGGATTTTCTTCTATCGTAATGGTGCCACCACTTTGCTGAACATAGGTCGCCACCAGATAGAGACCAATACCGTGTTCATCTGAGTCTTTAGAGCTGACACCTCGTTCGAATAGACAATCTTGCCATTGTGGGTCGATACCGCATCCGTGGTCAGCGACCTCCAGAATCAAATCATCACCCTCATCAGACAGGTAAATCTCAATCTGCTTATCGCCGTGCGGATTTTTCAAGCTGGCCTCAAAGGCGTTATCCAGCAAATTCCCGATGATGGCGGCCAGTTCATTCTCGCCAATAGTCGGGGGGAGGTTGCTCAACTGACAACCGGGAACAAAGTTCAAATTCAGCCCTAACTCCCTGGCGCGGTGATATTTACCAAACAGTAACGCGGCAATCTGCCGGTTATTGAACGCCGTACGTAGCATATCAATTAGCGCCTGATGGGAGGAAGATTCGGTTTTCACCATCTCCAGCGCCCGATCAAACTCTTTCATCTGTAATAGCCCGCTCATGGTTGACATCCAGTTCAGGTGCTCGTGACGGACAGTGCGCAGATTCTCGACATATTGCTGAATCTGGCTGAGCTGAGCACTGAGGGTATGAATATCATCCTGACTACGAAAACTCACCACCCAGCCTTGAAACACGCTCTCTTCCGACCAGATACCGGCCCGGTTGGCAATGGTATTCAAACCATTAAAGGTACAAAGCTCATCCTGGCGATTATCGCCAGTTTGATCGCGGAAGAAGTGGTCAGGCGAGACCACCTCACTGACCTTACAACCAATCAACTGCTGTGGCGTGGCTGAGGTCCGTAGCATTTTACGCGCATTTTGATTGATTGCAGTGATCTTCCCCTCAGGATCAACCGCAAGTAGCCCTTCAAATACCGCCCCGAACAGCGCCTCTTGCTGGCGCAGCACCCGTGCTATCTCTTTCGGCTCCATCCCCATCATTTGGCGGCGGATATGGTGGGCAAACAGCCATGACAGCAATAGCAACACCGCCAGCACGATGATAAATGAGTGGGTGAGGGGCAGCAGATAGATAAGTCGCCAATGATCGATTTTGCTGATCAGGTAACCGAGGGAGACCACCCCAATGATTGTCCCTTGTTCATCACGGATAGGGGTTTTGGCCCGCATGGCTTCGCCCATCGAACCTTTACCAAAAATAATGTAGCTCTCGCCCCTCTCCAGTGCGCCGGGTTTGGTCCACTGCATCGGGTAGCCGATCATCTGCGGATTAGGATGATAAAGACGAATAGATTGGGTATCGCCGATCACCAGATAGTCAAGGTCTGAGGTGTTGCCCAATCGGCTGACAATCTGCGCCAACTGCTCTTTATCGCGATGCTTAACCGCACTCACCACTGAATCCATCGACGCGATAATTTTGGCCTGATTCATTGCAGTTTTACTGACTTGATCCAGCAGGTATTGCTCAAAGTTGTGACTGAGGAAACGATCTAGTGCACCGACAAGCAGAATCGAGACGGTGAGTAGCAGGAGAAATATCCGCAGCGGGAAAGCCATATTCTTCAACCGGCTCCACATGCGGCCGCGCCATTTTAATTTACCTACGGGGGAATGACTCGGCACACTACTCACCTTAATTAACATATATCCTTCGTATTTGACGTTACAGAGGTGTTAGCGGCGCGCATTCACCCGAATCACTTACTTGAGTAAATGATTCGGGACTCGTTTGCTTGCTGCCTATCTGCCATGCCAAAAACTTTGGATACTAAAAACACTGGCGCTAACATAAGTTAATTTAGATAATAATTAAATAGCTAAGAGAAATAAAAATATATATTAATAATTAAGAAAATTAAAACCATTAAATAACTTATATTTACTATCTTATATGTGAAATAGGTCAATTAATCACGCTATTTTTATGTTTAGCATGTGCTCGTCAATTAATTCTAATTAAAAACAGACTGACGTCATCTTATTTCACATTGTTGTTTTTATGTGAATTATTTATTTGAAGAGTGAATATTAAATTATTTAATCCCAAGTATTTAACTTGTCACTTATTTGTTATTTAAACGTTATAGCAGAGAGTCAATTATGGATGTGGTATTTAGCCGAATTAATCGTTCAGAGCATCAGCAGATTGCAGAAATAACACGTTTCTTACGTGCTAACGATCTGAATATAGATACCACTGTCGACGTATTTATTACCGTAAGCCATAATGAAAAATTGGTGGCCTGCGGTGGTATTGCGGGCAATATTATCAAGTGCGTGGCCATCAGCGAGGAGGTCAGGGGAGAGGGCCTGGCGTTGACACTGGCAACCGAGCTGGTCAATTTGGCCTATGAACGCCACCATAGCCATCTGTTTATCTATACCAAAACGAAAAATGAGAGCCTATTTAAAGATTGTGGCTTTTATCCGATAGCGAATGTACCTGGCATTGTGGTGCTAATGGAAAATAGCGCCTGCCGTTTACAGCGCTATGCCAAACAGTTAAGCCAATTACGTCAGCCAGGGCAAAAAATTGGCAGCATCGTGATGAATGCCAACCCTTTTACCCGTGGACATCAATATTTAGTTCGCCAGGCTGCGGCGCAGTGTGATTGGTTACATCTGTTTTTAGTGAAAGAAGATAATTCACGTTTTCCTTATAGCGACCGGCTGCAATTAGTCCTCGATGGCACACAAGATATTGCTAATCTCACGGTGCATCCCGGTTCGGAATATATGATCTCCCGCGCCACATTCCCCTGTTATTTCATTAAAGACCAGGGGGTGGCGGATGACTGCTATACCGAAATCGATCTGAAAATATTTCGCCAATATTTAGCGCCTGCACTGGGTGTCACTCACCGCTTTGTGGGGACTGAGCCATTTTGTACCGTGACCGCCAAATATAACCACGATATGGGTTACTGGCTGGAAACACCGGCATTGCCATACCCACCAATCTCACTGGTGGAGATTGAGCGCCTTAAATATCACAACACCGCCATCTCCGCCTCTTGGGTGCGCAAATTATTAGCGCAGGGAGACGCTGAAACTATTCGCAAACTGGTTCCGCCTGCCACCTGCCACTACTTACAGCGCCTGCTGACACAGCGTGCACAAAAGGCTGCCAGTAGTGAGAAAAGCGCCTTGTCCGCAAAGGATCCAGCCCTGTTTTAGTTGATTGATATAAGTCGATAAAGCAGGGCGCAAAGATAGGTACTGATACGTCAGTCAGAAGTCACTGAATTTGAAGATAAGTTAATCAGGTGAAAAATGAAAATTATCAGAGAGGCCGTCGCCGGAACACTGGAGTCGAGCGACGTCATGGTGCGTATCGCGCCATTAAATCCACCGGAAATAGACCTGCAAATTCACAGCAGTGTGGATAAGCAGTTTGGTGAGTCCATTCGCTACAGCGTATTGGCGTTACTGGAGCAGCATCAGGTCACCGGGGTGCAACTGGTTATTGATGATAAAGGCGCACTGGATTGCGTTTTGCAGGCACGACTTGAAACCGCGCTACTCAGGGCCTGCGATGAAAAAATTCTGCCATGGAGAGCGCAGTGATGAAAATTGAAATGAAAAATAGAATGCGCCGCAGCATGTTGTTCGTCCCCGGTGCCAATGCCGCTATGGTGAGCAACGCCTTTATTTATCAGGCAGATGCGCTGATGTTTGATCTGGAAGACTCGGTTATCCTGCGCGAAAAAGATGCTGCCCGCCGTTTGGTTTATCACGCCTTACAACACCCGCTTTATCAAAATGTGGAAACCATTGTGCGGGTCAATGCGTTGGACTCCGCTTATGGGCTGGCGGATTTGGAAGCGGTGGTGCGCGGTGGGGCAGATATCGTGCGCTTGCCGAAAACCGATAGCGCGAAAGATGTGGAGGATATGGCGCGGGAGATTAGCCGTATCGAATTGGAGTGTGGTCGCGAAGTGGGCAGCACGGGCCTGCTGGCCGCCATTGAGTCAGCGCAGGGGATCACACAGGCGCTGGCCATTGCCCAGGCATCTGAGCGCCTGATGGGGATAGCCCTGGGGGCGGAGGATTATGTCCGCAACTTGCGTACCGAGCGCTCAGCAGAAGGCATTGAACTGCTGTTTGCGCGCTGTTCAATTTTACAAGCCGCCCGCGCGGTGGGGATTCAGGCTTTCGACACCGTCTATTCGGATGCCAATAACGAGGTCGGTTTCTTGCAGGAAGCGGCGCTGATCAAACAGTTGGGTTTTGATGGCAAATCGCTGATTAACCCACGGCAAATCGAACTGTTACACAACCTCTATGCCCCGACCGAAAAAGAAGTTCGCCATGCGCAGGCGGTGGTAGATGCCGCCACGGCAGCGGAAGCCGAAGGGCGCGGGGTGGTCTCCCTGAACGGCAAGATGGTGGACAGCCCGGTGATTGAGCGGGCGCGGTTGGTTTTGCAACGTGCAGTCAGCGGTTTGCGTGAGGAATAAAAGATGAATAGGCAACAACGAGTAGAAAGTTTAACTCTCCGTCAGGACAATGGCCCGGCGTATCCGCAGTATCAAGACGCCTCTAAAGCCAATTTGCAGGCGCAAAAACCCCGTGACATCAAGATGTGCGATTCAGTGGAACAGGCTATCCGCCGTTCAGGGCTGCAAGATGGCATGACCATCTCCTTCCACCATGCTTTCCGTGCCGGTGATTTAACCTTGAATCTGGTGATGGATGCTATCGCCGCCATGGGTTTCAAAAATCTGCGCCTGGCCTCCAGCTCCCTGAGCGACTGCCATTCACCGCTGGTGGATCACATCCGCAATGGCGTGGTCAGCGAGATCTACACCTCCGGAATGCGCGGGCCACTGGCAGAGGAGGTGTCGCGCGGATTATTAGGTAAACCGGTACAAGTCCACTCCCACGGTGGGCGGGTTAACCTGATTGAATCCGGCGAGCTGACCATTGATGTCGCCTTTATCGGCGTGCCCGCTTGTGACGAATTCGGCAATACCAATGGTTTTGGTCAAACCAAGGATTTTAGCGGCAACGCCTGTTGCGGCTCTTTGGGCTACGCCAGAGTGGATGCCGAATATGCCGATTGTGTGGTGCTGCTAACCGAAGCGCTGGTGGCTTATCCCCATCACCCCGCCAGTATTACGCAGGATCAGGTTGATTTGATTGTACAGGTCGAAAAAGTGGGTGATGCCGACAAGATCGGCGCTGATACCACCCGCATGACCTCAAATCCCCGCGAACTGCTCATTGCCCGTCGTGCGGCTGAGGTTATCGCCGGATCGGGCTATTTTGTCGATGGATTTTCACTGCAAACCGGCACTGGCGGGGCATCACTCGCCGTCACCCGCTTTCTCGAAGACAAAATGCTGCGGCGCAAAATCACCGCAGGTTTTGCCCTGGGCGGCATCACCTCAACCATGGTGGAGCTGCATGAGAAAGGGCTGATAACCAAGCTGCTGGATGTGCAAAGCTTCGATCGCCAAGCCGCCGCCTCGTTGGCCCGCAATCCACGTCATATCGAAATCAGTGCTAATCAGTACGCCAATTTCAGCTCAAAAGGGGCGTCAGTCGATCGGCTGGATGTGGTGGTGCTCAGTGCGCTGGAAATAGACACCGATTTTAACGTCAATGTGCTGACCGGCTCGGACGGCGTATTGCGCGGTGCTTCCGGCGGTCACTGTGATACGGCGGTCGCGGCGCGTCTGTCGATTATCGTCGCACCACTGGTTCGTGGGCGCATCCCAACACTGGTGAATAACGTGACCACCTGTGTCACCCCTGGTTCCAGCATCGATATTTTAGTGACCGATCACGGTATTGCGGTCAATCCGGCTCGGCCTGAGCTGGCAGAGCGCTTGCAGCAAGCGGGGTTGCCGGTGGTGAGTATCGATTGGCTCTATCAGCGCGCGTTGATTCTGACCGGGGTGCCGCAGCCCATCAAGTTCACTGATCGCGTGGTGGCGGTGGTGCGTTACCGCGACGGTTCAGTGATTGATGTTGTGCATCAGATAGAGGAGTAGGCGATGAATACGCTCTCTCCCGCACTCGCTGCCAACCGGCCCATTAGTCTGCCGGAGTTGCTAACCAGTCGTGAATCCCGCCAGAACCGACAACAACTCTGGCTGGCGCGCCATCAGGTGAGCTTGATTTCACTCACCCTGGTGGCACCCGGCGCGGTGAAAGATAACCCTTTGACGCGCAAGCTGTTTGCCCTGGCATGGCAGGCGATCACCACCTTGAGTCAACAGCAGCGTTGGCCGGTGTTGCAGCAAGAGGTCTTTCCGCTACCGACCGGCTGCGAAGGTTTGATAGCCGTTGATTTGCCTGCTGAGCAGGTGAAGGATGCGGCGCTGCTCCTTGAGCTTAAGCATCCGCAGGGCCGGTTATGGGATATCGATGTACTTGATGTGACCGGTCAGATCCTGTCTCGCCGTGACCTTGGCTTGCCGCCGCGCCGCTGCCTGTTGTGTCATCACCCCGCCAATGTGTGTGGCCGGGCGCAAACGCATAGCATCGACGAATTATTGGCTCAGATGGAGTTGATGCTCAATGCCACAACTGCAACGCACTGACGAGAGGGCGACGGCATCACCCTCGGTGCTGGTTGGGGAGGCTTCTGGCTTCTCAACCCACTGGGGCGGGCTGGCTTATCGGGCGATGCTGACCGAGGTCAACTTGACGCCCAAGCCCGGTTTGGTCGATCGCTGCAACTGCGGCGCACATAAGGATATGGCGCTAATCGACTTTTATCACAGCGCCGATGCGATTGCGCCATGGCTACCGCGCTTTATTGAGCATGGCATCAGCCATCACCATTTGGCGGGGCAGGCGGCACTGAACAGTTTGCGACCACTGGGGCTGGCGTGTGAAAACAGCATGTTTCGCGCCACTGGCGGCGTCAATACCCATAAAGGCACGGTTTTCTCGTTGGGATTGATCTGCTGCGCACTGGGGCGGCTAAAAGCCCGCGCTGAACAGATCAATGCTGATGCGGTTTGCCACGAGGCTGCAAGCCTCTGCTGCGGGCTGACACAACGCGAGCTGTACCAGTCAAATCCACAGCAAACAGCGGGGCAGCGCTTGTTCTATCAACATGGCCTGACCGGCGCACGTGGCGAGGCAGAGTCTGGCTTCGCCACTGTATTGACCCATGCCTTACCGGCGTATCAGCGCTTATTAGCTACGGGTACGCAACCTGACCACGCCCTATTGCACACCTTGCTGATTTTGATCTCCGTCAACCGCGATACCAATGTGGTCTCCCGTGGCGGTATGGCGGGGCTGCAATGGCTACAACAACAGGCGACGGAAATTCTGACTTCACTCTCACCGGCAGGGATGGGTGACCCACTCAGCCAGCGGCGGGTGCAGGAGTTTGACGCCCAATGTATCACCCGCAACCTGAGCCCCGGCGGCAGTGCTGACCTGCTGATCTTGACCTGGTTGCTGGCGCAGTTCCCTCATCATCCCTCTCACAAAAAATAATAACGGTGTTATAGGAGTCTCTTTATGTTGAAGTCGCAAGAGAAATTATGGAAAGCGCTCGCCCCCTTTGTGGTGCTGGCCATTCTGCTGCTGATCCCGACCCCGGAAGGAATGCCCCCTCAAGCCTGGCGCTATTTCGCGATTTTTGTCGCCATGATTGTGGGGATGATTTTAGAGCCCATTCCCGCCACGGCGATCAGTTTTATCGCGGTGACGATTTGTGTGCTCAGCTCTGACTGGGTGCTATTTAGCGCCGCAGAAGTGGCGGATGCTGGCTTTAATGGCGGCAAAGAGTCACTGAAATGGGGGCTGGCAGGATTCTCCAGTACCACCGTCTGGCTGGTATTCGGCGCATTTATCTTTGCTCTCGGCTATGAAGCCACCGGACTGGGCCGCAGGATAGCCCTGTTCATGGTGAAATTCATGGGCAAGCGCACCCTGACACTGGGTTATGCCATTGTCATCATCGATATTCTGCTGGCCCCTTTCACACCATCGAATACCGCCCGTACGGGGGGCACCGTGTTCCCGGTGGTGAAAAACCTGCCGCCGCTGTTCGATTCATTCCCCAATGATCCATCATCACGGCGCATTGGTGGATATCTGATGTGGATGATGGTGATCGGCACCAGTATCAGCTCCTCGATGTTTGTGACCGGCGCGGCACCTAATGTGTTGGGTATTGAGTTTGTGAATAAGATAGCTGGCGTCCATATCGGTTGGATGCAGTGGTTCCTGGCATTCTTACCTGTTGGGTTAATTTTGCTGATCGTGGCACCCTGGCTCTCTTATGTGCTGTATAAACCCGGCGTGACGAAAAGTAATGAAGTGGCGGCCTGGGCGCAAACAGCACTGAATGAGATGGGGGCGCTGACTCGCAAAGAGATGATTCTGATAGGTTTAGTCTTGCTAAGCCTGTGCTTATGGGTATTTGGCGGCGCATTTATTGATGCGACAGCCGTCGGCTTGCTGGCAGTCTCCCTCATGTTGGCGCTGCATGTGGTGTCATGGAAAGATATCACCAAATACTCCAGCGCCTGGAATACCTTGGTTAATCTGGCAACATTGGTGGTGATGGCCAATGGCCTGACCCGTTCTGGCTTCATTGATTGGTTTGCTAACACCATGAGCACCCATCTGGATGGTTTCTCACCGACAATAACGGTGGTAGCGCTGGTATTGGTGTTCTACTTCTCCCACTATCTGTTCGCCAGTTTGTCTGCTCACACCGCCACCATGCTGCCGGTTATTTTGGCGGTGGGTAAGGGTTTGAGTGGTGTGCCGATGGAGCATTTATCTATGCTGCTGGTACTCTCCATCGGGATCATGGGGGTTCTGACACCTTACGCCACCGGCCCTGGTGTGATTATCTATGGCTGCGGTTATGTGAAATCGAAAGATTACTGGCGGTTGGGCGGGATCATGGGGGTGTTCTATATCACCATGCTGTTGTTGGTCGGCTGGCCAATCATGAGCCTGTGGTACTGATCCAAGCCCCTGTGCTGAGTTAAAACCCTGTGCTGAGTTAAAACCCTGTGCTGATAATGTGTTACCTCGTTGGGCAGGGTTCTAATATTGTGGTGGCGAAGGTTACCGACTACTATAAAGCCGATGAATCAATAGGATTAGGATAACCAGTGACGTCGGTCTTTATCCGTAACTTTACCTTCGCCGCACTGCCCGCCAGCGGTTTGAATGGTCAGCCACTGTTTCACGGACTGCTGTCGAAATGTGATTTTGATGTCAATGAATACCGGGATGAGCTCTTTGCCGTCTATGGCATTGCGTTTCCTGGCAGCTTGCACAAGGCCGTGAGTCAACGGCGTGCTGAATATCTGGCCGGGCGCTTTGTGGCCCGCCAAGTTCTGAATATGCTGGAAATCCGAGACTACCCACTGGTCAATGGGCTGGATCGTGCACCCCAGTGGCCCCCCGGCCTGATTGGTAGCATCAGCCATAATCGCCAACGCGCTCTATGCACGGCTCAAATCATCACTCCCACAGTAGAGTCATTAACGGCAAGCCGCCATGGCATTGGGCTGGATATCGAAGGGCTGATCCCTGTTGAGCGGGCGAAAGATTTATGGCCCGGCATTCTCAGTGAGGAGGAGTACCGCAATTCTCAGGAAGGCCCACTGCCTTTCAACCATTTGTTGACGTTAGCTTTTTCAGCCAAAGAGAGCTTATTCAAAGCGGTATATCCGCAACTGGGCCGCTATTTTGATTTTCTCGAGGCGCGTCTCATAAGTTATTCGCTGCTCTCAGGGCGTTTTGAATTGCAGTTATTACGGGGCTTAAGTGATGATTTCCCCGCAGGCCGCTGTTTTACCGGCTGTTTCACCGTTAGCGATAGTGATATTCAAACATTTATTGCTTATTAATCTTGATGCTATCGATTTTCGAAATGATTTCTCAGAATTTAAAATTGGAAATTTTAATATAGATGGACTAAATATTTTGATACCAGCCATATTTATCTGATAGGGAATCATGAAATATATCGTGCTAATTGTTTTTATCCTCTGTGTCACCTATGTACATTTTCGAGGGAAGAGACGTTACAAATTCTGGCGGCAACTTTCAGATCACTCGACATTTGTCTCACCCATTAATGTGTTTATGTACTTATTTTCACGTGTTCCCACCACCCCCTATCTAAAGCAGGATCTTTTTCCCGAGCTAGCTATACTGCGTGAAAACTGGCTTCAAATCAGGGAGGAGGGCAAAGGGTTGATGGCTATCCAGCAAATCAAAGCATCGGATAAATATAATGATGCGGGTTTTAACTCCTTCTTTAAAACGGGCTGGAAACGGTTTTATCTGAAATGGTACGAAGATAGCCATCCATCGGCGATGACACTCTGCCCACACACCACGTCATTATTACGTGAGTTGCCATCAGTGAAAGCGGCGATGTTTGCTGAATTACCAGATGGTAGCCGTTTACCCAGACATCGTGATCCTTATGCCGGCTCCCTGCGTTACCATTTGGGCTTAATGACCCCGAATGATGATCGCTGTTTTATTGATGTGGATGGAACAACTTACAGTTGGCGTGACGGCGAGGGGATCTTGTTTGATGAAACCTATATTCACTATGCCGAAAACCAAAGCGGGCAGAACCGACTTATTCTATTTTGTGATATTGAGCGCCCGATGCGCTACCGCTGGGCACAATGGGTTAACCACTGGCTAGGGCGTCATCTAATGAGTGCCGCCACGGCACCCAATGAAGAGGGGGATCGTACCGGTGGCGTGAACCGGATGTTTAAATATATCTACGCGGTGCGCAAAGTTGGTAAGCGGTTGAAAGCCTGGGATCGCCGAATTTACTATCTGATCAAATGGCTATTATTTGGTGGTATCGCCGCACTGATTTTTTATGCGCTGTAAAACCGCGTTGATAAAGAGGCTAAATAAGCCGCTCTTTGTTTTGATAAAAAAGAGAAGTAATTTGATAAAAAGAGAAGCAAAAAGCCCGCTTAAGTTTCCTTAAGCGGGCTTTTCTAAATTTGGCTCCTCTGACTGGACTCGAACCAGTGACATACGGATTAACAGTCCGCCGTTCTACCGACTGAACTACAGAGGAATCGTGTGAACGGGGCGCATGATATCTGGCATGCCTGATACTGTCAACGCTAAATGAGTTCATTTGCCGTGATTGCTCAGCATCTGAGCAATCACGGCAAATAGTGCTACTGTTTTTCCCAGCGTTTCAGTCTGGCCAGCGGATCCTGACGATAGAAAGCGCAAAAATGTTGATAAACAGCAGGGAAGCGGCCCTCCAGCAACTCAGGTGCACTGAAAAAATATTCAGATAGCACAGCAAAACACTCCGCCGGGTCACTGGCGGCATAAGCATCCATGCTGGCGGCCTCGACACCGACCATATCTATCTCATCTTGAATATTGTCCATCGCCTGATGCAGGTCATACTCCCACGAAGCGACATCCCGCATGGCGATAGGCGGCACACCATTTGAGTTGCCACCATTACGCATATCCAACTTATGCGCGGCTTCGTGAATGACCAAATTAAAACCTGATAAATCAAATGAGTCCTGGACATCTTGCCAGTTCAGGACAATCGGCCCCTGTTCCCAGCTCTGACCGGATTGTACTGATTGACCAGAATGTACCAGGCCGAGGTCATCTTGCCACTCATCCTCAACCACAAAAGGCGAAGGATAAATAAGTACCTCATGAAAGCCATCTAACCATTTTGCGCCCAGTTCCATGACGGGCAGTGCAAACAGCAATGTAAGACGAGCTTGCATCAGTGGGGTTAATACCAACCCCTGTAACGGTACTAGCCGTTTTTGTTGTAGCAGATGACTCGCCACAGAGACCAGGCGCTCTTGCTCCTGCTCATTCAAAGGCGCTAACAAGGGGATATCCAGGGCTTCGCGCCACTGCGCAAGTATCTCCGCTTGCGGTTGATTTGCTTTCCACAGCCACTTAATCATCAGGTTGCTCACAAAGTGATCATTCGAACATCTAAAGCAGGGAGGTGTTGTTGTAAACATGCCGCAAAAGGGGCCATGTTCGCAACCCTTTCATGGAGAGAGACATGAGCGGTTGAAAAGGCCGCCTCGAAAACACCCGAGGAGATATTCTTTCAGCGGAGGGGAACCCCTCGCACACTGCCATTATTCAAGCACTTATAGAAAAAAAATTCAGCGATCCTTATCACACTAAGTCTGCCTGATCAGGGGATAAATCCGCGTGATCTTTTATCACACCATAAAATGGCATGACTCACCGGATGGCGGATATGGGCATTGAAACCATCTCCAGCCACAAACTCGGCATATCTTGCTCTATATAGCAGGGGCGATAGTGTCCGATTATCGACGGGCGCGACGAAACAATTACAGATGTAACGAAAAAATTATTGAAATGGGCAGCAACGAGCACCGACTTTACATTTGAGATGCGGTGTCGATCTTCAGATAATAATCCATTAGGTATCATCATAATATAAAATAATAACCTGTGGAGTATAAATAGGGATTTTGTCAGCAAGATACTGATTCAGTATGCTTATTATAGAATTATAACTTTTTAAGTTGGATTTTAATAAAATAAATTGATCAATAAATCTACTACTTAATTGTCATGTAGTTAGTGAGGTAATTATTTTTATGGGTAAATAAAGCGCGTGTAGGACAGTAAATAACTATGACGTAGGAATATTCCTACACAAGATCGACACCTTATCTTATATACAAGGAAAGTCTTAAAACGTCTAATAACTGTATTATTATTAAATTCATATATTTTCTGTATCAACAGATAATAAATGAAGTTAAGCCGCAGGCGTCAGCCTATAGGTCGATTAAGTATCGAAATACGATACATTTTATATCAGGATTATTAAAATGAAAAAGCAACTGGCCCAAATTACCGTACTCTCCTCTTTAATTTTTGGTATTAATGCTGCCAATGCAGACGCACCTACTGCGGAATTAAAAGTAGTAGGTAGCTTGACAGTGCCAAGCTGCACCATCGTTGCGCCAGATGACGGCGTATATGACTTTGGTAACCTATCTTCATCTTTAGTTAAATCAGGCACCGCCACGACTGCCTTGACGCCAATAACTAAAAATTGGACGGTAAACTGTGATGCAGAAACGTATCTAAACTTTACCCCCATTGATAACCGCACGGCTTCTGCAAGTGTCGCAGGTACAACTAACTTCGGCTTGGGTAACGTAAATGGCACCGGTAAAATCGGTTACTACAATGCGCAGATGAAGAATGGTACTGTGGACGGTAAAGTGTCTAACGTGTTCTCTTCCGCCACCACAACCTTTGCCGCGGCCACCACCGCTAACCTGACAACAGGTTTACGCACCGGTTGGTCTTCTGCAGCCAATACCCAAAGTGTCGGCAAAGTATTCACCGCTGACATTACAGTAAGCCCGATTCTGGCAGGGACCACCACCATGGGCGGGCCGATCACTGAAGATGCAGAGATCGACGGTTCAATGACGATGAACTTCGCCTTCGGTATCTAGTTCTCGCCTACGGAACGATGGAAATATAGGGGTAGATTTCATCCGCCCCTATATTTCAAATAAGTAAGATTTATTTCTTCATCTTATTTTTCGGGGGCGCTATTTTGTTTGCCTGTCATATTTCGTTCCCGCTTATCGCGCTTATATTGTCTCTTTTTCCCGTTGTGACTCTCTCCGCGACTAAAGAAGGTGCAGTGGCGTTTGATATAAAAACATTGGAAGGTTTGGGTTTTTCAGCCAAATTAGCTGAGTTTTTCAGTACACAGGATAAATTTTTACCGGGTCAGCATGATGTCACCATTATTATCAATGCCAATAAAACCTACTCTGTCGCTGCGACGTTCGATGGTGATGGCAAATTATGTGCGGATAAACAGTTATTGATGGGACTGAAGTTACGCCATAAAAATAGTGATGATGGTTGCGAAAATATTGACACATTATGGCCTGGGGTGACTGTTAAGTTATTTCCCGGCCAATTTCGGGTGGAAATGACATTACCGCAAGAAGCTTTTGATCCTGAAATGGAAGGCAGTGATTACCAACAGGGGGGTCACGCATTATTGCTTAACTATAACTTATTTGGTCAGCGCTTCGAGAGTAACAACGATAGCCTCAATCTGTTTCAAGGACAATTTGAGCCGGGCATCAACTTTAATAACTGGGTACTGCGAAACCGTGGCTCCTACACTTATAACCAAGGGATCAACAGTTACGACAATCAGGAAACTTACGCATTGCGTGCCGTGGAGTCATTAAAATCTGTTGTGCAACTGGGTGAATTTGGTCTGGTCGGCGATACATATTCTGGTCTGCCAGTCGCGGGTGTTCAGTTATATTCCGATAATGCTCAGTTGAATAATACGCAGCTCACGGTGCCAATTGAAGGGATAGCGAATAGCAATGCCACCATTGAAATCCGTCAGCGTGGGCGAGTTATTTACCGAACTGTTGTCGCGCCAGGGCCATTTTCGCTATCTAATATTAGTAACTTTTCCAGTGGTGTCGTGACTGACGTCGATATTATTGAAGACGATGGAGCACGGCAGCATTTCACTGTATCCAATGCTCTTGACCCAAATTTTGAGCAGCAGGCCGCCACACACCAATTAGCGATAGGTCGCTATCGGAATACGCTGCTTGATGATAAAGGTCAGTCGCCACTCTTGGTTTCGGGCGAAATATCGTTTAACCCGGCGAACTCTTTTCGTATGACGTCTGCCGGACTAATTTCTACTGATTATCAGAATATCAGTGTGCAAAACCTTTATAGCGGTTTGGCTAATGGCTGGTTTTCAGCGACGGCAAGTTATACCAATACCAAGGATGCGGGGCAGGGATACCAGCTTATGTTGCAGAACCAACTGGCAATTACTGGCAATTTAAGTGCTTCATTATCGACGGCATACAATTCAGCGAATTACTGGTCGCCTGATAATGCCCTGAGCAGTAATAATAATCTTAAGGACTTGATGTACGGGAAATTACAAAACTCCACCTCGGCGGCAATAACATGGGCGCATCCGCGATGGGGCGCATTCTCCTATGTGCTGTCTAATAATAGGTATTATCAGGCGGCCGACAGTGTTTCCCAAACTTTTTCTGCGAGCGAGCAATTTGGCCGGGTTACTACTACGCTGAGTTTCCAATCTACCTCGCAGGGGCAGAGTGCAATCTATGTTGGTATTAACATGCCATTAGGCCAGGGGTCGCTCAGTGGGCGAATGCAGCGCGGCAATGGCAATATGACATTAGGCAGTACTTATCAGGGGAGCTGGGATGATTATAAAGGGTACTCAGTGGGGATAACTGGCAGTGATAGCCAACGTCGTATTAATGGTGCACTGAATATGAAAACCGCCTATTCACAACTGGCTAGTGGGGTATCTCAGGCGACAAATAATAGCCGCTCAGCATATCTTTCATCCAGCGGATCAGTGGCTTATGCGAATGACACCTTTGCTACTTCAGCGTCGGCGATTGGCGATACCTTTGCTGTGGTGAATGTCCCCCATCAATCTAACTTGCGTGTTTCTTCGCCTGGTAGTGGTATGGCGATTACTGATTATGCCGGGACGGCACTGCTGCCATCAGTCATGCCTTATACGGTATCGAAAGCACAAATAAGTACCAAAACATTGCCATTGAATATCCGCCTTAATAGCACCAGTGCTGATCTGAGGGTGACACGAGGCACTGTGGCAACCCGCTATTTTGAAGCGACAGAGACCCGCCAGTTGCTGCTGACTATCCGTGACAACCAGGGTGAGATGATGCCGGTAGGTGCCAACGTGCTTGATGAAAAGGGTAACTTCCTGGGCACCATTATCGGTGATGGTAACTTTATGCTGGAAAACAGAGCGATTGGGATCGTGTTACGCATAAAACCGGCTAACAGCAGTGAGTGTGTCGTGAATTATGCAGAACCGGATAAGTTTGATCCGGATACGTTGTATGAAGTTGCCGACGCGGTATGTCATTAAATTTAAAAACAGTCAGATACTCAGTAAATACTTTTTAAAATAGGATCTATTATGCAAAATATGATGGTTAGTCACCGCAGGATGAATATAGTGACTACATGTTCCCATATCTTCAAACATTTTAACTCGCTATTTATTTTGAGTTTGCTGGCTCTGTTAACTTGTTGGAGCATCACATCTTATGCTTCATTCAAATTAGAGAGCACGACGGTTATTTTGAAAGAAGGTGAGGGGCGCACCAGTTTTACCATAGATAATACCTCCGCTAACCCGATATTATTGGTCACTAAGTTGGTTGATTTGGATGGCAAAAATCTTAGCAAGCAGATTTTGATTTCGCCGCCAGTGGCGCGCATTGATGCCGGGCAAAGCCAGCAGGTCAACTTTGTGCTGAAAAAAGATACGGCTCTTGATACTGAAGTGCTGTTAAAAGCCTCATTTGAAGGTGTTGAGCAGGTGCCGGGCAATGCGACCGTGATGCCAATTCGCCAGGAGATTGGTTTTCTGATCCAGCCGAATGCGGTGCCACAGATTAAAACACCATGGCAGGAGCTGCTCCTCTCAACCTCAGGCAACAATTTAATCATTAAGAACCCAAGCAAACATGTGGTTCGCCTTGGGCCGCAGGTGATTTTAGTACCAGGTAATGAAGTTGTTGCGTTAGGCAACCCCTATATTATGCCCGGAGCTACTAAGCAGTTTGCGATTAAATCAGTGCCAACATCGGTTAAAGTCACACCGCTAAGCCGATATGGATTTGTGCAGGCTGAAGTAACAGTTCCTATTACACGCTAATAGCCTTACAACGGGGATAAAATATTAAAGGCGGCTGGCAATGGCCGCTTGTTTAATATGAGAAGAGGGCTAACTAAATAGGTTAGCTCTCTTTTTTCTTACCAAAAATCTTCAGTAGTGCGCCAACGGCACAACCAATAACCACACCCAAAATTACCCATTCAGTAAATGACATAATCAGACCTTTTCATTTGTTTGGTCTGATTATATAAATTATTCTCCGTTTGTCCATGTCAGACCCGATTAGTTGTTTTGCTGTTTATTGCTTTCGCACATGGTGAGGTCCGCAATCGTCGACCATACTCGTTATGGAAAAAATATTCGTAGTTTTAATAAGGATATAAAATTATGACAATAGCAATAAATAGAATGCGGTTATCCGCACTGGCCTTAATGCTCGCTAGCTTTGCGATCAATGCTGCACCTATTGCTGCACCCGTGCCCGGTTATACTTTGGAGCGAGTGGTTATCTTGAGTCGCCATGGTGTTCGTTCGCCGACGAAACAAACACAGTTAATGAATGATGTGACCCCCGATAAGTGGCCACAATGGCCAGTTCAAGCCGGATATCTAACCCCCAGAGGTGCACAATTAGTGACACTGATGGGTGGCTTCTATGGTGATTATTTCCGCAGTCAAGGGTTACTCCCAGCAGGGTGCCCGGCAGATGGAACCCTTTATGCGCAAGCCGATGTTGATCAGCGGACTCGCTTAACAGGGCAAGCATTCCTGGATGGTATAGCGCCGGGGTGTGGCCTAAAGGTGCATTATCAGGCTGATTTGAAAAAGGTCGACCCACTGTTTCATCCTGTAGAAGCAGGTGTATGTAAGTTAGATTTGGCACAAACCCACAAGGCTATTGAGGCGCGATTCGGGGCGCCATTAAGTGAACTGAGTCAGCGCTATGCTAAGCCATTTGCCCAGATGGGTGAGATCCTAAACTTCGCCGCCTCACCCTATTGCAAGTCACTACAGCAGCAAGGAAAAACTTGCGATTTTGCCACCTTTGCTGCCAATGAAGTTAAGGTGAATAAGCAGGGGACAAAGGTATCGCTCAGTGGGCCGCTAGCATTATCATCCACGTTGGGTGAAATTTTCTTGCTGCAAAATTCGCAAGGGATGCCGGATGTTGCCTGGAATCGGTTAAGTGGGGCAGAGAATTGGGTTTCATTATTATCGCTACATAATGCGCAATTTGATTTGATGGCGAAAACACCTTATATCGCCCGTCATAAGGGAACGCCGTTGTTGCAACAGATCGATACGGCTCTAACACTTCAGCGGGATGGTCAAGGCCAAACACTGCCATTATCTGTGCAAACCAAACTCCTTTTCCTTGGTGGTCATGATACCAATATCGCTAATATCGGGGGGATGCTGGGAGCTAACTGGCAACTACCACAACAGCCTGATAATACCCCGCCGGGTGGGGGATTGGTGTTTGAACTATGGCAGAATCCAGATAATCATCAGCAATATGTTGCGGTTAAGATGTTCTACCAAACGATGGATCAATTACGAAATAGCGAAAAATTAGATCTGAAAAGTCATCCAGCCGGTATTGTTCCCATTGAGATCGAAGGTTGTGAGAACAGTGGGGCAGATAAACTTTGCCAGCTTGATACCTTCCAAAAGAGAGTGGCTCAGATTATTGAACCTGCATGTCATATTTAAATAGTGCTATCCGGCTGGTATTACTGCTGGCCGGATATATAGCTATTAGTTAAAAACCTTGTGGCTATTATATGAAGTTGATTAGGCTTATATAAAATTAGGGTTATATAAGAGTAGTGCCGGAGTGACCTATTGATACAGGTTCACTCCGGCATATAAGGATTGATATTAATAAGGTGAGACATTAGCCTACAAAATAGTGTAGTCCAACAAAGGATTATCCCAGTCTGACTAAATCAAAAGGCACGTAACGTGCGCCGGTATGCTGTAACTCCACAACTGGCTCACGCTCTGCCTGTACTGGGGCCAAGCCATCCGCATGGATAGCTTTTGCTACATCTATTTCCCCTGTTTGCGCGACCATAACACGTTTGCCTGGGATAATTTGGTTTCTATTTCTATCATAGACTTTAACCATATTAACCTCCAATGCGCTAGCTATTATAACTCTTGTTTACTTGACGTGAAAAATGATATTTATTTTTTTAGTGGGGATCAAGTGGAATAATGAATTTTTTTCACTCAATTGATGGGGAATACCATTTCGCTAGGCGATTATAACTTCATTGAGGAGTCCGCCTGTTTGCGGACTCTTTGTCATATATATTCAGTAACAAGCTATCAACTATATCAGAGTCTTTTTCGTCAATGATTCCAGTATTTTTAGCGGAGATTGTTGAGGGTTTTTCATTCCAGCAACAGGTAGTAGGAAGGTTTGTTCCAGCATATATTGCCCACCCATCGCTGCGTGGGGAGTTTGATCTGAAAAACAGATCCAACTGCTGCCTGGTAGGAAATCAATCGCCTGTTGCAGACCATTTTTTTGATAATCCAAATCTGACTTCATTTTATCGTGTAACTGAAGCATTAGATGGTCGTAATGGCTACGGCGGCGCTTAGTGATACCCACTTTATGTTGTAGCCAACTACTGATAGGCGAATAGCGTTCAAGCTGGGGTAAATAGCGGCTGGCAAGTTGTGTGAAGTCTTCGCCCACCCGCCACGCACGAGGCTCACCATGAGGATTGATATTGGAGAAAATGCGGATGATGCGCTCACCATAATTAGGGCGAGAAGGGAAAGCATCAACATGTAGGCGGCTATCATCTTTGCGCCAAGATGTCTTATCGCGCCAGGCGGTCACTGGATGCAAACGCAGGCTATTGGTCGGACTATGCAGAACGGAGGTGTACTCCGGCAGTAATTGATTCACCAGACTGAGGCAACTTTGGTAATAGCGCTCAAGTAATTGGCGAATTAATGCAACCTTGGTTTCATCAGTGACACCAGTGAGCACGCCTTCTTGTGGTTTGAAGCTGATATTCTTACGTTTCACATCAACCAATGCAGGATCAAGCAGCTGTTTTTCCTGTTCACTCAGTTCAAAAGTAAGATGGGGTAAAAATAGAACTTTGCCTTGCTCCAGAGCCTCAACGGCACTGTTGCCATCCGCTTGGCCCCAACGGCTGTGGGGTAGCGTAAGAATCAATGAATCTGACGCCTGATTTAGATTATCACTACTCATCGATTATCCGCTGTTAGATATTCATTCAATGATTGGAATCATAACGCTTTATTATAGATAAAGTGAGGTTTGTAACACAATTTTCAAAATTTACAGCCCCTAGCCAACTGAGCTAATGGGGGTAACCGCCGCATAATGGGTGATGATTTTACAATCGAGGTCTGGATTTCGGCGTGTTCTGACCATCGATCAGTGATGATATCCAACTGTTCCATAGATTGAATGTGTAAACGGCTGATAAAGCAATCATCACCGGTCACTTTGTCACATTCAACACACTCTGGTGTTTCTTGGATCATTTGTTGGACAATATGCAGCATCCCTGCCAAGGGCTTAACGCGCACAATTGCTTGCAAGTTATAACCAAATGCCCGTTGGTCTAGGTCTAATGTATAGCTACGGATGATATTACGTTCTTCAAAGCGCCGGAGGCGTTCAGATGTGCTGGGGGAGGAGAGGTTCACTTGTTGGGACAACTCTTTCAGCGAAATACGAGCGTTTCCCGCTAAAATGGCAATCAATTGTTCGTCAATCTTATCCATACCTCTACTGGCCTCTTATTATTAGGTGCATTGGCATTATTATAGGCGATTTTTTAATGGACTACCGACTTTTGCCTAATAAATCTAATGTATCTGATAAATAAAGAGGCCAAGTTACGACTGCCACTCTGCCCCCGTGGTGGGGAAAAAGTGTTTTTTAATCTTACTGCTTACAGCCTTCAAGCTGATGTACTGGTTAATGAGGCGATAGCACTTGGCTCATTGGGTTGAGTCGACTTTTTTTGCAAATAGGCCAAGTCATAGACATCGTAAAAATCTATCTCACCTTTGTTGCTAATAATATGCTTAAAGCGAATCTTAAATTGATCACTGATATCTTTATTATTCAATATCTCGTCAATGGCTTGTGTTGATAACGCACGACTAAAGAACCACTCGCCGTTGTAACAGACACGTAAATCAAGAACACCTATATCTTCAAACCTAAAGACTGGTTTGATTTCCATCATCAGAATTGCTGACATCAGGACAAAGAAAACGGTAAAGGCAATCATATATCCGGTGCCAAAATAGGGCGTTAAGTACATTAAAACTAAAACAAAAAAGTATGACACTAGCATCGCCAAACAAAGATATGGGTGCTTGTAGACAAAATCGCTGTTAAATTTTAACCGACCATCTCTTTTTTCTTTTTGATTTATTCTTGCGATGTCGTCGATTAATATCTTTTTAATTATGTCCATAATTATGACCTTGTGATTAATAACGCATAAAATTAAACCATAACGCTTGTTATAGATTAGCATGGAAGGTTAGATCTAAAGTATAGCAGTTCAATAAATTCGCTAGCTAAACTGTTATAGGTGAGTAGGCGGTTAATAGAGATGTATATTATTTATTCATCAGGCGAAAGCAACCACTTAATGCTCACTTTCACCTGATGGCTTATCACAATGTGGGTAATAATGGTCTCAAAACAGGGTTAAACTGTCAGGACAATTTTGCCGATATGCGAACTACTTTCCATTAATTCATGCGCTTTTGATGCTTCTTCCAGTGGGAACGTGCGGAAGATCTGTGGCTTCATTTTGCTCTCACTCAGCAGCGGCCAAACTTGTTGCTCTAACTCTTTGGCGATCAGGGCTTTCTCCGCCACGCTGCGTGAACGCAATGTAGAACCAGTGTGTGTTAAGCGTTTTAGCAACATTAACATTAGGTTAAGGTTTTTGACGTTACCATTCTGCGTACCAATCTGAATAATACGACCATTCATGGCAGCAGCTTCATAATTGCGAGCGACATAGTCTCCGGCAATTAAATCGACAATAACATCGACGCCTTTACCGGATGTCGCTCGCTTGGTTTCAGCGACAAAGTCCTGAGTGTGGTAATTAATGGCGATGTCTGCCCCTAATGTTAGGCACGCCTGCCGCTTTTCCTCAGAACCTACAGTGACTATCACGGTTTTTGCGCCAAATGCTTTGCTTAGTAATATTGCAGTCGTTCCTATGCCGGAAGATCCTCCATGAATTAAAACAGTTTCACCTGCGGTAAAATGCCCACGCTGGAAGAGATTGGTCCATACAGTGAAGAATGTTTCAGGTAGCGCCGCCGCTTCGATATCAGTAAGGCTATCGGGGATCTGCAAGGCATTGGTTTCGTGTATGACGCAGTACTGGGCATAACCCCCACCCGCAATCAAGCCACACACTCTGTCTCCAATCTTAAAACGGCTGACATCGGCAGCGGTAGCAACCACTTCGCCAGCAACTTCTAATCCGGGAATATCGGAGGCCCCGGGCGGTGGTGCATATTGACCACGACGTTGCATCACATCTGGGCGGTTTACCCCGGCGGCAGAAACTTTAACCAGTATTTCACCAGAGGCAGGCATAGGGACAGGCCGAGTTACCGGCGCTAACACTTCCGGCCCGCCAGACTGTGCGATTTCAATCGCGACCATATTCGCCGGAAGATGAGCTGATAATTTCATAAAATTCCTTTGTCGCATGAAGGTGCCAGGTTAAAAGCTATACCCGTGGCTGAGTGAGTATCTTAGCGCTGTAATAGAAATAATTCATAGCGAGAATGTGCTTAAGTGATGGCTAGATTCAGGTGGGGTGCGGCATCGCAGGGGGTTAAAAAAAACCAAAAAAAAAGCGCCCAATAGGGCGGGCGCATAAATTTACAAAGGAGTCATACATGTATGGACAGACTTGCATGGCGACAAACAAGGCATGGCTAAAATCAAGACTAAGAGATGTTTGAACGCTTTGATTGTATGGGTGTTACGCCAGTGCTGATATAGGTATAAATCTGAAATTGCACGTCAATAGCGTTACAGATTCAACGGCTTTTCCCCCACAAGTTTAAGCTTGCCCACTAATCTAAGCGTTGTATTGCCAGCAAACTTGGTACTGGTAAATTCTGCCTGTCAGTAAATCATCTGCATGGACGCTAGGACTCCATGAGTCGTCACCACCAACACCCATATGGAAACCATCAATATTCAGCCAAGTCCCTTGCTCAGGTTTGAGTAGGTGCTGGTGGCTGGTGGTCATGAGTTGTTCTGTACTGTAACGGCTGATGCCAAAATGAAAGTGACCGGTCATTTGCCAATGACCGTAATTCAAGGTGCTGGTATTACAGCGCAATCCATTCTCGCTTGGGAATATGTAGGGTGTATGCATCCGCTCAAGGGGTTGCGACCAATGGCTATATTGTGCCGATAGTTGTCTATCAGGATAGTTTTCATGAGGCCCGGACCCTATCCAGTCAACATGTTCTGCGATATCTGATAATTGACAGCACATGCCGACTCTTGCCGGAGAGGGGAGTGCTGTCGCCACTTGCGTGCGGACATCAATGGTCATACGGCCTTGCTGATCAAAACGGTATAGCCAATGTGTATGCAATAACCGTTGACCCGCAAACTCGTAGCTGTACTCGGCACTGATTTGTATTGAGCTAGATAAACTATCAGCCTGTAGTGATAAGCAACGCGATTCCAACTGATACATCCCCGCCTTCTTCCAGCGCTCAACCCAGGCGTTGGGATCGATACGAGTGGTTTCACTGATACCAATATCGTTATCAAGCGGGGCACGGACAAACTGATCACGTAGTGGGCTGAGTAACATTGGTTTTTCACCCACCCACCACTGCTCTAACAACCCAGATTGACGATTGAACTGCCAGCGCTGCTGCTGGTGTGTCACGATAATGTAGTGCGTGTCTTGGTGCAGTTGAAGGATGCCTGGTTGGCTCTCTTCGGGGAAATGGTCGGGCTGCGCAAAAAGAGCCTGTGGTAAATGCCACTGATGCCATGCACTGCGATGATCACTTGGCGACCAAGGAGTCTCATTTATCTGGCTGACCTCAATATTCAACCATAAATTACCGGGGTTATCGATGATGGGTAGCTGCTCGGCTAGTGTGTAATTGCGTGTACTTTCGGGGAGCAAATCCAGCGATAGGTAACCTTCTAGCACGGTTTCGCCTTCGCATTCAATGCGCCAATAGAGGCGTTCGTTGTCGCTGCTTCTAAATAGATATTCGCTGGTGACACTGATCACTAATGGTGCGGTACTCAATAATGAAAATTGGAAGAACTGTTGCGCGCATTGCGCTTCGTACAAGCTTGGGTGTGGGCTGCGATCAGGGAAGAGTAACCCATTCATACAGAATTGACGGTCATTGGGTTTATCGCCAAAATCACCACCGTATGCCCAATAAGGCTGACCATGCTCATCATGGCGGGTGAGGCTTTGATCTACCCAATCCCAAACAAATCCCCCCTGTAGCCGAGGATACTGGCGAAATGCTTGCCAATAGCGGGCAAAACCGCCAAAGCTATTACCCATTGCATGGGCATATTCACACAAAATCAATGGGCGGGACTCATCCGGCAAGCCCACCCATTTCTTAATTGACCATTTGGGTACCGCAGGAAAGGGCTGGTCCTCATCTACACGGGCATACATTGGGCACACAATGTCAGTAGCGGCAGTGTTTGCACCGCCCCCCTCATATTGTATCGGGCGAGTCGGGTCATTACTTTTTACCCAACGGTAGAGAGCATCATGGGTTGCACCATGGCCCGATTCGTTGCCCAATGACCAGATAATGATACAAGGGTGGTTGCGGTCACGCTGAACCATTCGTGTCACTCGCTCACTGAAAGCTGAAAACCACTGTGGGTCATCAGCTAAACGCCCCATAGGCTGCATGCCATGTGTTTCGATATTGGCTTCGTCAACCACATACAGCCCGTAGCGATCACACAATCGGTACCATAATGGGTGATTTGGATAGTGGGAGCAGCGCACGGCATTAAAGTTATGTTGCTTCATCAGAATGATGTCTTGCCGCATGCTCTCTTCATCTACTGCTTGGCCGGTTTGCGGATGATGTTCGTGACGATTGACCCCACGAACAAGTATCGCTTTGCCATTAACCTTAAGCTGGCCCTGATGAATGGCAACCTGTCGGAAACCGACATCATAGGCTTCCGCCTCGATCAGTTCATGCCGGTTATTTAGCAGGGAAACAACCGCACGATACAATGTAGGCTGCTCTGCGCTCCATAATAAGGGTCGATCGACTCGTAAGCATAAACGAGTGCGGTCAAAATAAGGGCCACGTTCGTCAATTACCCGTGTGCCCAGCGGTTGTTGCAAACTTGCAATCAATTGATCAGCTAGCCAAAGTTGTACGCTGACTTGATAGGCTCCTGTGACCCGTGGGTCATTAATAGCAAGCGGTGGGATGTTAACCGCTGCCATCACCTCTAAATTGGCAGAGCTAAACTCCGGGGATAGATGAGTCGCGATATGAATATCACGCAAGTGAATCTCTGGCTTATGCAGCAAACTGACATCACGAAAAATACCGCTCATGCGCCACATATCCTGGTCTTCAAGATAGGAGCCATCGCTCCAGCGCAGCACTAAAACGGCGATACGGTTATTTCCCGCCTGCAAATAAGGTGTGAGATCGAACTCGGCGGGCAGGCGGCTGTCTTGGGAGTAACCGACCCACTTCCCATTACACCACAGGTAAAATGCTGAATTAACGCCATCAAAAATAATGCGTGTCTGGCCTGACGCGAGCCAATCTGGTGCTAACGTAAAATCACGCGAATAGCAGCCAGTTGGGTTCTTTTTTGGCACGTAGGGGGGATCAACTGGAATAGGGTATTGCACGTTAGTATAAATGGGCATGTCATAGCCATGGAGCTGCCAATTGGCGGGAACTGGCAGCTTTTTTACCCCCATTAAATCTTGATCAACCCAACTATCGGGGACGTACTCTGGTTGGGTGAAATAGCTAAATGACCAGGATCCATTAAGCAACTGCCGCTGTGCAGAAGGTGAGTCGCTTTGTGCGGCGTTAACGTCACGCCAACTTTGAAAGGGGGGATGCGCCTCAAGGCGGTGATACTGCGTCACTTGCGGGTTCTCCCAGTCCCTGCGAGACAAAATCTGCGATAGGGTTGGCTTAGCCTGCTGTTGATCCCTTTGCTGTGACGTCATGATATCAACCTCATTTTTTGCGAAAATTATCTTGTTTTAGTCAGCGATAGAAATAAATGTTATGCGCTCACAATTACGATGCATTCAAGATGAATTCAGTGGCAGATAAAGTAAATAGCTGTTGGTTAAATAGTCGAGAGTGATCGCATTTATTCGTTTTTAGGCGCAAATGGGGCAGTTGTCTGACGTATCGTTAGCTGGGTGGCTAATAGCAACGTTTCAGAAGGGGGCTCAATGGTATGGTGCAACCTGACTATCAGGCGGGAGACGCTCTCTTCACCCAACAGTTTGAAATTTTGTCTGACAGTGGTCAGTGGTGGGTGGAAATAGGCGCTGTCTGCGGTGTCATCGTAACCAATGACGGAGACTTGCTCCGGCACATCAATATTATGCTCATGCAGTGCACGTAGCACGCCAAGCGCCATTTGGTCGTTAGCTACTAAAATGGCACTAAAGAGGATGTGGCTGGTCATGAGTTTCTGCGTTGCCTGATAACCACTTAGTGCATCCCACTCCCCGTGATAGACCGCCTGTGGCACTAATGAGGAACGGCTCAGAGCCTGTAGCCAGCCCTGATAGCGCAATTGGGATGAAATAGCCTCTTTCGGCCCGCAAATCAGTGCTATTTGCTGGTGGCCTAACTCAATCAGGTAGTCTGCCCCCTGAATGGCCCCGACCTTGGGGTCAAACAAGACACTGAAAGCGGCAGATTGCGGGTCAACATCCAGAAACAACACCGGAGTCCCTGCACACTGCTGGACAACTTTCTGACTGCGGGTTGGTTTCAGAGGAACGTTGACTAAAATGCCATCAACCCGTTGAGCTAATAGCTCATTTATGGCTTGCTGACAGGCATGGTCACTGTGGTCATCTACCATGGCAATGACAATTGAATATCCCAATTCACAAGCTTTGCTTTTTATTGCCGCCGCGATTTGCGAAGGGGCATGTAAGGAGAGATCCGTGGTTGCCAGCCCTAGAGTAAGACTATGTTTGCCCGCTAATTGCTGCGCTACCCGGTTAGGAACATAATTCAGGTCAGTCATGGCCTGTTCAACCTTGCTGCGAGTTTTGGGCGAGACATGGTCTGCCTGATTTAAAACACGGGATACGGTTTGATACGAAACACCAGCTTGGCGTGCGACATCATCTAAAGTGACAGATTTCGGCCTCATGTGTCTCTCTCGGGGTAGGTGGCTGCTTATTCTAGCAAAATTTTAAGATAAACTTTTAGCACTGGCCGGTAAACGTGATGAAAAGCAGTCTATTTAGCGTATTTTGATATTTTTTCCTGAATGCGGCAGTATGCCTTGATTCTGAGGGCCATTAATTTGGTGATTATTCCGTGTAAAAATGAGTATCAAGAGTATAATAAATAGCTTTTTTGGCTTTATTTTAGGCGACTGATCAAGAATCTTCTGCTTGCCTGCTAAAAAGAGTTGCTATTAAAAGCCGGTCATGAGTTAATGCGTCTCGGCCTGTGGTACAGACCTATTTATGCACGACATCTTGAGTAAAGTGGTTCATATTTAAAGCGTTATCGTTGATAGCTCTTCACTGACGAATTTCCTTCATAGTGCCTCCATAAGTAACGACTGATAACCGGCTATAACACGCCCATGGTGGCAAAATTTTTTAATAAAGGAAATAAACATGTCTAACATGATGAAAGGTCAAGTAAAGTGGTTCAACGAGTCTAAAGGCTTCGGTTTCATCACTCCAGCTGATGGCAGCAAAGACGTGTTCGTTCACTTCTCTGCAATCCAAGATCAAGGCTTCAAGACCCTGGCTGAAGGCCAGAATGTACAGTTCTCTATCGAGAACGGTGCTAAAGGTCCGTCTGCAGCAAACGTAACTGCAATCTAATTGGCCTTTGGCTGATTATCAAAAAACCCGCTAAGGCGGGTTTTTTATTATCTAGCGTAAAGAAAAATCGGCTGTACACAGTAAATTTTTGATGTCAGACACCTCCGATCTGGTTAACCGTTCTTTTGGCTCCGCTGACTGACTCAAATCTACCCGTTATACGAAAAAGTCTCTCTCTTCCCTCAAATAAATTCACCAAAAGCATACCGTTACCTGCACGTAAGCCTTATCATTCTCATTTGATTTTGCACTATACCCGTTATACTTGAAGTCGCAGGGGGCTAGCTGCAACTCCAATGAGTTTGGGTATACACTAGTGGCATTGATTTAATTGAAGGTAATATCATGAAAGTGAATGATCGGGTGACAGTAAAAACTGATGGCGGCCCACGACGTGAAGGGGCTGTTTTAGAGGTAGAGCAGTTTAGTGAGGGCGTCATGTACCTGGTTGCACTGGAAGATTATCCAGCAGGTGTCTGGTTCTTTAATGAAATTGATAGCCATGATGGCACTTTTGTTGAGCCGCTGCACAAGTAGTACGGGTACTACACCTGATGCTTACAATAAAAAACCGGAGGAGGGTGCCTGCCTTGCCTCCGGTTTTGCTATTTAATGTTATCAATCTTAGCTTGGCTGAATTTTAGGTATCAATAACTCAGAAGGTTTCCCAATTCAGCGAGTCATCACCTGACTTTTTATTTGCACCTTTACTGTTTTGACCGGTTGGCGCGAGTGCTGTTCTCTTAACCTTAGACGCAGGGTTATGGCCGTTTAGATGGAACACTGCAACAGCCTGCGTCAATACTTCAGCTTGTTGTTCCAGTGATGCCGCCGCAGCTGAGGCTTCCTGCACTAAAGAGGCGTTTTGTTGCGTCACGTTATCCATTTCTGAAACCGCTTGCGCAACCTGGTTGATACCTCGGCTTTGCTCATCAGAAGCCGAAGCTATTTCACCCATAATATCAGTGACATGAGTAACGGCCGTCACGATTTCGCTCATTGTTTTTCCCGCGTCGGACACCAAAATTGAGCCATCACCAATCAAGTCAACAGATGCCTCAATCAATAACTCTATCTCTTTAGCGGCATCGGCACTGCGTTGTGCCAGATTGCGAACTTCACTGGCGACCACGGCGAAACCACGGCCTTGTTCACCTGCGCGAGCAGCTTCAACCGCAGCATTCAGTGCCAGGATGTTGGTTTGGAAAGCAATGCTATTTATTACATTGGTAATTTCAGCAATTTTCATTGAGCTGAGGGATATTTTATCCATCGTGTTGACGACATCATCAACAATGTCACCACCTTGGGCCGCTTTAGCCGAGGCATTAGCCGCCAGTTGGCTGGCATGGTGGGCATTCTCGGCATTTTGTTTCACTGTCGCGGTGAGTTGCTCCATGCTGGCGGCAGTCTGTTCAAGTGAAGCGGCTTGCTGCTCAGTGCGTGCCGAAAGGTCGGTATTGCCCAGCGCAATTTCGCTGGAACCTTGGTAAATAGATTCAGCACTGCTGCGGACAGCTTCGACTGTAGTGGATAATGAGTCTTGCATGTGCTGAATATTGTTACCCAATACACCTATCTCATTACGGCCAAAGGCTACGGGCGTTTGGGTCAAATCACCTTGAGCAATGCGCTGAATGCGCTCTACCAGCCAATTAATCGGCTTGATGATAACCCTGCTGATCACTAAAAAAGCGATCAACGTTAATAGAATAGCCAGAATAAAGGCTCCCCCCATCAATATGTAACCAAGGCGGGCTTCTTGCTGAGCTGTCTGGTTGATTTGGGTGGCGCGTTCTGTGCGATATTTAACCGCTTTTAACAATGGCTCATTGTAAGCACTGTCCAACTGATTAAGTTTTTCTGCCTCAAGGGAGATAACTTCTTCAAAATGCCCCTCTTTGGTCGCGTCGAGCATGAGTTTCATCCCATCGTCGCGATACTGCTCATAGGCTTTTTTCAGCGGCCCATCCAGAGCGGTGTCAGTTTCAGACTTAACCGGGCGGTTATAGTAGAGGTTAAACATTTGTTGTGACTGAGCAATCCAGCCTTCAGCACTCTTTAGGCCCTGCTGGTAACCCTCGGTATCACCGATACGTGCCGATGATGCTGCTTGAATAAGAATAAGGCGTGCAGTGCGCAGGTAATTCGAGCTATTCGATAGACCCAGTCGGATATCCAGCTCTTGGGTCGCTTCTTCAAGTGATTGGTTACTTTGTTTTAAAAAGTAGCCTGACGTACCAATTGCCGCTGCAAATAAGAGTAGTATCCCCGCCAAGATGGCGATAAACAAAGTGACCAGACGCATGTTATTAACAAACAGTACTTTCGTATTTGCACTCTGTTCTGGCGTTATTTTTCGATCCAATGGCTGATGCGTACTTCCACGTTTCATTGTCAGTTCCGTTTCTATAGTCGCTCGAGGAAAGGTCCTTGCCTGCTATACCCTGCTTACTTGAAGCTGTAGCCTTGTTCGCTGTCACTTCGATCACCTTGGGCGCAGGCATCGCTACTTAAAATTAATTCACCCCTATATTGAAAATAATCCCAACAATCCTTTAAGAACCTATCGGCAACGGGCCTAAAATAGTTAGGGCTATAAATGAGATCACGGTCGCAGTTTAGATTAAAGATTCCTTACATTTCTGTAATTGAGTCAATGACTTGATAGTAGATTTTCATGAGCAACCATGTAGCGAAGGGAGGGGGGTGATTGAGATTGCTCTGTAGTGCTCTTTTCCAGCGGTGAGATCCGTGAAGATAATGTCTAATAATTCAAAGCAATTAATTAATTGCCAATATTATAAATATTAATTTCATTATTTAATTCACTTGGATTGGTTTAGTCTTTGTTTAGGAATATAAGCTTTACATAATTATCACCCGCAACTATACTCTTGGAAAAATCGGATGGAGAAACTAATGGATACGCAAAGTAGTAGTCAAATAAGTAAGGCAAGCTAACTTATCTCCCTATTGATTTGTTGCTTGCCGAAAAATGGCGGGCAGCACCCTCTCTCTATTTTCTGAGCTGTGCAATCCCAATAATGTTTTAACTCGATGAGAAACCATCGAGGGTATTAATTTGGGTTTTTATTATGGTATTTAACAACCACGCACTATTCCCTCCTGACCTAAACATAGGTTCTTGCTGAGTAATACCTTAAGTATATCTCTCAGCACAATTACCTGTGTGCTAAATAGCACATGATTATTCTACCAATGATTAATTCATGGAGAGAATCATGGCAATAACTCCTTTTGTCGTAAATTTATTATTGGCGATGTGTCTCGGCGCGTTAATTGGTGCTGAAAGACAATGGCGTCAACGGATGGCGGGTTTACGTACTAATGCATTGGTTGCCACCGGTGCTGCGGTATTTATTCTTAGCTCTTATGCCACCTCACCGGACAGCCCTGGGCGTATTGCCGCTCAAGTTGTTTCAGGAATTGGTTTCCTCGGGGCGGGCGTTATTATGCGCGAAGGCATGAATATCCGAGGATTGAATACAGCAGCAACACTTTGGTGTTCAGCGGGTATTGGTGTGCTTTGTGGTCTGGGATTATATTGGAATGCCGTGGCGGCAACTGCGGTTATTCTGTGCGCTAATATATTATTACGTGAAGCCGCACAACGTATTAACTTACAACCCCAGCAACAAGCCGTAGATTTAGAAGTTCGCTACCGGATTCAGGTTACCTGCGGTACAGAGGATGAAATATTGGTCCGCACACTTATTTTACAGGCATTAAATGGTGTGGCATTACGGTTGCAATCACTTTGCAGCGCCGATATTGCTAAGCCCGGCCAGTTGGAAGTCTGTGCTGAAATAGTGGCAACACCTGCGGCACAGAAAGAGATTGAAGGTATTGTTTGTCGCGTAAGCTTGGAGCGCAGTGTTAGCTCTATTCATTGGCGTATTGCATCTGAATTGCCGGCATAACAAATAAAAGAGGCAGATCTTTTTTTAATCAATAATAAATAATAATAGCACTGACCCATGAGGTAGTAAGGAGTTGTTATGGATGATCACCCCGGAGTTAACTTAATTAGCTGCTGCTAATTAAATATAAAATTGGCAGCGCAATAATAGTTCAGCACAACTTATCTCAACTTTCTTGAGCGGATAAGCCCTGTGTATTTAGAATTAAAAGAGAAGCGTTATGACCAAATTTAAAGAGACAGCGACAAACCGCAGCAATAATAAAAAAACATTTACTATTGCATTAGAGGCTAAAAATAGCTTGGATCAAACCTTATCCAAGCTGAATGCAAATCTAAATGGGCTGACTGAAGAAGATGCCAGAGAGCGGCTGGAATTATACGGTATCAATCAAGTCGCGCATGAGAAAGCACCACCGGCCCTGACTCAATTACTGGCTGCATTTAATAACCCGTTTATTTTTGTTTTGATGGTTTTGGCGGCGATTAGTTTTTTTACTGACTATTGGTTGCCATTGCAACGTGGTGAAGAGACCGACTTGGTTGGCGTCACTATAATTGTCACTATGGTATTGATCAGCGGACTATTACGTTTCTGGCAGGAGTTCCGAACCAATAAAGCTGCAGAAGCACTGAAATCAATGGTGCGCACCACCGCGACTGTATTGCGTCGGAGTAGCCACAGTGCTCAGCCAGCAAAACAGGAAATTGCGATTAAGCAATTGGTGCCGGGTGATATTATTCTTTTATCAGCTGGAGATATGATCCCTGCTGATTTACGGCTGATTAAATCCAGAGATCTGTTTATTAGTCAGGCAATTCTGACTGGCGAGGCCATACCCATCGAAAAGTACGATGCGATGGGCGACATCAGCTCAAAATCAGTCGATGCGGATGCCAGTAGTGAGAGCGAACTACTTGAATTGTCTAATATCTGTCTGATGGGAACCAATGTTGCCAGCGGGACGGCAATGGCGGTGGTGGTTGCCACCGGCGGGCATACTTATTTCGGGTCGCTTGCTAAGTCAATTGTGGGCAATTGTGCACAAACGGCTTTTGATCGCGGGGTTAACAGTGTCAGTTGGTTATTGATCCGCTTTATGTTGGTGATGGTCCCCATTGTATTGCTGATTAATGGCTTTACCAAAGGGGATTGGACCGAGGCGGCACTGTTTGCTTTGGCGGTTGCGGTGGGGTTGACCCCTGAAATGTTGCCGATGATTGTCAGCTCTAACCTGGCGAAAGGCGCCATCGCGATGTCACGGCGAAAAGTTGTGGTTAAGCGATTGAATGCAATACAAAATTTTGGCGCGATGGATGTATTATGTACGGATAAAACCGGCACATTAACCCAGGACCGTATCATTCTTGAGCACCATTTAGATGCCAATGGCACTAATGACCAGCAGGTACTGCAACTGGCATGGCTCAATAGTTTCCACCAAAGTGGTATGCGTAATCTGATGGACCAGGCGGTCATCAAATTTAGCCGAGGCAAACCTGAGATCGATGCGCTGCGCGGCTTTAATAAAGTAGATGAGCTGCCCTTTGATTTCATCCGCCGCCGTTTGTCGATAGTGGTAAAAGATGAGCAGCAACAGCAGCGTTTAATCTGTAAAGGTGCGGTAGAGGAGATGCTGAGCATCTGTACTCAAGTCCGCGAGGGGAGTGAAATAGTCCCATTGGATGATAGCCGCCGGGCTGAATTACTGGCGTTAGCCACGCAATATAACGAAGATGGTTTTCGTGTCTTGCTACTGGCAACCCACGAGTTGGGGGCTCAAGCCAGTGAATTGCCGTTAAATATTGCTGATGAACGCGATCTGGTGGTGCAAGGGTTATTGACGTTCCTCGACCCGCCGAAAGAGAGCGCCGAGGCCGCGATCACCGCGTTGCGTGAAAACGGCGTCGCAGTCAAGGTGCTAACGGGCGATAACCCGATTATTACGGCAAAAATCTGCCGTGACGTGGGGCTAGAACCGGGCGAGCCGTTGAGTGGTCGTGATATTGAAAGCATGGATGATGAAACCCTGGCGCGGGAAGTGGAGTTGCGCACGGTGTTTACCAAGTTGACGCCGCTGCAAAAATCACGGGTGCTGAAAATGCTGCAAAGTAATGGGCATACCGTTGGTTTTCTGGGGGATGGCATCAATGACGCGCCGGCGTTGCGCGATGCTGATGTGGGGATTTCGGTTGATACCGGCACGGATATTGCCAAAGAGTCAGCAGATATCATTTTGTTGGAAAAGAACCTGATGGTGCTCGAAGAGGGGGTCATTATTGGACGTGAAACCTTCGGTAATATCATCAAGTATCTGAATATGACAGCCAGTTCTAACTTCGGTAATGTGTTCTCGGTATTAGTGGCCAGCGCATTTATTCCATTCCTACCAATGTTAGCTATCCACCTACTGTTACAAAACCTGATGTATGACATTTCCCAGCTTTCACTGCCGTGGGATAAGATGGATAAAGAGTTTTTACGTAAACCGCGCAAGTGGGATGCTAAAAATATTGGCCGCTTTATGCTATGGATTGGGCCAACTTCATCCATTTTTGATATTACCACCTTTGCATTGATGTGGTTTGTTTTTGCCGCTAATAGTGTCGAGCATCAGGCTTTGTTCCAGTCAGGTTGGTTTATTGAGGGTCTGTTATCGCAAACGTTGGTTGTTCATATGTTGCGCACACAAAAAATTCCGTTTATTCAAAGTACGGCGGCGTTGCCAGTACTATTGACGACGGGGTTAATTATGGCTATCGGCATCTATATTCCGTTTTCACCACTGGGAACTTTGGTCGGCTTAGTACCACTACCCTGGGAATATTTCCCATGGCTGGCAGGAACACTGATCAGCTACTGTGTCGTTGCGCAACTGATGAAACAGTTCTATATCCGCCGTTTCGGCAAGTGGTTCTAACCGTAACCATACTTGCATAACATGATGTAATAGAAGGATATCCGGGGCCAAATAGCCCCGGAATAATAACTGAGATTTATTGCTGTTGATTGGCTGCCACTGCCGCCATGAGGCGAAAAAGTGGCCACTCAAAGAGGGACGATGAGGACATCCACTGTGCTGGTATTAATCAGCCGAGCCGCTGAGCAAGAGAACTTATTAATCAAACGGGTGCTGTGGTTGCCACAGATAACCAAATCAATATGCCGCTGCTGGCAACAGTAAGCCAGGCTATCAGCGAATTCACCATGAACCACGGTTCTACTCTTAACCGGATAGCCGGCATTAATAGCCAATCTCTCCATAAATAGCTGTGCTTCTTCTTGTAACACCGTTCGCAAATCACCGAGCATAGGTGCTGCGTAGCTGCTGTACATTTCGGGTTCGGCCGTCAATGTGATTAGCGAAATATTGCCGTTATAGGGGCGAACGATGGAAACGGCTTTATCAACTAATTGTTGGCTTTCGGGTGAAAGAGCAACTGCGACCAGTACATTGCTGTATCCCATTATTACGCTCCCATAAGCACAGCTATTGATTAAAGAGTAGGGCATCACAGATTTCATAAATGAGATGTTAATCACATTTAGTGGTAACCGGTTAAAAATACTAGCTATTGCAGTGACTTAATTAACCTAGCAGTTAAAAAATCACATGGCAAACTTATGACTCAAACATTATTAATTAATTTATCTTACATTTTATTTACAAATCCCTTGCAAAAATGAGGATATGAACCAAAGTTGAAAAGGCGAGCGATGAGAATGTGTCTGGTTAAGCGAAAGTGAAATATGTAGTTACCTCTGTTGCCTTTTTTACTACGCGACGTCGATCTTTTTAACGCTAAAAGGTGGGTTGGTTAATAAGTGATCGATAAGTGGTAGTTATTGTAATCGCATAAATATTCGTTAAAGAAAAATAGTCCCGACAGGTTACTTATAGTCTTACCGAGTAATTAGGGGTGATCGCAGTCCTTAATGCTGATAATTTCAGGTTATGACAGATTTATGTTCTGCTATTTTGTTTTAGGAATGCATTTGTTCGAATTGATCTAAAAACAGTAAGAATTGGGCCTATATCCTTAGTTTTTTAGCTCTTTTCTGACTTCTGGTTGTTTTTTGAACGCGCCGGTGGTTAGTAAATGAACAGTTTCGACAGGTAGTAGCAACTTTTTATTTTATTTTTGTGATGCATATCACATTACATTTAAAATGAATCACTAGTCACATTGTATGTGCTAACGATTCGGGAGTAGAGTTGGGCCTCTTTAGGAATAATCCTAATATTTTGTAAGAAAAGTTCCATGATGGTGGTGCATTATCAGAGCAGCACAAAATTCAGCTGCCAGGCCAACGACATGCTGTTTCATACCAAAATGGTATTTTTTGTAACGTAACACCAGTAGGTTTCAATTACTTTTAGTTCTATAGGTGCTAATTAACTGTATAACGGGAAGGATCCCAGGTCTTGGGTGAAAAATACTATCATCCAACTTATGTTTTAAAACATAATCAGTCGGGATGTGTAAAATGAGTACGTCTGAATTACTCAAACATATTTATGATATTAATTTGTCATATTTGCTCTTAGCGCAGCGGTTAATTAACGATGAGAAAGCCTCAGCGATGTTTCGCTTGGGTATTACTGATAGCATGGCCAATGCATTATCACAGTTAACCTTACCGCAAATGGTTAAATTGGCTGAGACTAACCAATTAGTCTGTCATTTCCGCTTCAGTGATCACAACACTATTCATCATCTGACGAAAGAGTCTCGTGTGGATGACTTGCAGCAAATCCATACCGGAATTTTATTGTCGAGCCACTTACTCCACGAACTATCGTTAAAAGACGGTAGTGCACCTAAGAGAAGAGCATGACAGATGGTTGAGAAAAGTATTGTCCAGGAAGCCAAAGACATTCATTTGGCAATGGAGTTGATAACTTTAGGTGCGCGTTTACAGATGCTGGAAAGCGAAACGCAACTCAGCCGGGGGCGTTTAATTAAGCTCTACAAAGAGCTGAGAGGCAGCCCGCCACCGAAAGGAATGTTACCATTTTCCACCGATTGGTTTATGACTTGGGAACAAAATATTCATTCATCGATGTTTTATAACGCCTATAGTTTCTTGCTAAAAAGCGGACAATGCACCGGTGTTGAGGCCGTTATTAAGGCTTATCGTCTCTATCTGGAACAGTGCCCTGATCAGTCGGGTATCCCGCCATTGCTGGCGTTAACCCGTGCCTGGACACTGGTTCGATTCGTTGACAGTGGTATGTTGCAGCTCTCAGGTTGCAATTGCTGTGGTGGGACTTTTATCACCCATGCGCACCAGCCACGAAACAGCTTTGTCTGTAGTCTCTGCCAGCCACCTTCCCGCGCAGTAAAAAAACGTAAACTTTCTCCGCCATCTGCCGATATAACTTCACAACTGCTGGATGAGCAGGTTAAACGCGCAGTTTGAGTTTCTTTGATTTGCCTGAATTTTTGGTTACAGCGGCGGTATGGATACCGTTTCTGTAGCCAGTTAATGGCAACTCATCACACTCAAAGGGTGCTAACACCTCACCTTCCACCCACACACTTTGCTAAGGATGTCGCGTGTTAGTTATTTTGGGTTATATCGTGGTCTTAGGTGCGGTTTTTGGTGGCTACATAATTGTTGGTGGTCACCTTGGCGCACTTTATCAGCCAGCTGAATTTTTAATTATCGGCGGGGCAGGTATTGGTGCATTTATTGTGGGTAACAATGGTAAAGCAATAAAAGCCACAATGAAGGCAATGCCAAAATTGATGCGCCGCTCTAAATATAACAAAGTCCTATATATGGACTTAATGGCGCTGCTCTACCGCTTATTAGCAAAATCCCGTCAGCAGGGAATGTTGTCACTGGAGCGTGATATAGAAAATCCACGTGAAAGTGAAATATTCTCTAATTATCCGAGGATTTTGGCCGATAAGTTATTAGTCGAATTTATTACCGACTATTTGCGGTTAATTGTTAGCGGAAATATGAACGCTTTTGAAATCGAAGCATTGATGGATGAAGAGATAGAGACCCACGAGCAAGAGTGCGAAGTTCCCGCTGGGAGTTTGGCGATGGTGGGGGACTCTCTTCCTGCATTCGGTATTGTTGCCGCGGTGATGGGGGTCGTCCATGCCCTGGCCTCCGCAGACCGACCTGCCGCAGAACTTGGCGCGTTAATTGCCCATGCGATGGTGGGGACGTTCCTGGGTATTTTGTTGGCATATGGATTTATTTCACCTTTGGCGACCTTACTACGTCAACAGAGTGCAGAAACCACCAAAATGATGCAGTGCATCAAGGTAACACTGCTTTCCAGTCTGAACGGATATGCGCCGCAAATTGCCGTGGAATTTGGTCGTAAAACACTCTACACCACGGAGCGTCCATCGTTCATTGAGTTGGAAGAGCATGTGCGCAGAGTGAAAGCTCCAGTACCGCAAGCGACAGAAGAGGACGCATGAAGCATCAGAACCACCCCGTTATTCTGGTCAAAAAGCGCAAGGCCAAACATGGTGGTGGCCACCATGGCGGGTCATGGAAAATCGCTTACGCTGACTTTATGACCGCGATGATGGCCTTCTTTCTGGTGATGTGGTTGCTATCGGTTTCCAGCCCGCAAGAACTGACGCAAATTGCAGATTATTTTCGTACACCATTGAAAGTCGCGCTGACCAGCGGTGATAAAAGCAGTTCCAGTACCAGCCCCATTCCAGGGGGCGGTGATGACCCGACCCAGCAGGTGGGTGAGGTGCGTAAGCACATAGATTCGGAAGAGAGCCGCAAAGAGGAGTACCGCCTCAATAAATTACGGGAAAAGCTGGATCAGCTCATCGAATCCGACCCAAGATTGAGAGCGTTGCGGCCACATCTGTTGATTAACATGATGGAAGAAGGCCTGAGAATTCAGATTATTGATAGTCAAAATCGGCCGATGTTCAAGATGGGGAGTGCACAGGTTGAGCCGTATATGCGCGATATTTTACGTGCAATAGCCCCTATCCTGAATGATATACCGAATAAAATCAGTCTGTCGGGTCACACCGATGACTTGCCTTACGCCAACGGCGAACGGGGTTATAGCAACTGGGAGTTGTCAGCGGATCGCGCCAATGCTTCACGACGTGAATTGCTGATTGGGGGCTTGGATGAGGGCAAAGTGCTGCGCGTGGTGGGCATGGCCTCAACAATGCGTCTCAAAGAGCAAGCATCGGATGACCCGGTCAACCGCCGTATCAGTATCCTGGTGCTTAACAAACAGACCCAACATGATATTGAGCATGAGAATTTAGATAACAGAGCGCTGGATATCGAAAAAGCGGAAAGCTTGAAGCAGATTGAGACCACGGGTACTGCTCCGGCGGCGACATCAGCGGTCACTGCTACGACACCGTCAGCGCCAGCGGTAACGGCCACATCCACTGGGCAAACGGTAGCCACTGGATCGGCAGCGGCAGGTTCAGCCACTGAGCCGCAACCTGCTAAGGCGGCAGCGGACTTTCCAGTGAAAGTAGCGGCATCGCCAGTATCATCATCGCCAACATCATCATCAACAACAGCACCACAAACACAACTATCGAGCACGGGGAACATCACTCCAGCTGCCACCGGGCCAACGACATCGTTGCCAGCGGCGCCTGCAAGTCATGCACCGGTCTCTCCGACAAGCCGCGACGCACAGTAGAGGTGACACCGTGAGCATGGATATTACCGCGTTTTATCAGACGTTTTTTGATGAAGCAGATGAACTGCTGGCGGATATGGAGCAGCACTTGTTATTGCTGGACCCGCTGGCACCAGACAATGAACAACTCAATGCCATTTTCCGTGCTGCTCACTCCATCAAAGGTGGGGCAGCGACGTTTGGCTTTACGGTGCTGCAAGAGACAACCCATCTGTTGGAAAACCTGTTGGATGGTGCTCGCCGCGACGAGATGCGCCTGAGCACTGATATCATCAACCTGTTTTTGGAAACGAAAGATATTATGCAGGAACAGTTGGACGCCTACAAAACCTCGCAGGAACCCAATGCGGAAAGCTTTGAGTATATCTGTCACGCGCTGCGCCAATTGGCACTTGAAGCCTTAGAGCAACAGGAATCGGGCCATGTCTCAACCGCCGCACAGGGCAGTGGTGCGGCAACCGCTGAAGCGAAAGTTAGCGGTAAGTCGCCGGCTCTGGTTCTGGGGGGGATGCGCATTCGCCTATCTGGCCTGAAAGAGCAAGAGATCCCGCTGATGCTGGAAGAGCTGGGCAATCTGGGCGAAGTCAAAGATCCGCATCAAAGTGCTGATAGCCTTGAAGCGACCCTGATTACCTCGGTCAATGAAGATGATATCAGTGCGGTACTCTGTTTTGTGCTGGAACCGGAGCAAATTAGTTTTTTACCGGCTGAGTCAGAACCTGTGCCAGAAGTCGCTGCGGCAGCTGCCGTCGTTGCGCCAGAAGCCGCCGTTGCATCTGTTGCCGAAGCCAAAATAGCACCCCAAGTGGATGCGGTTGCCATGCCGACCAGCCCTGAGCATGTGAAGCCAAAAGCGAAAGCCAGTGAATCCACCAGCATCCGTGTCGCAGTTGAGAAAGTTGACCAGTTGATTAATCTGGTGGGTGAATTGGTTATCACCCAATCAATGCTTGCACAGCGCTCCAGCATCCTGGACCCGGTAATTAACGGTGATTTGCTCAATAGCATGGGTCAGTTGGAACGCAATGCGCGTGACTTGCAAGAGTCCGTGATGTCCATCCGGATGATGCCGATGGAGTATGTATTCAGCCGTTTCCCACGGTTGGTGCGCGACCTGGCGAGCAAACTCAATAAGCAGGTTGAATTGACGCTGCTGGGTAGCTCGACCGAGCTGGATAAAAGTTTGATCGAGCGCATTATCGACCCATTAACCCATCTGGTTCGTAATAGTCTGGATCACGGTATTGAAGATGCATCAACCCGTATTGCCGCCGGTAAACAGCCGGTGGGCAATCTGACACTCTCCGCTGAGCATCAGGGCGGCAATATTTGCATCGAAGTGCTTGATGATGGCGCAGGGCTAAATAGGCAAAAAATCCTGGCGAAAGCGCAGTCTCAAGGGATGGCGGTCAATGAGCATATGAGCGATGAAGATGTCGGGATGCTGATTTTCGCACCGGGCTTCTCCACCGCTGAGCAAGTGACGGATGTTTCTGGTCGTGGCGTCGGGATGGATGTGGTTAAGCGAAATATCCAGGAGATGGGTGGCCATGTGCAGGTCAGTTTCCAGGCGGGTCTTGGCACCTCGATCCGTATCTTGCTGCCATTGACGCTGGCTATTCTTGATGGCATGTCCGTCAAAGTCAGTGATGAAGTCTTCATTTTGCCACTGAACGCGGTGATGGAGTCGCTGCAACCTTTGGCGGAAGATCTGCACCCGCTCGCCGGCGGTGAACGCGTGTTACAAGTGCGCGGAGAGTACCTACCGCTGGTTGAATTGTATCGGGTATTTGATGTTGAAAATGCTAAAACTGAAGCCACTCAAGGCATTGTTGTCATTCTGCAAAGTGCCGGTCGCCGTTATGCGCTGTTGGTAGACCAACTGATCGGTCAGCATCAGGTGGTGGTGAAAAACCTGGAGAGTAACTACCGCAAGGTGCCAGGAATTTCAGCCGCGACCATATTGGGTGATGGCAGCGTGGCGTTAATTGTTGATGTGTCAGCTTTGCAGGCTCTAAACCGGGAAAAACGCGTCACGGTTGAAGATACCGCCGCATAGCAGATCTCCCGTATAGCGCCTGTATGGAATCCATATGTAAACAGGTGCAGGGCTGTGGATGATGTTCTCGGCCCTGAAAAAAAACATAAATTCAACCTACTGATTGAAGGGTAAACACATGGCAGGACTAGCAACCGTCACGAAGCTGGCTGGCGAAACGGTAGGACAGGAGTTCCTGATTTTTACGCTGGGTGATGAAGAGTACGGCATTGATATTCTGAAAGTGCAAGAGATCCGTGGTTACGATCAGGTGACCCGCATTGCTAACACCCCCGCGTTCATTAAGGGGGTCACTAACTTACGTGGCGTCATCGTTCCCATTATTGATCTACGGGTTAAATTTGCACAAAAAGGCGTTAGCTATAACGAAAATACCGTGGTGATTGTGCTGAATCTTGATCAGCGCGTTGTCGGTATTGTGGTTGATGGTGTGTCTGATGTGCTGTCATTGACCAATGAACAGATCCGTCCTGCCCCTGAATTTGCCGTCACTTTGGCGACCGAGTACCTAACGGGGTTAGGTTCTCTGGGCGAAAGAATGCTGATTTTGGTTGATATCGAGAAGTTGTTGAGCAGCGAAGAGATGTCGTTGATTGATGCGGTGGCGAAGGGATAAGAGTTTCGGGGCGAGATCTGGATCTGGTTTCGGTTGATATTCAGTTGAGTGACAAGTTCGGTTGTTAAAACTTCAGTGCTCAACTACCCACCGATGAACCAACCGCCAAAGGGGTTACAAGCGCGTAACCCCCTTGGGACCCCTGCACTAACGCACGGCTCGCTCGGCATCCATGCCTCGCGACCTACCTCCACTCTTCACTCGGCAGCTCAAATGTGCTTTTAACTTCAAAACCTAAAAACAGGGTTTTGATTTTGACTTTCTCTTTTGATGTTGAGCGCAATCAGGAATATTGCCGACAAAGATTGCAGGCCGAATGAGCCGCATGGACGCGGCGAAAGGGGCTGTCGAGCTGGGAGCGAGTCAGCCCCGGTTCGATTAGCCGGCAAGCTGCCGGAGGGAATGGCGCAGCCACAATATTTCGCGCCAGGCGCGGGTGTTGGGCCGCCGCCCTGCGGCCCGACTCGGTTGAGGCGACGGAGATCAGGTCATCACTGAACGAATATCAACCGAAACCAGATCCAATCCCAATCCCAATCACCAGAACGACTATCAACCGAAACCAGATCCAATCCACCACGCAGGAAAAGTGATCACTCAACCCAACCCCATAACCATTAACATGCCATTAAAATAATCCCCCTCCCCGGTAAAGTTCCCCCCTTTGATGCCGATAACAGAGTTAATTAGGCGTCTTGTGATTTGGCGTACCCGTATTTTGACATACCTATGTTTTGGCGTACTTATGAAGGGACAACATGTTTAAGCGTATGAAAGTGGTCACCAGCCTGCTGCTGGTGTTAGTGCTATTTGGTGCCTTACAGCTGGTTTCCAGCGGGCTTTTCTTCAACTCCCTGAAAAATGACAAAGAAAACTTCGCTGTTTTACAAGTTATCCGTCAGCAACAATCGGTGTTGAATGATAGCTGGGTAAATCTGCTGCAAACACGTAATACACTGAACCGCGCAGGCATCCGCTACATGATGGATGTCAATCACACCGGCAGTGGCCCTACGGTCAATGATCTTCTGGCTTCAGCCAAAGGTACATTGGGTGTGGCGGCAGACCGTTTTAAAAACTATGAACAAATTCCGCTGGATAGTCAGCAAGATGCAGAGTCAGCTAAAAAATTAAAACAGACCTATGACCAATACTTTGGCGCACTGACTGAGCTTATCCAATTGATGGAAGCGGGTAAAATCAACGAATTTTTTGATCAGCCAACCTCCAGCTTCCAGAATGCTTTTGAGCAAGATTATAACACTTACCTAACACAGAATGACCGCCTATATGCTTCCGCCGTGGAAGATAGCAACCGCTCCTTCAGCTTTGCTATGGGTGTGATTGTCGCCGTACTGATTGCGGTATTAGCCGTGATTATCGTGGTGTGGCTGGGTATGCAACACATCTTGATTAATCCACTGAAACACCTGATTGAGCATATCAAGCATATCGCCAATGGTGATTTGACCCAAACCATCGAAGTGCATAGCCGCAATGAGATGGGCACCTTAGCTGCCAGCCTGAAACACATGCAGTCTGAATTGGCGACCACGGTTAATGACGTGCGTTTAGGCGCAGATGCCATCTACAGCGGTGCATCTGAAATCGCCGCCGGTAATAATGACCTGTCCGCGCGTACCGAGCAGCAAGCCGCGTCACTGGAAGAGACGGCCGCCAGCATGGAGCAGTTAACCGCCACCGTGAAACAGAATGCTGAAAATGCCCGTCAGGCTAGCCAACTGGCATTGAGCGCATCAGAAACCGCGCAAAAAGGCGGGAAAGTGGTGGCAAACGTGGTGCAAACCATGCACGAAATTGCCGGTAGTTCGCAGAAAATCGCCGATATTACCAGCGTCATCGACGGCATTGCCTTCCAGACCAATATCCTGGCATTGAACGCCGCCGTGGAAGCGGCCCGTGCCGGTGAGCAGGGTCGTGGTTTTGCCGTGGTCGCCGGTGAAGTGCGCAACCTGGCGCAGCGCAGTGCACAAGCAGCAAAAGAGATTAAGGGCTTGATTGAAGACTCCGTCAACCGGGTCGACATGGGTTCGGTGCTGGTTGAAAGCGCGGGTGAAACCATGGGCGATATCGTTAATGCCGTCACGCGCGTCACCGACATCATGGGTGAAATCGCGTCTGCCTCTGATGAACAAAGTCGCGGTATCGACCAGGTTGGTCAGGCGGTCACCGAGATGGATCGTGTGACCCAGCAAAACGCCTCGTTGGTGGAAGAGTCTGCTTCTGCCGCCGCCGCACTGGAAGAGCAAGCCAGTATGTTGACCCAATCCATGTCTGTATTCGTTTTGCGTATGGATAACGGCAGTAGCACCAAGAGTGTGAGAAAAATCAAGCAGCCGACACAGGATCTGAGCGGTACTGCTAAAAAAACACTGGGAAGTGACCTGCAAGATAATTGGGAAACTTTCTAGACATCCCCCCTACACAAAAAATAGATAAAGCCGGCCTATGAGCCGGCTGAGAAGAGGTTACGATGTTTGGCCGAATCCGGATTTCTACCAGCTTTTTCCTGTTACTGATATTGATCTGCTCCATACAGTTAATTTCAAGTGGTCTGTCATTTACGGCTTTTCGCTCAGACTACCAAAACTTAAATCGTGTGGATCTCAGCAGTCAGCAACGGGATGCATTAAGCCTCAGTTGGGTATCCTTGCTTCAGGCGCGTAATACCTTAAACCGAGCGGGGACGCGCTCGGCTCTCAAAGTCCCTCAGGAGCAAGTTAACGCATTAATGGGCAATGCACGCAGCTCATTACAGAAAGCGGATCTCTATTTTAATCAATTCCTGGCGGTGCCGCGCCTTGATCAGAGTGAAACCGGTGGTGAGTTGCTGGATGCCACCAAAAACAGTTATCAGAATTTACGGCTCTCGTTACGGCAACTCATTGATTTTCTGGAGGCCGGCAATCTACAAGGTTTTATGGATCAGCCCACCCAGAAAACACAAGATCTGTTCGAGGCAGATTTTTTGCAGTATTTGCAATATGCCAATGAGGTGATTGCCGAGGCGGGCACAGAGAATCAGCAAGCTTACCACCTCTCTATCTGGATATTTGGTGGCGCGATTTTGATGGTGATCCTGATGGGGCTCTCTTCACTGGTTTGGTTACGCACGATGTTCGTGAACCCGCTGAAGATTATGCGCGCCCACTTCGATCGCATTGCTGAGGGGGATTTGTCCGCTCAGATTGATGTCTCTGGCCGCAATGAAATCAGTCAACTGTTTGCCAGTTTACGCACCATGCAGCACTCGTTAATCACCACTGTCAGCCACGTCCGTGATGGGACCGAATCGATGCTGACAGGGATCCAGGAGATCTCGGCCGGTAACAATGATTTGTCTGCGAGAACAGAGCAGCAGGCAGCATCACTGGAGCAAACAGCGGCCAGTATGGAGCAACTGACCGCCACCGTGAAACAGAATGCGGATAATGCGCGTCAGGCAACACAGTTGGCGCAAGATGCATCGGGAACCGCCGCCAAAGGGGGCGAATTGACCCACGGTGTGGTCACCACCATGCATGATATTGCGACCAGTTCGAAGAAGATTGGTGCCATTACCAGCGTGATTGATGGTATCGCCTTCCAAACGAATATTCTGGCGCTGAATGCGGCCGTTGAAGCCGCACGTGCCGGTGAACAGGGGCGTGGTTTTGCGGTAGTGGCAGGTGAAGTACGTAATTTGGCCCAGCGCAGTGCGCAAGCGGCAAAAGAGATTAAAGTGTTGATCGATGAATCGGTCAGTCGTGTTAGCCAGGGGTCCACACTGGTTGAAAATGCGGGTAGTACCATGGAAGAGATCGTTCGCTCAGTGACTCGGGTTACCGACATTATGGGTGAAATCGCTTCCGCCTCGGATGAGCAAAGCCGGGGTATTGAGCAGGTTTCACTCGCGGTAACACAGATGGATCAGGTCACTCAGCAAAACGCCGCATTAGTGGAAGAGGCTGCGGCTGCGGCTAACGCACTGGAAGAGCAGGCAAGTATGCTCTCCAATGCAGTGTCTGTTTTTCGTTTGGAGCAGGATAGCGACAGCGGGGAGGGGCGAAGCAGTAGTAAGCAATCTGTTGTAAAAGCCACGGTCGCAAAGGAAATCCCAGATTGTCAAATGACGTAACCAAGACTTTGTTATGGGGGGAGGCTGGATGAAATCATCATCGATGAAACAATCGTCTTTAAATCAAGCAGCTCAGCCATCACCCTTAGAGTCTGGGTCAATTCTGACCCAGATGATTCAACGGCTCCCGCTGTCGGATGTCCACTTCCGGCGCATTTGCCAACTTATTTACCAACGAGCCGGGATTGTACTGGCCGATCACAAACGGGAAATGGTCTATAACCGCTTGGTCAGGCGGTTAAGATTGCTAGATATTAACGATTTCGGTCAATACCTTGCGGTGTTGGAGAGTGACCCGAATAGTGCAGAGTGGCAGGCATTTGTAAATGCGTTGACCACTAATCTGACGGCATTTTTCCGTGAGGCGCACCATTTTCCGATTCTGGCTGAACACGCTCGCCAGCGTCCGGGGAGTTATTCGGTATGGAGTACGGCAGCATCGACCGGTGAAGAGCCCTATTCCATCGCCATGACATTAAGTGATGCGCTGGGAAATCGTGCCGGATCGTGTCAGGTCTTGGCCAGTGATATCGATACGCAAGTGCTGGAGAAAGCGACCAGCGGCGTCTATCGGCAGGATGAGCTGCGCTCACTGTCGGCGCAACAGATGCAACGCTATTTCTTGCGTGGCACCGGCCCCCATCAGGGTATGGTGCGGGTGCGGCCAGAACTGGCCAATATGATTCAGTTCCAGCAACTTAATCTATTGGCCCCTGAGTGGGCGTTACCGGGGCAATTTGATGCTATTTTTTGTCGTAACGTGATGATCTATTTTGATAAAGAGACGCAGGAGCGCATTCTGCGTCGCTTTGTCCCTTTGCTAAAACCCGGTGGCCTGATGTTTGCGGGTCACTCGGAGAATTTCAGTCAAATTAGTCGGGAATTCTATTTGCGCGGGCAGACCGTTTATGGACTGACCAAGGAGAGGTGATGAGTAAAATCAGAGTATTGTGCGTTGATGATTCTGCATTGATGCGCCAGCTAATGACAGAGATTATCAACAGTCACCCAGATATGGAGATGGTTGCAGCGGCACCGGATCCATTGGTCGCCCGCGATTTGATCAAAAAATTCAATCCGCAGGTTTTGACGCTCGACGTTGAAATGCCGCGCATGGATGGCTTGGATTTTCTTGAGAAACTGATGCGGTTGCGGCCAATGCCGGTGGTGATGGTTTCATCCTTAACCGGTAAGAACTCCGAAATAACCATGCGGGCGCTGGAGTTAGGGGCGATCGATTTTGTGACCAAACCCCAGTTGGGTATCCGAGAGGGGATGCTGGCTTACAGTGAGTTGATTGCGGAGAAGATCCGTACCGCCGCTAAAGCCCGCCTGCCACAACGCGGACCAGAACATGCTCCGGTGATGCTGACCCACACCCCGTTGCTCAGTAGTGAAAAGTTAATCGCCATTGGGGCATCTACGGGGGGAACAGAAGCTATCCGTACCGTGTTACAGCCTTTGCCGCCCACCAGTCCGGCGCTATTGATTACTCAGCATATGCCACCGGGTTTTACCCGTTCATTTGCCGAGCGGCTCAATAAATTGTGCCAGATCACGGTGAAGGAGGCAGAAGATGGTGAACGTGTATTGCCCGGACACGCCTACATTGCACCCGGTGATCGGCATATGGAGTTGGCGCGCAGTGGGGCAAACTATCAGGTGCGCATCCATGACGGCCCGGCGGTGAATCGCCATCGGCCCTCGGTCGACGTGCTATTTCGCTCCGTGGCGCAGTATGCGGGGCGAAATGCCGTGGGGGTGATCCTGACCGGTATGGGTAATGACGGTGCCGCCGGTTTACTGGAGATGCATCGGGCAGGGGCTTTTACCATTGCACAAAACGAAGCCAGTTGTGTGGTCTTCGGGATGCCGCGTGAAGCCATTGGCATGGGCGGCGTGAATGAAGTGTTGGATCTTAATCAGATAAGCCAGCGGATGTTGGCACAGATTAGTAGTGGCCAGGCGCTACGTATATAAAGCGACTTTAGATATTCATTTTCCGGTGGAAATCGGGCGTTGATAGTTAATCGCTCAGCGGTGAGCAACAAACTTTAGGAGTTGGTATGGCGGATAAGAATCTCAGATTTTTGGTGGTAGACGATTTTTCGACCATGCGTCGTATTGTCCGAAACCTGCTAAAAGAGCTAGGTTTTAACAATGTGGATGAAGCCGAAGATGGTGTAGACGCATTGAATAAATTACGAACAGGTGGTTTTGATTTTGTCGTTTCTGACTGGAATATGCCGAATATGGATGGCTTGGACCTGTTAAAAACTATCCGTGCTGACGGTGCTCTGAGTTCTCTGCCGGTTTTGATGGTCACTGCCGAAGCTAAAAAAGAGAATATCATCGCAGCAGCGCAAGCCGGTGCCAGTGGTTATGTAGTGAAGCCTTTCACTGCCGCTACCTTGGAAGAGAAACTCAATAAGATCTTTGAAAAGTTGGGTATGTAAGGAGGCGGAATGAGTAACCATCAAATGCCTGCATCAGATGCGGCATCAGCCAGTGATATTATTAGCCGTATAGGTAGCCTTACGCGGATGTTACGCGATAGCCTACGTGAGTTAGGTCTGGATCAGGCGATTGCTCAGGCCGCGGAAGCTATTCCGGATGCCCGTGATCGTCTGGACTATGTGGTCCATATGACCGCGCAGGCCGCAGAGCGAGCATTAAATTGCGTCGAAGCAGCACAACCGCGCCAAAATGAGCTGGAGTCATCGGCGAAAGCGCTTAAAGTTCGCTGGGATGAGTGGTTTGCCAATCCAATCGAGCTTTCTGATGCGCGTTCACTGGTCACGGATACCCGTGATTACCTGGATGTGGTGCCACAGCACACCTCATTTACCAATGCGCAATTGTTGGAGATCATGATGGCGCAGGATTTCCAGGACCTGACCGGTCAGGTTATCAAGCGCATGATGGATGTGGTGCAAGAGATTGAGAAGCAACTGTTGATGGTATTGATGGAAAACATCCCAGATATGCCGTCCAAACCGCAAAAGCCGACGGACAGTTTACTCAATGGGCCGCAAATGGATAAAACCGGTGCTGGGGTGATTGCCAATCAAGATCAGGTTGACGATCTGCTAGATAGCCTGGGCTTCTAAGCTGTCGGATGACCATAATATACCTGCAGATGAGAGATTCTCATCTGCAATCTCTCCTCTTCGCAATAACCCTGATCCAATAAATAGCCCACTAATTACCGCGTTGTTCCATCCATCGGCTAGCTGAATATTTGTCATGCTAAGCAGCAATTTTTATCTCTTATCCATTTACCTAATACGGAACGCTCACGCTGAATAGGAATATTGGCTGTGTCTGAAGATAGCGATCTGGAAAAAAGCGAGGAACCCACAGCCCACAAGCTGGAGAAGGCTCGCGAGAAAGGCCAGATCCCGCGCTCGCGCGAACTGACCTCGATGCTGATGCTCGGGGCCGGTTTGGCTATCTTGTGGTTTTCGGGGGAGTCGATGGCGCGACAACTTGCCGCGATGGTGGCGCAAGGGATGCACTTTGATCACGGCGTGGTCACCAATGATAAGCAGATGCTGCGACAACTTGGCATGTTGCTGCGCCAAACATTAATAGCACTGGTGCCGATTTTTGCCGGATTGGTGATAGTGGCACTGGCGGTCCCGATGCTATTGGGCGGGGTGCTGTTTAGCGGTGAATCGATCAAATTTGATCTGAAGCGCATGAGCCTTATCTCCGGCTTAAAGCGGATGTTCTCTTCTCAGGCGCTGGCTGAGTTACTGAAAGCGATTTTGAAGGCGACGCTGGTCGGCTGGGTAACCGGCATCTTCCTGTGGCATAACTGGCCAGATATTATGCGCTTGATCGCAGCGCCACCGGTGGCAGCATTAGGCGATGCGCTGCACTTGATTATTATCTGCGGGCTGGTGGTGGTATTAGGTCTAACACCCATGGTCGGCTTTGACGTGTTTTTCCAGATAACCAGCCATATCAAAAAGTTGCGTATGACCAAGCAGGAGATACGGGACGAATTTAAAGATCAAGAGGGCGATCCCCATGTGAAAGGGCGTATTCGTCAGCAGCAACGCGCGATGGCCCGCCGCCGCATGATGGCGGATATCCCTAAAGCCGATGTCATCGTCACCAACCCGACCCACTATGCGGTTGCTTTGCAGTACAACGAAGCAAAAATGAGTGCGCCCAAAGTGTTAGCGAAAGGCGCGGGGGCGGTTGCGCTGCGGATCCGTGAATTGGGCGCGGAACATCGCATTCCTTTATTAGAAGCGCCGCCGCTGGCGAGGGCACTGTTCCGGCACAGTGAGGTGGGGCAACACATTCCAGCCACCCTTTATGCCGCGGTGGCGGAAGTGCTCGCCTGGGTCTATCAACTGAAACGTTGGAAGCGGGAAGGTGGGTTAATTCCGAAAAAACCTGAACATCTGCCAGTGCCGGAAGCACTGGATTTTGCAACAGAGAGTGAGACTGACTAATGGCAAATTTGGCCGCCCTGCTTCGTTTACCGGGCAACTTTAAAGATACGCAGTGGCAAATACTTGCCGGGCCAATCCTGATCCTGATGATCTTGTCGATGATGGTGTTGCCACTGCCACCCTTCATCCTTGATTTGCTGTTTACCTTCAATATTGCACTCTCCATCATGGTGCTGTTGGTGGCGATGTTTACCCAGCGCACCCTGGATTTTGCGGCATTCCCCACTATTTTGCTGTTCTCAACCTTGCTGCGTTTATCCCTAAACGTCGCCTCCACCCGTATCATTCTGATGGATGGTCACACTGGGGCAGGGGCGGCGGGCCGTGTGGTTGAAGCCTTTGGTCACTTCCTGGTGGGCGGTAACTTCGCCATTGGTATCGTGGTCTTTATCATCCTGGTTATCATCAACTTTATGGTTATCACCAAAGGGGCGGGGCGTATTGCTGAGGTTGGTGCGCGCTTTGTTCTGGATGGGATGCCCGGTAAGCAGATGGCGATCGATGCCGACTTAAATGCGGGATTGATTGGCGAAGATGAGGCGAAAAAACGCCGCTCAGATGTGACGCAAGAGGCTGATTTCTACGGTTCCATGGACGGGGCCAGTAAATTTGTGCGCGGTGATGCGGTTGCCGGGTTAATGATCATGGTGATTAACGTGGTGGGCGGCTTACTGGTCGGGGTACTTCAGCACGATATGGCGGTAGGCCACGCGGCGGAAACCTATACCTTGCTGACCATCGGTGATGGTCTGGTGGCGCAAATCCCGGCCTTGGTAATTTCCACCGCCGCAGGTGTCATCGTGACCCGCGTGAGCACCGATCAAGACGTCGGCCAGCAGATGGTTACCCAGCTATTCAACAACCCACGGGTGATGGTATTAAGTGCCAGCGTACTGGGTTTGCTGGGCATGGTGCCGGGGATGCCTAACTTTGTGTTCCTGCTGTTCACTGTCGCCTTGCTGGCATTAGCCTGGCGCCTACGCGGCAAACAGACACAAAAACCTGCGGTAGCAGAAGCTCCGATGATTCAGGATCAACAACAGGCGGCTGAAGCGACCTGGTCAGATGTTCAGTTGGAAGATCCACTGGGGATGGAGGTGGGTTATCGCCTGATCCCGATGGTAGATTTCCAGCAAAATGGTGAGTTGTTGGGCCGTATCCGCAGCATCCGTAAAAAGTTTGCCCAAGAGATGGGCTATCTGCCGCCCGTGGTGCATATCCGCGATAATCTGGAACTGCCGCCCGCCAGCTACCGGATATTAATGAAAGGGGTCGAGATTGGCAGTGGTGAAGCCCATCCGGGGCGCTGGCTGGCAATCAACCCAGGTAACGCGGTCGGTTCATTACCCGGCGAGGCGACGCATGACCCTGCTTTTGGTCTGGCGGCGGTCTGGATCGAAAGTGCATTGCGTGAGCAGGCGCAGATTCAAGGTTTTACCGTGGTTGAGGCCAGTACCGTGGTGGCGACGCATCTAAACCACCTGATTAGCCAATTTGCCAGTGAACTGTTTGGCCGTCAGGAGACCCAGCAGCTTCTGGATCGGGTCACCCAAGAGATGCCGAAGCTGACAGAAGACTTTATTCCCGGCATCGTGACCTTAACCACGCTGCACAAAGTGCTGCAAAATCTGCTTATGGAGCGGGTGTCGATCCGCGATATGCGCACCATTATTGAGACACTGGCGGAACACGCGCCCAATCAAACTGACCCTTATGAACTCACCGCCGTGGTGCGCGTCGCATTGGGGCGCTCCATTGCGCAACAGTGGTTCCCTGGCACCGATGAAATTCAGGTTATTGGGCTGGATGCGGCATTGGAGCGCTTGTTGTTACAGGCACTACAAGGTGGCGGTGGCTTAGAGCCGGGTTTGGCTGATCGTCTGCTAGAGCAGTCTAAGCAAGCGCTGCAACGGCAAGAGATGCTGGGTGCACCGCCAGTGCTGCTGGTGAACCATGCACTGCGTGCACTATTGGCCCGCTTCCTGCGCCGCAGCCTGCCGCAGATGGTGGTGCTGTCTAATCTGGAAATTGGTGATAATCGCCAGATCCGTATGACCTCAACCATAGGGGCGGCCTGATGCCGATCCATCTCTCTCAAGTGATATTTGCAGGTTTGTTGTCGCTCTATTTGTTGCCGTTGAGTGCTGTTGCATCAGGGAGTTGGGTAGCAGACGACATTGGCGTAACACAAGGTTTGCGCGGTGTGGCAACCTCCGCCAGGCCGCTGCAATCACCGACGGCGCTGGTTCAGGATAATGCGCGGATTGTGTCCGTAGGCTGGCGCTACCAGTTAATGTCAGCAGCGCCAGATGGCTTACAGGTGAAGTTATGCACCCCCACTCGCTGTATGCCCCTTGAGGGCGGCAGCGGGCAGAGCCGGGGATTGGCCGGTGAAGCGGCGGCAACTCAACTGACTTTTGTCTACTTTATTGCCGGCAAAGGTCGGATTAACCCGCCGCTACAAGTGATCAACAATCAGGTATTGGTTAATTATCGGTAACTCCACATCGGGGGAGTACAGATGAAACAAAAACTGTAGGGGAGAAAACCCGCCCTCTTTATTTCAGCCGTTTGCGCGGTCTGAGTCATTGACAGTGCCCCACAGAACAGCAAACTCCACAACATATTGACTCTCTGTTTTCTCATATCGCCTCCTTATTGACTAAGCAAATAGTTGCTTAGCCACGCCAGAGTAGCGCGCCGCAAAAAAAGAGAAAAAACCCTTTTTTGAGGAGGTAGAAAGCAAAGGTATTGAGACGGCAAAATGGGAGGTAAAGCAGAGGGTTCCCACAGAGATAAACCCCGCGCAGCGGCAGTCAATCTCTGTGGCAAATCAATTCATTCAGATGTGATGGGGGAGTGCTAAACGCCAATCTTACGGCCCAGTAAGCTGGCACCTTTGGCGTGACCATCAGGGCCATAGAGTGACTGACCGTGGCGAGTGTTCAAAATAGCCAGCGCCTGAGTGTTATGCTCAATATGCTGTTGCAGCAGTAGCCCGTTGTGCAGGTTGCTGTACTGAAGATGCTCGGCCAGTTGCAACATCCGTTGCCACCGCTCAGCGAGCGCCTGATTGTTGCTATAGGGCGCGTGGATCTTGGCCGTGGCTTCAGTGGTGAGTCGGGTTTGATCCAGATAAGCCAGCGTCGCCAGTATTGAACTTTTTTGTTCAGTCACCCCTTGCAGCACGATGCCCTGAATCCGACCGGAGCAGAGTAATTGCTGCTCTTGTGCCACAACAGTCGTCAATGATTCTAGCAGTTCTAATTGCTGGTCCAGATTGATCTGTAATCTCTCCACCACGACGTTCCTTTTACGATAAATACTGGTTGTTACCACTAGCAATTTAGTTGCGATTAGCCATCAACTTAGTAGCGATTAGCAATATCGTCGCAACTAACTGTTCTTAAGGTCATCTGCGACATTTTTCAGCAAAGCATCGGCAATTTTACCGGTGTCCATGGTCAGTTGGCCTGAGCGAATAGCCTGTTTTAATGTCTCTACGCGCTCTACATTGATATCCTGACTGCCCGGTTGCATCAGTTTTGCCTGCGCATCACTCAATTTAACCTCGGTACCGCTCACCTGCGTTTTTGTCTGGGCAGAAGGCTTACGCGACTGTTGCGCAATGTCACTGATCTCCCGTGTTTGCACTTTTGTTGCTGGTGATAGCGGTTGAGTGCGTTCAATACTCATGTTGTGTTGCTCCCTCTAGCGCGGGATTGAGGTTTATCGACCCGCAATTTGATGGCGGGATTGTCACTATTTTACCCGCAAATAACTGCATATTAGTGTTATCGGCAAAGGTTAAAAAAACTTTAATCACGACACCCAAAGAACTTAACGTTGCAGGTAGGCAGCAAGCGTGTTAATCCCGATGAGCTTACATGAGTAAGTGATTCGGGTGAATACGCGCCGTCAACAACCCTGCAACTTTAAGGGCGAAGAGTTATAACATAATGCGAATGGTGCCATCTTCGCCCACGACACCACTGACTATCTGACCCGACGCCATGCGCACGCGGAGGTTATCCTGAATGGCCGCATTGTTCATCGCTTTACCATTACTGTTAACATTAAACCCTTCACCCTGCGCGAGCACCTGCACATCTTGCCCCGATTTTATGATCCACAGACGGCGCAACATATTGCGGGTCAATGGTTGCCCTGCATTGATTTGCCGCAAACTGACGGCACCTTGCGCAAAATGGGGTTCCAGTAAGGCACCGGGTGGCAGGGTATCCAATCGGCCTTGCTTCATCTCAACATCTTGCGCGGTAATTTTTGCACCAGCGGCTAGTTGACGAATGGCGACCACATAGCGGCCACTCACCTGAACTTGCGTCTGGATAAAGCGGCGCACGCCATCGCAACGTACCGACAGGCTGATATTCCCCCAAGGGCGGGTGTTGGTCGGCAGTGTTATTTCAGGCATTTCGCACTGCGGCCATTGGTTCTGCGGCGTTTTGATAATGACATTAACCTGACTCTCTTTATCAGGATATTGCTGCTGGAAGAGTTGATTTACCTGCGCGGATAAATCTGCCGCCATCGCCTGATGGGCGAATGCCTGACTCACCAGCAGCAGCCCCAAAGCTAAGGTTTTGGCGTCAACTCTTTTTATTGTCATTACTTCCATCTCCACCGCTATCATCGGGTAAAACCAGACTCTGCCTTTTAACACAGCCCCTTTTCGCATCCTAGTGTACCCGTACCGTCATCAGGTTAAGGGGACAAATAGCGACGCATTTTGCTCTTATTCTGACGATAGGCTTTCCTATGCGGCGTTTATGCTGTCGACTCCAAATTCTAACCTTGCGGGGGGACTATGCTCGACAAACTGGACGGTGCTCTGCGTTTTCAACAAGAGGCGCTGAACTTGCGCGCTCAACGACAGGAGATCCTGTCGTCCAACATTGCGAATGCGGATACACCTGGCTTTCAGGCACGTGATATTGATTTCTCCAGCCAACTGAAAAAAGTGGTGGAGCAAGGACGTGTTAGCGGTACAGGGGTGTCGCTCAGTTTAACGTCAGCCCGTCATATCCCGGCAAGTACGGTTCAACCCCCTGATCTTGATCTGTTATTCCGCGTACCGGACCAGCCATCAATGGATGGCAACACCGTGGATATGGACCGTGAACGTACCAATTTTGCCGATAACAGCCTGAAATATCAGACTGATTTGACTGTGATCAGCAGCCAAATCAAAGGGATGTTGTCAGTGTTACAACAAGGATAAGACGCATGTCTTTACTGAATATTTTTGATATTGCCGGTTCGGCACTATCAGCTCAGTCGCAACGATTGAACGTTAGCGCCAGTAACATGGCTAACGCTGACAGTGTGACCGGCCCGGATGGTCAGCCTTATCGCGCCAAGCAAGTGGTCTTTCAGGTGGCGGCACAACCGGGGCAGGAGACCGGTGGCGTGCGTGTGTCACAGGTGGTTGATGACCCCGCACCGGATCGTTTGGTGTTTCAACCGGGTAACCCGCTGGCTGACGCCAAGGGCTATGTCCGTATGCCTAACGTGGATGTGACCGGCGAGATGGTGAACACCATCTCCGCTTCGCGCAGCTATCAGGCCAATGTTGAAGTGCTCAATACCACCAAATCTCTGATGCTCAAGACGCTGACACTAGGTCAATAACAGGAGCCTGCATATATGGCCATTACCAATTCCCTGACCGATAGCGATTACGGTATTAACAGCAGCAGCGGCACGAACGCCAACGCCGCCAGTGGTAGTACCAGTCAGGATCTACAAAACAGCTTCCTGACGTTGTTGGTTGCGCAGTTAAAAAATCAGGACCCGACCAACCCAATGCAAAACAACGAGTTGACTACGCAACTGGCGCAGATCAACACCGTGAGTGGCATTGAAAAACTGAATACCACACTGGGTTCCATTTCCGGTCAAATTGACAGCAGCCAATCTCTGCAAGCCAGTAGCCTGATTGGTCACGGGGTGATGATCCCTGGCACCAATGTGTTGGCGGGTAGCAAAGATGGTGTTGTCACCACCACCCCATTTGGCGTTGAGCTGGATCGGGCGGCGGACAAAGTGACCGCCACCATCAGCGATAAAAATGGTCAGGTGGTGCGCACCATTGAGATCGGCAGTTTGAAGGCGGGAGTACACGCCTTTACCTGGGATGGCTCATTAGATGCCGGTGGCAATGCTCCAGATGGTGCTTACACCGTGGCGATCACCGCCAGCAATGGTGGCTCATCATTGATGGCGACGCCGTTAAGTTATGCGGTGGTTAATGGCGTTACCCGTGGCAGTGATGGTTCCAAATTGGATCTCGGGCTGGCAGGCACTATCACCCTGGATAAAGTCCGTCAGATTTTGTAGGTCAGTGATTCGTCGCAAGCAGTAGTCAAACCAATACGACGGTGGGCCAGGGATTCGAACTGACTCGCCATCAATTTTAAAAGCAGCATTGATATGTCATCAATGCGCAAGGTCTGTAACGGACCCCGAATTTAACGGAGAAGAAAATGGGCTTTTCTCAAGCAGTCAGCGGTTTGAACGCAGCATCCAGCAACCTGGATGTGATCGGTAACAATATCGCCAACTCGGCGACGTCAGGTTTTAAAGCCGGCTCAGTTTCTTTTGCCGATATGTTTGCAGGTTCTCAGACCGGTATGGGCGTCAAAGTGGCGGGGATCACGCAGGACTTTAACGACGGTACTGCCACCACCACCAACCGTCGTCTGGATCTGGCTATCAGCCAAAATGGCTTCTTCCGGATGCAAGACAGCAGCGGCGGGATCTTCTATGCGCGTAACGGCCAATTTAAGCTGGATGCGGATCGCAATATCATCAACATGCAGGGCCTGAGTCTGACCGGCTACCCGGCAACAGGAACACCGCCAACCATTCAGCAGGGTGCGAACCCGGTTCCGCTGTCGATTCCGCAGGATATGATCTCTGCTAAAGCGACAACCTCCGGCTCCATGGTGGCGAACCTGACCTCAACCCACGATATTGTTCCTGCCACTCCAGCCTTCGATCCGGACAAACCCGCCACTTACAGCTTTGTCAACAACATGACCACTTTCGATACCTTGGGTAACCGCCATGAGATCAATGTGTTCTATGTTAAGCGCACCGAAAGCTCAACAGCAGGTAACTCATGGGATGTCTACACCCGCGATAGCAGCGCCAATCCGGCGCAAATTGCGGCCTTACGTGGCTCCATGCAGTTTGATACTAATGGTGCACTGAAGACGGTGACCAATGGAGCGAACCCAGCCAGTGCTACTGATTTCACCCTGACTATCCCAATGGGGGTGGTGAATGGCGCAACAGCAGCTCCCTTCACGCTGAGTGTCGCCGGCACTAAGCAGCAAAACACCGGCACCGACAGCATTGTTTCGCAAAACCAAACCGGCTATGCCGCTGGTGAGTTCACCGGTTTCCAGATCAACAACGATGGCTCTGTGGTTGGCACCTACTCAAACTCACAGACCCAGTTGCTCGGCCAAATCGTGATGGCTAACTTTGCCAACCCAGAGGGGCTGTCATCGGAAGGCGATAACGTGTGGAAAGAGTCGCTGGCTTCCGGTAACCCAATGCTTGGGACGGCAGGCGGTGGCGGTTTCGGTACTTTGACCAGTGGTGCGCTGGAGTCCTCGAACGTGGATTTGAGTAAAGAGCTAGTGAACATGATTGTGGCGCAACGTAACTATCAGTCCAATGCGCAGACCATCAAAACCCAGGATCAGATCTTACAGACTCTGGTTAACCTGCGTTAATCGAACTGACGGGATAAGCTCATGGATCACGCAATATATACCGCGATGGGCGCGGCGCGACAGTCGCTGGATCAGCAGGCGGTCACGGCGAACAACCTGGCGAACGCCTCGACGCCGGGGTTCCGCGCGCAGTTGTCCGCCATGCGTGCTGTACCTATCGACGGGCCGAGCATGGCAACCCGCACTATGGTGGTGGCATCAACCCCCGGCGTGGATATCAGCCAGGGGACGATAAACTTCAGTGGCCGCCCGCTGGATGTAGCTTTACAGCAGGATGGCTATCTGGCGGTGCAACTGCCCGATGGCACGGAAGCCTATACCCGCAACGGGAATATTCAGGTGGCGGCTAACGGCCAAATGACCGTGCAGGGTTACCCGCTAATGGGTGATAACGGCCCGATCGAAGTGCCCCCTCAGGCAGCGGTCACCATTGCAGCGGATGGCACCATCTCGGCACTGAATGCCGGTGATTCACCCAATACCATTGCGCAACTGGGGCAAATCAAACGGGTTCGGGCAACACCGGGTGAAGTGATGCACGGCGATGACGGCTTGTTCCATCTGACTCCCGCCACGCAACAGACGCGGGGTGCTCAGTTGGCCAATGATCCGCTGATTAAGATCATGCCGGGCGTGCTGGAAGGTAGCAACGTGAAAGCGGTTGAGGCCATGACAGACATGATTGCCAATGCCCGCAGTTTCGAAATGCAGATGAAAATTATCCACAGTGTGGATGAAAACGAACAGCGCGCTAATCAGCTGTTAGCAATGGGCTAAGCGCGCAGGCGCAGAGGAGTAAACTGATGATCCGATCATTATGGATTGCCAAAACCGGTTTGGATGCACAGCAAACCAACATGGACGTCATCGCCAACAACCTGGCGAACGTCAGCACCAATGGCTTTAAACGTCAACGTGCGGTATTCGAAGATTTGCTCTACCAGACCATGCGCCAACCGGGGGCACAGTCCTCCGAACAGACCACCTTGCCGTCGGGTTTACAGATTGGTACGGGGGTTCGTCCGGTGGCGACTGAGCGTTTGCACAGTCAAGGCAACCTCGCCAAGACCGATAACACCAAAGATATCGCCATCAAAGGCGAGGGGTTCTTTCAGGTGCAGATGCCGGATGGCACCAATGCCTATACCCGCGATGGCTCTTTCCAGGTTGACCAAAATGGTCAGTTGGTCACTGCCAGCGGTTTTCCGGTGCAGCCGGCGATCACCATTCCGGCGAATGCGCTGAGTATGACCGTGGGCCGTGACGGGATAGTCAGTGTCACCTTGCAGGGGCAGACCGCCACGCAGCAAGTGGGGCAACTGACACTGACCACCTTCATTAATAACAGCGGCCTGGAGAGTATGGGTGAAAACCTGTATCAGGAGACCGCCAGCTCCGGCGCGCCGAATGATACCACGCCGGGCCTGAACGGCGGTGGCTTGCTGTATCAGGGCTATGTTGAAACCTCTAACGTCAATGTGGCGGAGGAGTTGGTCAATATGATCCAGACCCAACGCGCCTATGAGATCAACAGTAAAGCGGTTTCAACTTCCGACCAGATGTTGCAAAAACTGACCCAGCTGTAAATCCGCTTTCGGGGGGCGATAGCGCCCCCTGATTGCCGCAGAATAATGAGTATTCGGGGCTGACCTTGCCAGCCTCTAACAGGTAACAGGACTGATAATCAGAGATGGACAGAAAGCCGCTGCGCAAATCAGGTGGATTGAAATGGGTCTGTATGCCGTTGACGGCAATGCTACTCAATGGCTGCGCGTATATTCCGCATAAATCACTGGTGGATGGCACGACCTCTGCCCAGCCGGCACCGGCCAGTGCACCATTACCTAATGGCTCTATTTTCCAGGCTGCCCAGCCGATGAACTATGGTTATCAGCCGCTGTTTGAAGACCGTCGCCCACGTAACGTTGGTGACACCCTGACCATTACCTTGCAGGAAAATGTCAGCGCCAGTAAAAGTTCCTCCGCTAATGCCAGCCGTAATGGCTCAAGCAAATTTGGTGTGGCGACGGCTCCCCGCTATCTGGAAGGGTTGCTGGGCAATGCCCGCGCCGACATGGATATTTCCGGCGACAACACCTTTGGTGGCAAGGGGGGGGCGAATGCCAATAACACCTTCAGTGGCACCATCACCGTGACGGTTGACCGGGTGCTGGCCAACGGCAACTTGCATGTGGTCGGTGAGAAACAGATCGCCATCAATCAGGGAACCGAATTTATTCGCTTCTCTGGGGTAGTCAACCCACGCACCATCAGCGGCAGCAATACCGTGACCTCAACACAGGTGGCTGATGCACGCATCGAATATGTGGGTAATGGTTATATCAATGAAGCGCAGACCATGGGCTGGTTGCAGCGGTTCTTCCTTAATATCTCGCCGTACTAAGAGGCCCATCAATGCGTAAACAATCACTTATCACACTTTTTATCACGCTGCTTTCGCTGGTGTGGATGCCCGCGCAAGCAGAGCGTATTCGCGATTTGGTGACCGTTCAGGGAGTGCGTGATAACGCGTTGATCGGTTATGGACTGGTGGTTGGTCTGGATGGCTCCGGTGACCAGACCATGCAGACACCATTTACCACGCAAAGCCTGAGTAACATGTTGTCGCAGCTGGGGATTACTGTACCGCCGGGCACCAATATGCAGCTCAAAAACGTGGCTGCGGTGATGGTCACGGCTAAGTTGCCGGCATTTTCCCGCGCCGGACAGACCATCGACGTAGTGGTCTCCTCCATGGGGAACGCCAAAAGTATTCGTGGCGGCACACTGCTGATGACACCACTGAAAGGGGTGGATAATCAGGTTTATGCCCTGGCGCAGGGTAACGTCTTGGTAGGGGGCGCAGGGGCCTCATCCGGTGGTAGCAGCGTGCAAGTCAACCAATTGACGGGTGGGCGTATCAGCGGTGGTGCCACTATCGAACGTGAACTGCCAACCACCTTTGGTTCCGATGGCGTGATTAACCTGCAATTGAATACCGAAGATTTCACCATGGCGCAGCAGGTCAGTGATGCCATTAATCGCCAGCGCGGTTTTGGTTCGGCGACGGCGATTGATGCGCGCACTATTCAGATTTTAGTGCCGCGGGGTAACAGTTCACAGGTCCGTTTCCTGGCCGATATCCAGAATATACCGGTGAATGTCGATGCTGGTGATGCCAAGGTGATTATCAACTCCCGTACCGGCTCGGTGGTGATGAACCGCAATGTGGTGCTGGACTCCTGTGCGGTGGCGCAAGGGAACCTGTCGGTGGTGGTTGATAAGCAAAATACCGTCAGCCAGCCGGATACCCCTTTCGGCGGCGGTCAAACTGTGGTGACACCTAATACTCAGATCTCTGTTCAGCAGCAAGGTGGCGTGTTGCAGCGAGTCAATGCCAGCCCGAATCTGAACAATGTGGTGCGCGCCTTGAACTCGCTGGGGGCGACACCTATCGATTTGATGTCTATCTTGCAGGCGATGCAAAGTGCTGGCTGCCTGCGGGCTAAATTGGAAATTATCTGATGAGCGACCTGATGGGTATGCCCGGCACCACCAATGAGATGTTTGGGGCGGCCTATGACGCCCAATCACTGAATAGCTTAAAACGTGATGCGGCAAGAGATCCCGAGGGGAACCTGAAAAAGGTGGCCCAGCAAGTGGAGGGGATGTTTGTGCAGATGATGCTGAAAAGTATGCGTTCTGCCTTGCCGCAAGATGGTGTGATGAACAGTGATCAAACCCGACTTTATACCTCAATGTATGACCAGCAGATTGCTCAGCAGATGTCGGTCAAGGGGTTAGGTCTGGCTGACATGATGGTAAAACAGCTGTCAGGGGCCACCTCGCCAAGTGAAACTGCAGGGACAGTGCCGATGATGCTGGATGATGAAGTGTTGCAAACACTACCGGCACAGGCATTGGCTCAAATGGTGCGTCGGGCGATGCCGACGCCACCGAGCAACAGTGGTGTGTCACTGCCGCAAGGCCCCGGTAATTTTGTGGCGCGGATGTCGATTCCGGCACAAATTGCCAGTCAACAAAGTGGGATCCCTCATCAGTTGATTATGGCGCAGGCCGCGTTGGAGTCGGGCTGGGGGCAACGTGAGATCCCAACCGCTGACGGCAAAACCAGCTACAACGTCTTTGGTATTAAAGCGGGTAGCAACTGGGATGGCCCGGTCAGTGAAATTACTACCACGGAATATGAGCAGGGTGTGGCGACGAAAACCAAAGCCCGCTTCCGGGTCTATGGCTCTTATGTCGAGGCGGTCAGTGATTATGTCAAATTGCTGACGCAAAATCCGCGCTACGCCAATGTCGCCGCGGCACAAAGCCCTGAACAGGGGGCACATGCGCTACAACAAGCCGGTTACGCCACCGACCCGCAATATGCACAAAAGTTGGTTAGTGTGATCCAGCAGATGAGAAGTGCCGGTGAGCAGGCGGTAAAAGCCTACAGCAGCGACCTAGGCGATCTCTTCTAATAGGCTATTTTGCTTGCCATTTTGGGCTTGGGCAGTGCTCAGAATCCTCACGTACTACGTGTACGCTCCGGTTCTTGCGCGCTGGCCGCACCCAAACTGTCTGCACCAATAACGCCTATTGGATAGGTTGTAATTTGGCTGTGTTCGGTTGCCAGCATCACCGGTACCAATGAGGTGAGGATAGGCAGAAGAGTAAAGCGTCCGCGCCAAGGATGGCGCGGCACGAGCCTCCAGGGATGGATTGACGGCGTCTTTACGATCTGCCTGTTCTCACCGTAACGTGTGCGGCTTTATTCCTTGGTTTTACTCACAATAATGCTTGATATTTTCACTCAAGTTTCTCAATGTCGGGCCGATAATCATTACAGGCTGTGCGGGGGCTTAGGTTTCCTCAGGCAGTATCCCAATATTAATAAATGCAGGTGCGCGATGTTAATCACCTGCGGTAAAAGGATCTCTTCATGTCCAATAGTTTAATGAATACTGCGATGAGTGGTCTGAGCGCCGCGCAATATGCCCTGAGCACCGTCAGTAATAACATCACCAATTTCCAGGTGGCTGGCTATAATCGCCAGAACGCCATCTTTGCGCAAAATGGTGGCACACTAAGCCCGGCAGGATTTATTGGTAATGGCGTGACAGTGACCGGTGTCAACCGTGAATATAACTCCTTTATTACCAATCAATTGCGCTCATCACAGACGCAAAGCAGCGGCTTGACCACCTATTATCAGCAAATTTCGCAAATCGATAACTTGCTGTCCAACTCCTCCAATAACCTCTCCGTCACCATGCAGGACTTCTTTAGTAACCTGCAAAACCTGGTGAGCAACGCCGGTGATGATGCTGCGCGTAAAACGGTATTGGGCAAGGCAGAAGGGCTGGTTAACCAGTTCCAGAATGCGGATAAATATCTGCGTGACATGGATACGGGTGTCAACCAGAAGATCACCGAAAGTGTGACCAAAATTAATAACTATGCCGAGCAAATCGCTAAGTTAAATGACCAAATCACCCGCCTGCGCGGCAGCAGTGGCAGCGAACCTAACGCCTTGCTTGATCAGCGCGACCAACTGGTCACTGAACTGAACCAGATTGTGGGCGTCACTGTCACTCAGCAAGATGGCGATGCCTATAACGTCGCCTTTGCTAACGGTTTGCCATTGGTACAAGGTTCTAGCTCTTACAAAGTTGAAGCCATCGCCTCCGGCAGTGATGCTACTCGATTAGCCATTGGTTACAAATATGGCAGTGGTGACGTGATGGAAGTGGATGAGAGCCGTCTGGCGACAGGTAGCCTCGGCGGCACCCTGAAATTCCGCAGTGAAGCACTGGATAGCGCCCGCAATCAGTTAGGCCAACTAGCGCTGGTGATGGCCGATAGCTTTAACACGCAACATAAAGCCGGGTTTGATATCAATGGTGATCCGGGTGAAAAATTCTTTAGTTTTGCTCAGCCAAACGTGCTGAAAAACTCGAATAATCAGGGTGATGCCAGTCTGACGGTGAACTATGCCGACACCTCGAAAGTCAAAGCCAGTGACTACAGCGTGGAGTTTGATGGCACCAATTGGCAGGTGACCCGGTTGTCTGATAACACCAAAGTGCCGGCCAATCCGGTGGTCGATGCCAATGGCGACACCACAGGTTTGAGCTTCGACGGACTCTCCGTCAACATTGATAACGGCACCACTGGCGCACAAGCCAAAGATAAATTCCTGGTGAAAACCGTGTCTAACGTGGCTGCTAACCTCCAGGTTGATATTACCGACTCCAGCAAAATTGCTGCCGCCGGTACGGCCGATGGTGGCGCGAGTGATAACGTCAACGCCAAAGCTTTGCTGAATCTGCAAACCTTGAAGTTGGTTGACGGCAAAGCGACTCTCGCAGGGGCTTACGCGGGTTTAGTGAGTAATGTCGGTAACCAGACCAATACCGCGAAAACCAACAGTGCGGCGCAAGCCAATATTGTTACGCAGCTGACCGCCGAGCAGCAGTCTATTTCCGGCGTGAATTTGGATGAAGAGTACGGTGATTTGCAACGTTTCCAACAATATTATTTGGCCAATGCGCAAGTGATTCAAACTGCCTCGACGCTGTTTAATGCGCTACTGGATCTGCGTTAACTTGTTGTCTGCGGTAGAGTTTTAGTGCCGCAATCCACCACTATTTTGCGTTTGGCCAGCATGGGCGTTGAGACGGATTTGATGGTCGCTGCCCACTAACTGGCTGAACTGTGACTAAAAAGGAACTGACATTGTGCGCTTAAGTACTAGCATGATCTATCAGCAAACTATGCAGGGCGTTTCCACTGCCCAATCTCTCTGGATGCAGTCGGGCCAACAGCTCTCCACCGGTAAACGCGTGGTTAACCCCTCTGATGATCCTATGGCCGCCTCGCAAGCGGTGATGGTGTCGCAATCCCAATCGGAAAATAACCAATATACTCTGGCGCGTAGCTTTGCCCGTAATGAGCTATCACAGGAGACCAAAACCCTGGAGCAGGTGACCAGCACCATTCAGTCGATCCAAAGCATCATTATCAGTGCGAAATCTGATGTATTGAGTGACGATGACCGGGCCTCATATGCGACTCAGTTACAGGGTTTGAAAGATCAGTTGGTCAATCAGGCGAACTCGACTACCGGCAGCGGTCGTTACACCTTCGCGGCGTTTAAAAGTGATAAACCGCCCTTTGTGGTCAGTGCCACCGGCGCTGTAACCTATCAGGGTGGGGATGTTGCGATTGAGCAAAAAGTGGATGCCAGCCGTTCGATGACCATCGGGCACACTGGGAGCAGTGTTTTTCTGGCACTGACCAGTAATGCAAAACCTGAACCTGATGATGCGGCGGGTAATCCGGTCGCCTCTGAAGCCAATATCTTTAATACCATCGATACGGTTTTAAAATCGTTGAAAACGCCACTGTCGGGCGCAACAGATGCGGTGAAAGAGCAGGCACAGGCCGATCTGGACAAAGGGATCCGCGGCATGGCTAACTCATTGAATAATGTGTTGTCGGTTCAGGCGGAAGTGGGTACGCAACTGCAAGAGTTGGATAATCTGGATAGCTTGGGTAGTGATCGCACCTTGAGCAATAAACAGCGGCTGACGGACTTGGTGGATGTGGATTATACCTCGGCCATCTCCTCTTACGTCATGCAGCAGGCGGCATTACAGGCCTCTTACACCACCTTTACCAATATGCAGGGCTTGTCTCTGTTCCAACTGAATAAGTAATCCTGCTTTAACCTGTGGGCCAGCCCCACAGGTTCTCTCCCCAAAATGTTATCAGCTCGCCATCCCACCCAATACCAGCGCCAGGCGGTCAAAGAACTCGCTGAACAGGTGCTCAGCAAAGGGGGCCAGTAGCGGCATGATTAATCCCAGCGACAAAATGCCAACCGTCAGAGTCAGCGGGAAACCTATCACGAATACCGAGAGTTGTGGCGTCATGCGGTTAAGCATCCCTAAGGCTAAGTTTAGGGTTAACAGCAGGGTAATCAGCGGCAAGGCTAGCATCAGGCCATTCATAAAGATGAGTGAGCCGGTCTGCGCCAGAGTCAGAAAACCGCTGCCATTGAGCGGTTCGAACTGGATGGGTAGGGTATGGAAACTGTCGGCCAGCAACGAAATTAGCCATAAGTGACCATTAAAAGTGAGAAATAGCAGCATCGCCAGCAAGTTAAGCAAGCGGGATAATACCGAGGTATTTGGCCCGCCAGACGGATCAAAGAAGGTGGCGAAGGATAGCCCCATCTGCAAACCAATCACTTCACCGGCCAGTCGAATGGCGGCAAATGCAAATTGCATGGTTAAGCCGATAGTGACACCAATCAATATTTGCTGGGCGGCGACCCAAAGCGCGCCACTGGAGACCAATGGGATATTAACTGGCGGCAGCGCAGGGGCAATCAGAAACGTAATCAATACCGCCAAACCCACTTTAACTTTGCGGTTGATCTGCCTCTCGCTTAATACCGGCGCGGTGGTGATCAGCGCCAGTACGCGAATTAATGGCCAGAAATAGTGGCTGACCATGGTCGCAAGCTGGGTGGTGTCGAGGGAGAGCATAGTTGAGAACAGCCCTAGCCAATCAACGTGGGCAGACTGGTAAACAGGTTACGCATATAGTCCAGTATTAAGCTCAGCATCCACGGACCGGCGATCACCATGGTGGCGAAGACCGCCAGTATTTTCGGGATAAATGACAGTGTCATTTCGTTAATCTGTGTTGCCGCCTGCAACAGGCTGACTATCAGCCCGCTTATCAGCGCAGCCAGCAATAGTGGCGCGGCCAGTGCAAGGGCGACCTTCATTGCCTCGACGCCGAGGGCCATTACCGATTCAGGTGTCATGATCTGTTTACCCTTGCCTCAATGCGGCGAATGATTAGCTATAGAAACTTTGCGCCAGTGAACCTAATAACAACTGCCAACCATCAACCAATACAAACAGCATCAGCTTAAAGGGCAGTGAAATACTGGCGGGCGGCACCATCATCATCCCCAGCGCCATCAGCACACTGGCTACCACCAGGTCGATAATAAGAAAGGGAATAAAAACGGTAAAACCGATCTGGAAAGCGGTTTTCAGCTCGCTGGTGACATAGGCGGGCAGCAGGATCCGCATCGGCACCACTTCTGGCCCTTCCAGTGGCGGTAGATTGGCTAAACGGGCATAGAGCGCCAGATCTGATTCGCGGGTCTGGCGCAGCATAAATTCGCGTAATGGTTGCGAGCCTTTATCCATAGCCACTTCCATGCTTATCTTATCCTGACTGAAGGGCAGATAGGCATCCTGATACACCTTGTCGAACACCGGCGACATAATAAAGAAGGTCAAAAACAGTGCCAGACCCAGCATCACCTGATTCGGTGGCGCAGAGGGTGTACCCAATGCGTTGCGCAGCAAACCCAGCACAATAATGATGCGGGTAAAGCTGGTCATCATCAGTAAGGCCGCGGGCAGGAAGCTTAAAGCGGTGATAAAGACCAGTGTCTGCACGGGCAATGACCAACTCTGCCCACCATTCGCCAGGGGTTGGCTGATAAGCCCTGGAAGTTGCGCAAAGACCGCCGGGGAGCAGAGTAAGGTTAGCAGCAGCAGGGTGATTTTATTGAGTCGCAGGCGGAGTGACATCATGCCGATTTTTCCGGATGTTTCAATTTCTTATTAAACAGATGGTGGTTCAGTAGCTGGCGAAAATCAGCAGGTTTGGCATTTTTAGTCGGCAACTCGCTGGCGGTGTCATCCACCGGCGGGCGAGGTAGCGTATGGAGTGACGTCACCTGTTGTGATGTCACACCCAACACCAGCCAAGTGTTATCCACTTCGACGATGACCACACGTTCGCGCTGACCCACCTGACAACTGGCCTTCACACTCAACAACTTATTGTTGCGCGCTTGCGGCGCAAAACCCAAACGGCGCACCAGCCAGGCTCCGCATAGAATCAGCAGTAAAATACCGCCCAACACACTGCCGACCTGAGTTAACACCGAACCGGCGGGTATGGCTGGCGCGGTTTGTTGCACCGCAACACCCGGATGGCTAGCGGCAAAACCGGTGGTAGCCCCCGGAGCTACAGCAGCGGGGGTTGTCGCCTCAACAGAAGTTACTGTCTGCGTTGCAGTCATTAGCGGCTCAGGCGGCGCATACGTTCGGATGGGGTAATGATATCGGTGATACGAACACCATATTTATCCGCCACCACCACCACTTCACCCTGAGCAATCAGATAACCGTTAATCAAGATATCCAGCGGTTCGCCCGCCAGGCCATCCAGTGAGACCACGGAGCCTTGAGACAGGCGCAGCAGCTCTTTAATGGTCATCTTGGTGCGACCCAACTCAACGGTCAGTTTTACCGGGATATCCAAAATCAAATCGATATCTTGCAGGTTACCCAGTGCATCCGGCGCTTCCAGTGATTTAAATACACCTTCGGTGGTGGCTGCTGGTTTCTCCATCGCCTGCTGCTCATTAAACGCATCAGCCCACAGATCGTCCACGGATTCCTTTCCATCGTCAGACGGAAGCTTAGGGTCACTCATTGGGCTGTTCCTCATTCAGAGCATTCAAAATAGGGTTAATCAAATGTTCAACACGCAGGGCATATTGCCCGTTTAATGTCCCGTACTGACTGGTCAGTACCGGTACGCCGTCGACATGACCAATCAGTCGATCCGGCTTATCTATGGGCAGCACATCCCCTGGCTGTAGCTTGAGTATCTGCGACAGTCTCAGCGGGATATCAACAAAATTAGCCACCAATTCCAGCTCTGAATGCTGCACCTGTTTGACCAGCGTTTCACGCCAATGGCTATCTTCCTGACGGGAGTTTTCCAGTGGTGGATTGGTCAGCAGCTCACGCAGCGGCTCGATCATGGCAAACGGAATACAGATGTTAAACTCGCCACTCAACGCCCCGATCTCCACATGGAAAGGGGTGGTGACCACGATATCGTTAGGGGAGGTGGTGATATTGGTGAATTTCACCTGGATTTCAGAACGGACATACTCGACATCTATCTTATAGATAGGTGCCCATGCATCACGGTAAGCATCCAGCGCCAGCCGCAACATCCGATTGATCACCCGTTGTTCCGTGTGGGTAAATTCGCGTCCTTCTACTTTCGTCGGGAAGCGGCCATCGCCACCAAATAAGTTATCAACGGCAATAAACACCAAACTCGGGGCGAACACGAACAGCGCCGTGCCGCGCAAGGGTTTCAGATGGATCAAGTTGAGATTGGTCGGCACCGGCAGGTTGCGGGCAAAATCATGATAAGGCTGAATTTTTATCGGGCCGACCGTGATATCCGGACTGCGGCGTAACAGGTTAAACAGCCCCATCCTGAACTGACGGGCAAACCGCTCATTGATGATCTCCAGCGCGTGCAGGCGCTCACGCACCACACGCCGCTGGGTCGTCGGATCATAAGGTTTAACGTCTGTTTCAGTCCCCGTGACAGCTTCAGGTTCTTCACCCCCGCTATCACCGTTTAACAGTGCGTCAATCTCTGCTTGTGAAAGAATGCTATCGCCCATAATGATTATCGCAGTATGAATGCGGTAAACAGCACATCGCTGACTACCTGATTAGGTTGGCCTTTAACCATTGGCGGGCTAAGTACGTTTTTAATTTCATCGACTAAGCGCTGTTTACCCGCTTCATTCGACAAACTATCGGCAGACTGACGGGAGAGCAGCAACAGCAAGCGGCTGCGCACTTCCGGCAGATAGTCATTGAGTTTTGCGCGAGTGGCATCGTCGGGCAGCCTTAGTGTTAATCCGATATAAAGCACGCGGTCCAGATTGTTATCTGGCGTGATCAGATTGACCGTAAAGGTCTCCAGCGGCATGAATACCGGGATAACAGGGACGACTTTCGCGGTGGTAGATTTGCTTTTGTTGAGCAACCACCAGCTATAACCGCCGCCCGCAGATGCTGCTACAGCAACCAGCACCAACAGGATTACCCAGATCGAACTCTTACGCTTGGCCGGGAAAGTATTTTCAGACATGGAGAAGACAAATTCCTGTTTCGGTATCAAACCGGTGGATCACGATAATAACGTGGGGCAAATGACCCCAGGTTATCCGAATTATTACTGATGATTATCCCGCGTATCCTCAATGCCAATAGGCAGAATAGGTGGCGAAAAACGGCCTAACTTGCCCGTTTGTCATCTTTTGGCGAAACTCGCACCCCTTTTAGGCGAAAATATCAACACCGCCACTGCCGTTAGCCAATGATTGCAGTGCTGCTGGCGTGACTAATGGTGTGCTGGCAAGGGCGTCGACTGAAGCGGTGTCACCGTAGGCTGGCTGGTTGCGTGCGGCGAAACCTTGCTGATTTTGTTGGCTCTGCTGCTGAGCTTGTTGCCACTGTCCTTCACTGCCGACACTGCTCTGGCCCAGTTGAATACCACTTTCAGCCAATGCGCTGCGCAAACTTGGCATTGCCGCTTCAAGGGCGGCGCGGACCTGGCTGTGGGCTGAAGCAAAGTGTAGCTGAGCCTGGTTATCTTCCATCTTCAAACTAATTTGCAATGCACCTAACTCCTGCGGATGTAATCGCAGTTCGGCACTCTGCTGACCATTGCGGCTGAACATCACCACCTGTTGGCCCAGCGACTGTTGCCACTCCTGGCTGCCCAATTGGGCGCTTAAATGACCACTGACCGGCACACTGACTTGAGGGCCAGTGGTAGTGGTCAGAATGGGGCTGGAAACCGGCGCAAGAGAGGGGGTGACGGCCGATGAACTGACGAAAGTTTTATCCAGCGCCGAGGTTGGCGTCACCGCGCTATCTGTCTGTGCTGCCAACGGAGTGGCTTTCACGTTAAGAGCGCTATCGGCATCTTGCGCCGCCAGGCGAGCCAGCTTATCTGGTGAGGTTTTGCTTTTCGCGCTGCTTGCAGAGAGCGGGTCACTGCCCACCGATTTATCACTTTTCACATTGCTGACGGTGGCAAGAGTGCTGCCCATCAGGGCGGCTAAACCTCTATCTTGTGATGTCAGATTAGTGAGCGCGGCCAAATCTTGCCGGGTGCTGGTTTTACTGTCGATCAGGCCATTGCCCTCAGCCAAAGCGGCTTTTTGCCCATTATTGGCGGAGCCTAATGTGGTGGCAACCTGATGCGGTAACATCGCCAGCAAGGTTTGCAAGGCGCTGAGGTCAGCTTTGTCGGCGGTTTTATCCAGTGTGCGGTCATCATCAACCGTGGTTCTCTTCAGGCTAGCCGCTTCACCACTTTGCCCTGCGTGAGTCAGCCCCGCAGGTAGTGTGGCGCTGATATCGCCCAATGCCGCGAGCAACTGATTCAACTTACTGTTACCGGTGGCTGATTTTCCACCGTCAACATCGGCGGTGATATCAGTAGTGGCGGCTAATGATGATTTCAGTGTCGAAGCATCAATGGCAGTCAGCTCTTTACCCAGTTGATCGCCCAACAGTTTGGCAAAATCAGCCGGTAGCCCTGCGTCGGTAAATAGCGCCGCAATAGATGAAGAAGATGCAGCACCCTCAGTTTCACTGGCGGTCGCAGTGGCAGGCAGTAGGGCGATATTCATGAATTAAGACTCCTTTGTGAGGCGCGCTGGGCGAACTCATCCATCAATTTTTGATCCAAACGGTTCTCATGCAGGCGCTGAGTGGTTTCAGCGCGCTCTTGCAGGGTTTCAAACGCGTTCAGCCGTTGCTGCTTCTCTTGCCAATGCTTGACTGCCTGTTCAACTTTGACATTCCACTGCGCTAACTGATGACGATGCTGCTCAATGGCTTGTTCCAGTGTTTGAATAAACTGCTGATAATTTTGCCAACTGGAGGAGGCCATCCCGTTACTCAGCGTGTCATTCAATCGCACCCGATACTCATCCTGATAAGAGAGCAACATCGTGAGTTGCTGCTCAACATTATGGTAGGACAAGCGAACCTGACCCAACTGAGTGGTTGCCTGTTCGACCGCCTTTTGGGCCAAATCGCGCAAGGTGACGAGTGGTGACTGACTTTTCATCGCATTCCTCATACCCTGCGTTCTTGACGCCGCAGGGTTGTTAGCTACGTTCACTCACCCGAATCACTGACTTGAGTCAGCTCATCGGGGATTAATGAGCCTCATCCTTGAGGCTCACCCTGTGGGCTAGCATAAATGCTGTTCAAATCGTTTTTCGACCGATTTGTCATTCACTTGCTGCCTACCTGCAACGCCAATAACTTTGGGTATGTTTTTTCGTTCTCGACGCCGCAGGGTTGTTAGTTTTTAGCCAGGAAACAGGCTCTTTAGGTGCTGGCAGGCATCTTCGTAACTGCTGCGTTCATACATGCCTTGCTGCAAGAAGATCTCCATCTGCGGGTAGAGCGCAATGGCTTTATCCAGCAGCGGATCACTACCGGCCGCATAGGCACCGACACTGACCAAATCGCGGTTACGCTGATAACTAGCCAGTAACTGCTTGAACTGGCGAACTTTACTGTAGTGGTTCTCGTCGATAAGCGATGTCATGGCACGGCTTATCGAGGCTTCAATGTCGATGGCCGGATAGTGGCCGGATTCCGCCAGACGCCGTGATAACACCACATGCCCATCAAGAATGGCGCGGGCGGAGTCAGCAATAGGGTCCTGCTGGTCATCGCCTTCGGTTAATACGGTATAAAATGCGGTGATGGAGCCACCGCCGGTGACGCCGTTACCGGCCCGTTCAACCAATGCGGGTAATTTGGCGAATACGGATGGCGGATACCCTTTGGTCGCTGGCGGCTCGCCGATGGCGAGGGCGATTTCACGCTGCGCCATGGCATAGCGGGTCAGGGAGTCCATAATCAGCAATACGTGCTGGCCGCGATCGCGGAAATCTTCGGCGATGCGCGTGGCATAAGCGGCCCCCTGCATCCGCAACAACGGCGAGACATCAGCCGGGGCGGCAATCACCACCGAGCGGGCGCGGCCTTCCGGGCCTAGAATATTCTCGATAAAATCTTTAACTTCACGGCCACGCTCACCAATCAAGCCAACCACAATCACATCCGCTTGGGTGTAGCGGGCCATCATGCCTAGCAGCACGCTTTTACCCACCCCAGAACCGGCGAACAGGCCCATACGCTGCCCACGACCCACGGTGAGTAGGGCATTGATGGTGCGTACACCGACATCCAATACCTGCTCAATGGCAGTACGCTGCAAGGGGTTGATCGGGGGGGTGATCAGTGGTGCACGATAGCCGGTTTCAGGTGCCGGCAAGCCATCAAGGGGTTTCGCACTGCCATCCAGCACGCGGCCCAGTAATTCAGGGCCAAGTGGCAGTTGTTTACTGGCAGAGGCACCACCAGTGGTCATGCGCGCATAGACTCTTGCGCCGGGGACAATGCCCTCAACCTCTTCCAGTGGCATCAAAAACAGCCGTTGGCCGTTAAAACCGACCACTTCGCTCTCAACTTCCTGCACTTCGCCGTTATCGTAGCGCTCAATGAGGCAAGTTGCGCCCAATGGCAGTTGCAGCCCGGTCGCTTCTAGCACCAGGCCGGTAGCACGAACCAACCGCCCGTAGCGGCGAATAGTGGTTGATTGGCTGATACGCTCTTCGAACTTATCCATCGATGCGAGCCAGCGACCAAGACGGGCGGTCATTATAACTCTCCCGGTGCAGCCAGACGGCAGAGCTCATGCCAGCGGGTGGCCAGACTGGCATCAAGATCACCCTCTTCGGCGCTAACCTTGCAGCCGCCCGAATGAATTTGGCTATCACCCAATAAGCGCCAGCCATTGAGACTGAGGGTGGAACCCAAACGCTGCTCGACGATGGCTAAATCTTCGGGATTGACCCGCAATTGTGGCTTACCGGCAAACATCGGCTCTTGCTGAATCAGTTGCTGAATTTGTGCCAGTAACGCGGTGCCATCACAAATAGCCGGCTGCCCCAGAATTTGTTTCGCCGCCGCCAACGCCATTTGCATTAATCTGGAGGCGATCACGCTGTCCAGGGCATCAAGGGTGCTTTGGAAGTCATTCACCAACAGTTGCCAATGCGCAGTCATCGGGGCCAGCTCTTTCTGAGCATCCGCCAATGCCTGTTGATGACCCTCTTCCAGCCCGGTTTGGTACCCTTTATCCAGCCCCTCTTGCAACCCTTTGGCGAACCCTTGTTGACGACCCTGCTTCTCCGCTTCGAGTTGCAGATTCAGTAATGTTTGTTGCTCATCAACCTCAGTTGGCTCTGCATCAACGCCCGGCTCATCTGTAAACAGCATACTGATATCCGGTGCCTGGACCACCGGAGGTCTCTCTGGCTGACTGGCAAAGTCATTGAGTGACCAGGGCTGCCAGGGCAGGGCATTAATCCGATCAGACATAGATATCCTCGCCACCGCCAATGACTATCTCGCCGCTCTCCGCCAGACGACGGACGATAAGCAAGATAGATTTCTGTTCGTTTTCGACCAGTGACATGCGTACCGGCCCACGGGTTGCCAGATCGTCGCGCAGGATCTCTGCCGCGCGCAGTGACATGTTGCTGAGGAAGCGCTCGCGCAATGCCTGATCGGCACCTTTCAACGCCACCAGCAGTGATTCGTTGTCGATCTCTTGTAGCAAGCGCTGAATGCTGCGGTCGTCGACGCTGATCAGATTCTCGAACAGGAACATCTCGTCGATAATCTTCTGTGCCAACTCGCCGTCGTATTCGCGTACCGCTTCCATAACCGTCTCTTCCTGCTGGGTTTTCATCAGGTTGATAATCTCGGCGGCGGTGCGGATACCGCCCATTTTGCTGCGTTTGAGATTCTGACCATCGAGCAGGTTGTTCAGCACTTCCGTCAATTCAGCCAACGCCGCTGGCTGGACACCACCAAAGGTGGCGATACGCAGCATGACGTCGTTGCGCAGACGCTCGTCGAACAGCGCCAAAATGTCGGCCGCCTGAGCACGTTTCAGATGGACCAAAATGGTGGCGATAATCTGCGGATGCTCGTCGCGGATCAGATCGGCCGCCATCTGCGGCTCCATAAAGTTGAGTGTTTCCATACCACTGGTGGTTTCGCGCGACTCCAGAATGTCCTCCAGCAAGCTGGAAGCCCGCTCCTCGCCCAGTGCTTTGATCAGCACGGTGCGCAGATATTCGCTGGCGTTAACACTTAGCGCGGCATATTGTTCAGCGTCGTCTTCAAACTCAGCAAGGACATCGACCAACTGCTGGTGTGAAACCTGACGCATACTCGCCATAGTGGTACTGAGTTGTTGTACCTCGCGCGAGGAGAGGTGCTTAAACACCTCGGCGGCATGGTCTTCACCCAGAGTCATCAGCATGATGGCGCTTTTTTCAGTTCCGGTCAGGCTCATTGGTCATTACTCATCCATTGACGGATAACCAACGCAACAATACGTGGGTCTTTATCCGCAAGTTCGCGTATACGCTGGGCCTGAACTTCAGCACTCACGCGCTGCTGATTCTTCTTACGCAGGGCCAGCTCTTCTTTACTTTGCTTCACAGTCTCAGCGCTCTGTGCGGTCTGCACCATGCTATTGACCGAAGCTGCGGCTTTATCCGCAAGTTGTTTCTTGGCAATCATTGGGCGCACCAGTTTGCGCCACAGGATCCATGCCACCAGCAAGATAAGCAGATAACGACCGCCATTTAGCAACTGATCAAAGAACGACTGCTGTTTCCAGAAGGGCAGGGAGAGACCGCTACCATCGTCGGTGGCATTAAATGGTGTGTTGACCACATTTAAGGTGTCGCCACGATCAGTAGAGAAGCCCATCGCCTCGCGCGTCAGTGATTCCACTTGCGCCAATTGATCTTTCGACAAGGCAACCGGCTTGCCCGCTTTATCACTGCCGTAATTGACCACAACCGCCACCGACAGGCGCTGCACCATGCCCGCTTGTTGCTGGGTATGACGAATAGTGCGATCGACTTCGAAATTAGTGGTTTGGTCATGACGGCTATTGCTGGATGTGGCTGTCGATCGGGCTGCCGTGGTGGTCGCAGGACGATTGGCGGCATTGGCGTTATTTGCAGCCGCTCCGGCAGCTCCAGCTACAGGCGCTGGCTGAGGTACTTCAATTGGTGCCACTGGCGTAGCCGAGGGCTGATTGGATAGTGCGCCAGGTACGCCACCGACATTGCTGCCGCCCAGTTGCTCGCTATTACTGGTTTGCTGGGAGCGCACCGCCCCTTGATTGGCGGCCTGATTCGGTTTGTACTCTTCGTCGGTCTGTTCGCGGCTGGCAAAATCAACTTGTGCCGTGACCTGCGCATGAACATTACCGCTACCCACCATTGGTGCGAGGATAGTTTCGATGCGGCGCTGGAAGCGGTTTTCGACTTCATTGGTAAATTTGAGTTGCGCGGCATTTAAATCGCGACCGGCGCTGTCGGATTGCGTCAACAGACGACCGGTTTGGTCAACCACAGTCACATTACCCGGCGGCAAACCGGCCACACTGCTGGAGACCATATACACGATAGCATTGATCTGGCCGTCATCGAGTGCGCGTCCAGGTTGCAAGGCGAGGGTGACCGAGGCGGTCGGGGATTTTTGTTCACGGACGAATAGCGAGGGTTTTGGCATCGCCAAATGAACCCGCACATTCAGCACCGGCCCTAGGGTGCCGATAGTGCGGGCCAGCTCACCTTCCAATGCCCGTTGGTAGTTAATTTGTTCACTGAATTGGCTGATACCAAATTTTTCTTGATCCAGTAATTCAAAACCGACCGCACCGCCTTTCGGCAACCCCTGTTGCGCCAGACGCAGACGAGTTTCATGTACCTTGTCTGCCGGGATCAGCAATGCGCCGCCGTTATCAGCGAAGCGGTAAGGAATATTCAGTTGCGTCAGTTGCGTAACGATTTCACCACCGTCACGATCACTCAGATTGCTATAAAGGACGCGGTAATCCGGGCTTTTCGCCCATAACATCAGCGCGACAATGATAGCGACAGCGGCAGCCGCCGCAATCAGCAGTGGGATTTTTGGATTCGCGCGTAGGCGTGCCAGCGTCGTCGTAAAAGCATTATCACGATTTTCACCGCCAGTTATTGAGGCATTCATACACGTCCTTGGCCAAGCTGAACAACGTTTGAGTGAGTATTTTTTATATAATTAATGTGTCGGAACAAAACAGACTCCCAAGTGCTGTGAGCAATAAAGCATCAATAGCTGTTCTCCCCTTTTATGGGCATGTCATTATTTGCTGTAACTCCTGAATTCGATGGGTCAATAAGCTGGTATTTTTGGGCCTAATTAGCCGCTTTAGCGCAAAAATGATGTGTTAGGGTGTCATCCTGAAAATAGTGACAGGTGATAGTGGGTGTATAACGGCACCAACGGAATCATTTGCCACACCATTTTTCGATCAAAATGGTAATTTTACCAACGACCTATTCGGGGATGAGCATGTCTGTTCAAGGTATTGAAGGGGTTTTACAGCAGTTGCAGGTCACGGCATTGCAGGCATCGGGTACAGCGAAAACATTACCCGCTGAGGCCGGTTTTGCCAGCGAATTGAGAGCGGCTATTGGTAAAATCAGTGAAACCCAGCAACATGCCCGTACTCAGGCGCAGAATTTTGAATTGGGTGTCCCCGGTGTTGGTTTGAATGACGTGATGGTGGATATGCAGAAATCATCAGTCTCTTTACAACTGGGGATCCAGGTGCGTAATAAGCTGGTCGCCGCTTATCAAGATGTGATGAATATGGGGGTGTGAGTGGGTAATGCTGTTGCATTTATATCATGCATTCCTATCACTTTGATGAAAATCTAAGCCCGTCAATTATAGCATCCAAGTCTATCTCTCTCTTCGCTGATGTAAGTGCCATGCCCGTTTAAGCAAATGTCTTGCAAGCCACGGGCAATATCCATCTGATAAATCTCAGCCCCTTGCCATGATCGGCATTTTTAGGGGGCATCATCCTTAGGACCGTTCGATGGTCTCGCCAATCTCGCCTTAGCTACAATTAGGGCGGTTTCTTACTTACGGCAATTGATAAAATCAATAATATGCACTTTATCAGAAAGTTGCCTGATAAGTGTGCTGAAACGGTCATTGAGGCACTTCGTAAAATCATCAGTTCAACGTGTGAATCATCGCCTGAACTGATAGGTCAGAATTTATCACTTTAGTATAGGTGACTGACGAAAGGAGTATTTTATGATACATGGACTTCAATTTCCCGGACATTCCAGTTACGTCAATATTATTATGCCAGGTAACTGTCTGGGGGAGTGCCTGGGGGCTACCTCGCCATGGCTTCGCCGCCAGGCATCTAACCTGGGCGCTATTATTAGCCGAAATGTGATCTCCGTATCTATAACAACAGGGGTACGAGAGATAGTACGGCGCTCTATAGAAGCGAGTATCGGAAACGCCGGCGGGGCAGTTGCTCTGGGGGCTATTGCCGGATATTTGCCCTGCGTTTTACAATTTGGCGGACTTTGTCGTGATTTCTATAACCAAAATTATACGCGGTGGACTGTTATAGGCAGGGTTGTTTGTATCATACTGCCGGGTGCGGGTGTGACAATGCTGATTGCGACCGGGACTATGGATGGCGGTGCAGCAGCGGCATTAGCCTCAGCTAACTTTGTTTATACGCCATTACGTGACCTCTTTCAGCATTATATTAATTTTGAGAGTAATCTGGAGCTGGATAACTATCAACGCAGGCTCAGCGCAACGCTAGCGGCTTTGTCATATCTCCCTAATCAGTTTTTGGTCAATGAGGCTATGCAGTATTCGACTGATCTCCTTGTACCAAGCTTAGGCCCTGTCGCTGCGAATGCTGTAGCACGCTCTGTGGTGAACTTTTGGGGTGAAACTGTTGATGATGTGACAGCACTGACCGGTATGTCATTACACAGTAGAAGAGATGTAGAGGTGCATCTTCGGATACATAAGCCGTGGGAGCAGTCATGGGATCAGGTAAAAGACAAAATATTTAACGTCCATGCCAGCCGAAGTGCGTTGCTTTCGACGACGTTTAGTGCCGCTTATCTGACCAATGCCGCGACAACGTCAGCCAATCTCGCTGCAGCGGCAGCCAATTCCGCGATAATGGACAAACATGCTGCGCTTTTACTAGAAAGTGCAGCGGTGGGGGTTTCAGCCGCACTGGCTTATTTTCCTTTCCAGCTCATTTCGGGGCAGACAGCTTCCCATCATCGGAATGAAACGGATCTGAGAGCTGGCCACATGCAGAGTCTTCGTCCGGAAGGGCAGATTCCGCCACCTATTCGCAGAAGAATGAATGAAACCTCAGTATAACAGTCAGCCAGACGAGTCCGCACAGAGGAGATGCATGTTCCAGTTTATCGATTTTGACAGAGTCTTGAGAACCGACAATCCCACCTACGAGCGTATTTTGTGCAGTGATCTGCATGCTGTCATCAATCTGGTCCGGCACGGTTGGGGAACCTTTCGAGTCGAGCAACTGGCATCGGAGATGAAGAAAATATCAGCCATTAAGTGGCAGAAGTACCTGAAGACGAAGCAGTACTTGATCCGCGAATGTCCGGGGTTGCATGATCAACTGCGCCCCCAGTTGATCAACTTCCGTACATTTAACCTGACAGCCGGTGCAGCCGGTGCCATTGACCATACACTTATCTGGCAGAGCGACACCGGTGTACTGGGTGATCTCGCCCATATTCGCGTGCGCGAGAAGGTTTGCTGGCAGGCTCCTGAACACAGAGTGCTGCCCTATGTGATCAATGAGTACCGTCAGAAGGGGGTCCACTATGGTGTAGGTAATGCTATCTATATGCCCGGCAATACAGGTCAGGGTAACGACACCCATACGGTGTTGGGGCCATTTTCACCCAAGATGCTAAATTTTGGCGGTCCCGGCGAACTAGAATTTGTAATAACCCAGACCTACCAGCAAAGCAACGATGGTGGCAGATCCTGGACCGACATTCCTGACAGCACCTACCGGATCCGACGAATAGTCAGGTGTGCAGGGACAAAACTCCAGCTCACTATTTACAAAGAGAACCTGAGCAACCCGTGCGATGCACTAAGCAATATGACTGAAGTGTAATATAAGGGCTTCGTTTGGGAATGGATAATATTGGGCACTGCTACAAATAAGATCCCAGGTTGTCCTCTATTCGCGGTAGCTAATGCTATATTGGCCATGCCGTCACGGCTTATTTGCACCAGTACCCTCTGTTTCGTGTGACAAAGCCCATAAATATAGCGACGCTGTTGTGCCATAAGGGGTATAGCGGCGGCGATATATTTCAAAACGTTCGCGCGGTAGTGTTTTATGGCGATATAAATTCATCATGCCACGACGGATCGCCAAATCACCCCAACTGAGCACATCCGGGCGTGAGAGCGATGATATTAATAGCATTTCTGCGGTCCAAACCCCGACGCCATTGAGACTGGATAGCTGCGTAATCACATCATTATCGGGTAATTGCGCAATTGCCGCTAAATCCAGCGAGCCATCAAGTGCAGCCTCTGCGGCACCTTTAATGTATCCGGCTTTTTTCATCGTCATGCCGCAGCCCTGAATCGCCCCTGCCGATGCCTGCGCAATAGTTATCGGCGTAATTGCACCCAGTAATACCACCAGTCGTGCATTAACCGTGAGCGCCGCTTTAACCGATATCTGCTGATCGACAATATTTCTGATTAACGCCGCAAATAGATCTGGGGATAATGGCCGCGCGATCATCCCCAAACGGTCAATAGCGGCGGCCATTTTTTTATCCCGCCGCTTGAGATGATTGATTTCTGTTTCACCGTAGCTGTAGAACACGTATTCACTCCAGTCAGCGCCTAAGAGAAGGCAAAACCAAATAAAATCCTAACACCCAGTAGGTCGCTATTTAGCATAGCGCCACTTCAGGATAATAACTCTCCCTTTCTTGCTCTCTAAGCCGTCTCTGCCAGCGAAATATTTTGATGCCCCACTTGTTGCAGTAATGCTGAGATATCAATGATATCAACTTTATCCACTTGCAGATAAGCAACGGCATATTCATGCCAGATACCGGATTGCAGAAACAGAATAAACAGATCCCGGTCCAGATGATTTTCATTTACCATGTTAACCATAATATTCAGCGCTTCAGATAACAGTTTACCTGGTTTATAAGGGCGGTCTGCGGCGGTTAGCGCTTCAAATACGTCGGCAATAGCCATCATTCGCACCGGGATGCTCATCTGTTTATAGGTCAATTGGTAAGGATAGCCTTTGCCATCCATCCGTTCATGATGCCCACCTGCAATCACCGGAACATTCGCCATGGTGCGTGGGAAAGGTAATTTTTTTAGCATCACAATAGTTTGCATAATGTGTTCGTTTATTTTGTAGCGGTCCTCCTCCGTAAGTGTTCCACGGCGAATGCTGAGGTTATAAATCTCACCACGGTTATAGAGGAAGGTTGGCTCTTGTACCTTGAAATCATAATATTCCGGACGCTTATTTTTATTATCGCGGTAAATAATATGCTCTTCTTTATCTGCCAGCATCGACTCTTGTACCGGCAATGAAGGTGTGCTCTGCCGCGCCTTACGAACCCGCTCTTCATGGGCAATACCAGCGTTATCATCCAATGTACGAGTCCAATGGTAGCCCGCAATTTGTTGGATGCGCGCAATGGCCTCATCAGACATAAATTCGCCGCCAATATTACAGTGCGCGATAAAGTAAAAATCTTCATCCAACTGGCGTAATTCGTCAGCCAATATTTGCTGGTCTGCTTCACTGGCCGTGACGGTGGTATGACGACGTAAGAAGGCAATCTCTTTTTCACATTTTAATACTTCAAACCGCATGCGTATTTCGTGGATACGATCGTAAATTAACTCCAGCTTTGTTGATTTGTCGACGACAAATTCCGGAGTAGTTATCTTGCCACAGTCATGTAACCAGCAGGCGGTGTGCAGTTCTTCCCACTCGTTCTCGGATAAATTAAAGTGGGCAAAAGGCCCTTCTTTAATATTAATCGCTGCCCGGGCGAGCATCTTGGTTATTTCCGGCACACGTTGACAGTGCCCGCCGGTATAAGCACTTTTAGCATCAATTGCGCCAGCAATAAGCTCAATAAAGGCATTGAGCAGGTTTTTCTGTTCTTGCAGTAGGCGCTGGGTTTCTACTGAAACCGATAAGCTACCCACCAGCGCATTGACTAATTGGATTTTCGAGCGTTCACGTTCGGTATTTAAGACATAAGGATTAAACAGCAGTAAGAAACCTAATAATTGGTCATCATGTGTTTTCATCGGTACAGCAATAAAACGTAAAGGCAAATACGGTTGCAGGAAATCTTGTAGCTGATTAAATATATTCTCTTTATTCAAGGTTCCGACAATAGTTTTTCCCTCAAGCACTTGTTGGAAGGCGCTAAAGTTATCTTTTTCTACCTGTAGTGAAGACATCTCTGCAACGGGGATATTTTCGCCATTCCAGCGAAATGCTGTTGGCGTAAAAGTCCCAGTATCTTTATCTGTGAGAAAAATAATCCCGCCAGTCATGGCCGCAATTTCTGTGGTTTCACCTAATAATCCCTGCATCTGACGATAGAAATTACTTTCTGTTGTCAGCATATTACCCATCGAAATAAACTGTTTTAGCGTTGATTTCATTTTTGACATGGATTTATGTAGCTCATCCACTTCTTCAATGACTGAGTGCTCTAAATCACGATCTTCGAAATACAAGTTACTGATAGCATCGGCATCTTGACGCAGTCGAATCAGCGGTTTGGATATCTTTCTTGAGAAATACCAAACAAGCGGTAAACCGAGCATCAATAGGATAAACGCGATAAAGGTTGAATGATTACGGATAGAGTTCGCATCAGCAGTTAAATAACTCGCTGGCGTGGCAATAACCAACTGATAGGCGTTACCATTGGTATTGATATCAACAACTGAGCCGAACCAGTGCTGGTTTTTCGCTTCAAACATGATGCTATGGGGATGATCATCCCCTTGAGTATTATTGCTAGCAAGATTGCTTTTTTGAGTATTAAGTAGCGCTTGCAATACAGGAACTTGTTTATCTTCGCTAGCGGCTACTACCGTAGTCTCTTTGGTTTTTGGCAGGCTAGCGATAACTTCACCGCGAGAGTTAATAATAATGGCCTGGCTGCCTGGTGGCAGATTTTGTCTTACCAGGAATTGTGATAACGAAGCCAGAGAAACATCTAATCCAATGATCGCCTGTTTATTTTCGGCCTGACGACTATAAGTAAAGCCGACTTCGCCTGTACCTTTAAAAATATAGATAGGGGAGGTGACCAGCGTAGGGTTTGCGGCCGCCAAAATAAACCAATCTCTCCGTCGGGGATCGTAGTTATCATTATCTCGCGGCATCACCGCAATAACCTGCTGCTCCTTATTAAGGTAAATAAAACGTTTTTCCGGCAGACTATCAAGAAAACGATTACTTTGAATCATCCATTCGGCCTCTTCCGGGGCATGGAATAGTATACGGTTAGCCTCAGTCAGGCGTCGCAACATAAATAGATCGCCGTTGGGATGAGCACTATAGACAGCACTGGCATAGTTATTTTGTTGCAGAACTTCAATAAACTTACCGATAAAAGCCATTCTTTGCTCAAGTGTCGATAGTTCTGTTATTTGCATACTGGCGAGAAGGTTAACCGACATCATCATAGGGCGGGTTACCGCATCCAATTCAGCAGCAATGGCTTCCCCGGTTTTTTGATACTGTCGGTTGGTGCTGATCTCGGTCAATTTGGTCAATTGGCTATGACCAAAAGCAATAATGACAATCCCAATTGAGACGATCAGCAGAGTAAATAGGGCCGCTATTTGGATGTGCAAAGGATAGCGGCTTTTTAGTCCGAACAGGTTGCTTAGCATCATAGCCATCCCGAAGTTTATTATTCAATCAATCATAATCATAGAATGTGCTGAAATTATAAACACAGATCCCTAATATTCAGTGAGTTATAAGTAATTGTATGATTAAAAAGACTTTGTTCAATATTGGGTTAGGATTGTTGGATGAAAAAACTAATCGCGGTGTGAAAAAGAATGATTTAACGTGCGGAATATCTAAAAGCAGTATTTAGCAGTCCTGAATGTTGACTGTAAAAAGGATTCTGGCAAGTTAACTAAATGAGATGTGGCGATATTACTGAATGGCTTAACAAGTGTTATGGCAAGGATAAAGGATAAACTGAGTGGGTTACATTCGCCCTAAATCAGGCGTGTGCAAGCTTAAATAATTATGATAACCATCGGACGATGAGTCATTATCTGTTGCCTGTAAACGATGATGTCCGCGTATGGCCGTTGGCGCAAAGCCAAAACGTTTGCGAAAACGTTCGGCGAAACGTGATGCACTTTCATAACCCACTTGACTGGCAATTAAAGAAATTGGCCAATCAGTACCTTGCAACAAACGCAGTGCGCTGGTCATACGTACATCAATCATTAAATCGCGTAATAGTATATTTTCCGCCGCAAGTTTACGTCGTAATACCACTTCACTCATCGCCATATGATCTGCCACTTCTGATGCGGACCATATTTTATGCGGGTCAATAGCCAAACAACGGCGTACTTTTTCACTAAGCGAATGACTTTCACTAAGCGAAAATTTAACGCCACGTTGGGCTAACCAAAGTAGTAATTCAAGCATCCGATGCCTGACAATGGCGGGGGGAATATCACCGGTATCTGAAATTGCTTTAAATGTATTGCCGAATGTATTAATAAACTCAGGTGCTAAATTACGCACCGGCATAACTCCAGGAATAAGCCCAAGCCCAGCTGAAGCGGGATGATTGGCAAAGGTGGCTATCAATCGGGGGTCACAGCGAAGTTGGTGGCTAAAAAATAGTCCGTCATCAGACAAGCCATTAATAACATCAACAGTTTGTCCGCTACTTACCGCAACTATTTCACCGGCTTGAACAACGCACTCCTGATTGTCCCAGCGAATAATCTTATGCCCACGGTTAACCATAATGAGCAAGGGATTCTCAATATAGACTGAAGTGAGTAGCAGCTCTGTGTGTTGAATAACATGCGCTGAGCTACCCACACCAGGGCAAAAATTAATCGTACGTTCCATCGATATTCATTTCACAATTTTAGCCTGAGAATATCTTTACGCTTTGAATGGCAGACTAGCAACTCATTTTAATAGAAAATTCACAGTGACTGACTATTTTAGCGAAAAGTTTTAGGGGTTATAATAATAGCCAGTTCGACCTGAGTAATTGTTACTGTCAATATAATCTCATGTTAAAAATAGTGACAATAAAAACTGCTTACCATGTTAATAGTTGCAGTTGCATGTGATGCTTCACCACGAATCGATATATTAAGGTTCTGTGACCTACGATTACTGTGTCTCACCTAACAGCAATGCGTGGTCGGGAAACTGACCATAAGTATTATTAACCACTTGTTGTCGGGTGGATTGCCCAACTAATTCACTTAATGCGTCAAGGCGCTGTTGTAATAAACGCTTAATTTCCACTTCATTAGCCAAAATAGCGCTTAACTTATCCCGTAATAACTCTTGTAATGCCAAAGATGAGCATGAAGAAATGGTGACGTTAGCAGTACTTTCAACTGCTTTGAGATAAGTCATCTCTAGATCAACCAGCGCATCCCAATTACCCTCGGTCGCCAGCATTAACATTTGCTCACTGAGGGTCAGGATTTGTTGATATTCGGACAAAAGATGCTGGTGACGTTCCATTAAATGGGGTCCTAGTTGGGTTGATAATTTGGGCCGATCTGCCGCCAGGCATCCGCAATATTTTCGAGCAAAGCAGCGACTTCATTAATTGCCTGCTCGTCATTATGCAAATTGGCATGCAGTAAACGCCGTGACATATAATCGTACAAGGCAGATAAATTCTCAGCCATTTCTCCGCCTTTCTCCAAATCCAGCCCTGCATTCAGGCCGTTATTGATAATATCAATTGCTTTGGATAGCGCTGTGCCTTTACCTGGAATATCGCCTTGACTCATCAGGATGCGAGCTCGAACTAGGGCGCTTTGCGCCCCGTCGAACAACATCACGATCAATTGGTGTGGACTCGCACTCATTACACCACTTTCCAAGCCTACTTTAGCGTAGGCCTGGCTCCCTGAACGATTGTACATGTCCTATCCTTTAAAATGACCGGGTCAACAAAATGACCGGGTCAACACAGTTCGTTTTACTTAAATTGCTGCGTTAAGAAACTGGCGGTGTTATTCAACGAGCTTACTAACTTATCAAGTTGAGTAAATTGCGTTTTATACCGTTCGATCGTGGCAGTAATGCTTTCAGTCGTTGCCGTGACCTGCTTATCCAGATTTTTTAACGTTTTATTGATGCCATCAGTCACCGTTTTCAGGGTGCCCTTGGTGGTATCCAGTGCGGTCTTGAGCAATGTATCAGTCTGGGTAGCGAAACCAGTGGTAGTACCATCACCGACAAAAAATGCCGTCACACTGTTTGGCTTATCTTTTAGCGCGGCATCTAATTTGGTTGAGTCGACAACTAATTTGCCATCAAGATCCTGCGTAATGCCCATACTGGCCAATGTTTTTAGGTCACCGACTTGCGAAGATGCCAGTTGGCTTTTCAATTGAGTTTGAATATTACGTAATACGCCATCACCGACTAAAGCCCCATTACCCGCAGATTGGTCTTTGCCTGCTTCTACCGCAGTATATTTAGTCAAAGAACCAAAAGTGGTTTGTAATGAGTTATAGGCATCAACAAAACTTTGTATTGCCGCTTTGGTCGCTGTGCTATCGCGGGCAACAACCAGTTGTTCCGGCTCATTGGTTTTCGTTAAGGTTTTGATATTAATGGTCACACCCTGTGGTGCATCCGTAATTGTATTACTTTGGCGGGTAATGGAGACGCCATTGACACTTAATGTGGCATCTTCAGCTTTGACTTTCTGCGTCATTGCGCCGCTGCCACCAGTGCTGCTTGGCGTGTAATTCAGGAAGTCATTTAACTTGTCATCGCCGGTGACACTGATCGTCATTTCTGACTTGGTGCCGGTATCTTTCGCAGTTAATGAAAGATAATAGGTATCATCATCCGCTTTCATAATACTGGCGCTAACACTGCCTTCTTTTTTATTGATGGCATCGCGAATATCTGTCAGGGAGGTTTGCTGGTTGGTTAATGTCACTTCCAGCGGTTTTTCTTTCCCTGGCTGGGAAATGGTGATGGTACGAGTACCATTGTCATTTCCTAGTTTATCTGTCGCATTAGGGACATCTGCAGATAATAAAGACTGCGCCTTAGCAATGTTGGTCACTTCAATTGAGTAGTTGCCAGCCGTTGCTTTGCTATCGGTTGTCGCACTAAACGCAGTGTTAGAGCTGCTGATTGTAGTCGTGCTCAGTGTATCTGCTTTTTGTAATGCCGCAGATGCTGTTTCCAGCTTTGCCAGTGCACTTTGTAATACACCGTAGGCGGTGAGCTTAGCTTTATAGCTGGATTGCTGGGTGGTTAACGGTGTTAACCGGGTTTGCTCTGCTGCGGTTAACTTATCCAGCAAAGTGCCTAATTCCATATTTGACCCGATACCCAGTGTACTGATACTTGCCATGTCTAATCCTTAATATTCAAGTGTCGTTACCGGGTTATCGGCCAAGAAGAGGAAAAGTTTACACATAAAATAGAATTTATGATGGCTAGAATAACGGGGGATAACAGGGGGCTATTTGCTCCATTGAATAGAGCAGTAATTAAAGAAGAGATAAAGAATAATTTTCAGCTAATTTTAAAATTATTTCAAAGAATGGCTAAAGGTTCCTTAAAGAGCGCCGATACAAGTTGTGACGGTGATGAAGCCGTGGGCAGTAAGCCCAAATCATAACCCAATAGCATTTAAGGAATTCACTATGTCAGTAATTAATACTAACATCCTGTCTCTGAATACTCAGAACAACATGACCAAATCCCAGTCTGCTTTAGGCTCAGCCATTGAGCGTTTGTCTTCTGGTCTGCGTATCAACAGTGCGAAAGACGATGCTGCGGGTCAGGCAATCGCTAACCGTTTCACTTCTAACATCAGAGGCCTGACTCAGGCTGCTCGTAACGCTAACGACGGTATCTCTGTTGCACAGACTACTGAAGGCGCGTTGAACGAAATCAACAACAACTTACAACGTGTGCGTGAACTGACTGTTCAGGCATCCACCGGCAGCAACTCTACCAGCGACCTCTCTTCAATCCAAGACGAAATTCAATTGCGTATGGATGAAATCGACCGCGTATCTGCTCAAACTCAGTTCAACGGCGTGAAAGTTCTGAGCTCAGACACCAAAATGTCTATCCAGGTGGGTGCTAACGATAACGAAACTATCGATATCAGCCTGAAAGAAGTAACCTCTAAGACCCTGAATCTGGAAGGCTTCAACGTAACCGGTCCTAAAGGTGGTGCAACTGCTGCTTTAGCAACTGCTGATTTCCAAAAAGCCTTCGGCGCTACCACTGCAATGACTGCTGCAACTTCAGCAGAGACCACTGATGGTGCCTTGGCCGGCCGTCTGGGTGTTGCTAAGGCGAGTGTGACTGTTGCTGCTGCACCAACCAAAGACAGCGCAGGTAACTGGTTCACTAAAGTTGATATCAAAGCGGCTGATGCCACTGAAGCTAACAACCTGAAAGCCAATGGTTTCGACATCGCTTCTGGTGCAACTAAGTCATTCTATATCGCTGTTGACCCACAAACAGCTGATACCACTACAACAGCAGCCACTGCAGCGATTTCAATTGACACTGCTAACCTGAGCTTGAAAAAACTGACCACTGGCGCTACTAACGATCCGTTGAAAGCACTGGATGCAGCGATTTCTGATATCGACGTTCAACGTAGCTCCCTGGGTGCAGTACAAAACCGTTTCCAATCTACTGTAACTAACCTGAACAACACTGTTAACAACCTGACTGCTGCACAAAGCCGTATCCAGGATGCTGACTATGCAACTGAAGTGTCCAACATGAGCCGTGCTCAGATCCTTCAGCAAGCAGGTACTTCAGTATTGGCACAGGCTAATCAGGTTCCACAAACTGTTCTGTCTCTGCTGCGTTAATTGATATACCGAGTTATATAAAAAAGGCGGCATATTGTGCCGCCTTATTATTCTAAGTTAATTATTGTGACAGATTAATTCACTTAGCATAAAGAATTGGATTTATGGTTAATATTGAGGTTTGCTTGTGAAAGAACTTACCGTAGTTCAACCCGTTTATGTTGAGAACTTCAGTTGCATTGGTGCATCCTGTCGCGATCACTGCTGTAAACGCTGGACTATCTCTCTGGATAAAGAGACCTATCGGAAGTACGCCAAAAGTCATAATCCTGATATTAAGCGAATTGCGGTCACGAATATTGCTGTTACTCGAACCAGTTCCGCTAATTGGGCAGCAATTAAATTGACTGAACAGGGTAACTGCCCCTATTTAGATGTCGATCAGCTCTGCGGTATTTATAAGCGCTTAGGTAAAGATGCATTAAGTGATACATGTACCGTATATCCACGTTCTGAGCATATATATAAAACTGAAAAACGAAAGAGCCTGAATATCTCGTGTCCTGAAGCGGCACGGCAGGTATTGTTTAATCCTGATGGGTTAAATATGAATACCCAGGTGATTGAGCTGAAAAGTTTTTTTCAAGCACCTGAACTAAATATAGAGGGGCAGTTAATAAATCTGTTCTGTGCTAACTTATTGATGTCCGATCAACCTAAAATAGAAGAAAATCTTTATGCAATTGCGTCCTTTTTGCTTTTCTATCAAAAGCTAGAGGGCGATATTAATACTAAGCTGCCATATATGGAATCTGGTTATGAAGGACTATTGCAACAATTTGAATCCAATGAGATTTTAGATTGTTTGGGTAAGCTCACTTTCAATGCAGAGCTACAATGGCAGTTGCTCATAAGATTACAAAATTTCATGACGAAGACGCCTGAATCCAGAGGGCGGGAAACCATGTTTAATTACCTGAATCCGCTCCTTGATCATATAGTTGTGGGTTTTGATGTTGAGCTTGTCGCCGATAAAATGAAAGAATTAAGTCGAGTCTGGTGTGAGGATGCAGGCCCATTCTTTAGCGATAACCCGCATATTCTTCGCAACTATTTTCTTTATCGATTACACCATAACCAATTTGCAATACATGATGAGTTTTCGCTATTGAAACAATTTTATTTAATTGTTGTTGATTTTTTCTTTATACGATCGCTGATCAGCGTTTATGTAAAAAATAACAAACAGTTAACTGAAGATGTCATTATCGATATCTTCTACTCCTATCATGCATTTAGCCAACATAGTACTAGCGTTACAACGATGTTCATTGAGGAAATTGATAAAGTCAAAGTGAATGACGATCTCTCTTCGCTGCAACTACTGATATAGCGCGTAAAACAATAAATACAAAAAATTATGCGGATAAATACAGAATTAAGTCGATAAAAAAGAGGCATCAAAGCTTATAACGTGGGGCATAAGTCAAATAGCCGCCTTTTTATAGGTCTATTCCGGCGATTGTCTGACTGGCCTGACAGGATAATGGTACGACTCTCTTACCCTTAGGTGCCTGTCTAGTGAGCGATTTGTATACCGCCGAAGGCGTGATCGATAAAAATTCCCTCTGGCAACGCTATGTTCCTCTGGTTCGCCATGAAGCACTGCGTTTGCAGGTTCGCCTGCCAGCTAGTGTGGAGTTGGACGATTTGTTGCAGGCTGGGGGTATTGGTCTGCTGAATGCTGTCGAGCGTTACGACGCTTTGCAAGGAACTGCGTTTACCACTTATGCGGTGCAGCGTATCCGTGGCGCGATGTTGGATGAACTGCGCAGCCGAGATTGGGCACCACGCAGTGTGCGACGTAATGCCCGCGAGGTCGCCAGTGCTATGCAGCAGGTTGAACAACGTGTTGGGCGTCCTGCCACTGAGCAGGAGGTGGCGAAAATTCTTGATATTGATTTGGCGGAGTATCGCCAGATCCTGTTGGATACCAACAATAGCCAACTTTTCTCCTATGACGAATGGCGGGAGGAGCATGGCGAAAGTGTCGAACCCTTGCTGGAAGGGCATGAAGATGCCAATCCGTTGCAACATTTATTGGAAGGAAATCTGCGGCAACGCGTGATTGAAGCGATCGAGGCATTGCCGGAACGCGAAAAGATGGTGTTGACGCTGTATTACCAGGAAGAGCTGAACCTGAAAGAGATAGGAGCAGTGCTTGAAGTCGGGGAGTCCCGTGTCAGTCAGCTTCATAGCCAGGCGATAAAACGCTTACGCGCCCGTCTGAATAACGACTCTTAATTCACTTTCGCTCAGTGATATCACAGTGTTTAACTTTATTAATGCAGGTCTTCTTATGCCAGGACTTCAGCTAAAAAAGCGGCCGCTGAGCCGTTATTTAAAAGATTATAAGCACGGCCAAACTCATTGCTCACATTGTAATAAGCAACTTGATCGTATGGCGTTGGTTTTTCGCGGACAAATCATTAATAAAGAAGCGATCGCCGGTATGGATCAGCCGATCGATGATCAAGTGTGGTCAAAACTTCAGCATGAATTAACCGCATTGTGCCGTTTTTGCAGCGAGATATATTGCAACAGTACGCCGGGCTATTTTGATATTATGGCGTTCAAGCAGTACTTATTTGAACAAACAGAGATGAGCCATAGCACGGTTCGCGAATATGTCGTGCGCTTGCGTCGCTTGGATGAAATGTTGGTTGCTACTAATTATCCGGCAGAGAAATTCGCCAGTGAGACTATGCATCAACGCATTATTGATGAGCTGCCAAATGCAGCACATAACAATTATCGCATTGCTTTGCGTAAGTATGATCAGTATTTGGCGTGGCAAAAGAGTTACTAATTTCTGCCGTGAGAGCCATTAGGAGTTGAGAAAACTCTCTATTTTCACCGTCATCACTGATGATATAACGCAAAAATATCAAGTTATTATCTGTAGTGACGCTACGCCCGACGAGGTCCACCTTAGCCGGGCGTTTTAGTTTCTATTTCTGCCATTTTTCAAGCTATATCCACGGTGATTGCTCTCTCTAACGCGAATGACTTTCGGGCGTAAGCTCGTTAAAATCTATTTTTTCCCGCTTTCCTGCCCTTTTGAAATCTATTGGCTATAGCCTATTTATCCTGCAAATTAAGTTATTCCCCTGCGTTATCGATTACTGACATCTATAATAAAATCAGTGATTATTAATGTTACATCTGATAAATCTATGTGCCCCTGATAGTTGAAGTTGCAGGGTATTGGCTGCTTGTGCTGCTCTGAAACTTTAACTATTTTGGGTAATAATTGTCCTAAAATATTAACTCCCTGGGGGACCCGTGACGTTTCAACACAAACTGGCGCAATTTCCACGTCTGGATCTGGTCGGCAATGCCACGCCATTAGAAAAGCTATCCCGACTGTCCGATTATCTGGGACGTGAAATTTATATTAAACGTGATGATGTCACGCCGCTGGCTTTAGGCGGTAATAAGCTGCGTAAGCTTGAGTTTCTGGCGGCTGATGCATTGCATCAGGGAGCGGACACATTGGTTACCGCGGGTGCGATTCAGTCGAATCATGTGCGCCAAACCGCGGCAGTGGCGGCAAAACTTGGGCTGCATTGTGTGGCGCTGCTTGAGAATCCCATCGACACATCGCAGGAAAATTATCTGACCAATGGCAATCGATTGCTATTGGACTTGTTTAATGTTGAGGTGGTGATGTGTGACGGATTACATGCACCTAATCAGCAATTGGCTGAGTTAGCGACCCGACTCGAAGCGCAAGGTTTTCGCCCCTATGTGGTGCCCGTTGGCGGTTCTAATGCCCTGGGTGCGCTGGGTTATGTGCAATGTGCATTGGAAATTGCCGCGCAATCGGCGGGAAATGTTGCTTTTAGCTCGGTCGTTGTGGCCTCAGGTAGCGCGGGCACTCATGCCGGGCTGGCGGTTGGTTTGCAGCAATTGTTGCCGGATGCTGAATTGATTGGTGTCACGGTTTCGCGTAAAGCCGATGAGCAGCGACCAAAGGTGACACATATTCAACAAGAACTGGCTTCATCCTTGGCTATCACCGTCCCGCAGGCAGAGATTACTTTGTGGGATGACTATTTCGGCCCGCAATATGGTATGCCAAATGAAGAGGGGCTAGCCGCGATTGCGCTGTTGGCAAGGCTAGAAGGGGTGTTGTTGGATCCGGTTTATACCGGTAAGGCGATGGCGGGCTTACTTGATGGTTTGGCACTGAAAAAGTTTCGCGATGATGGTCCAATTCTATTTATTCATACCGGCGGCGCACCGGCACTTTTTGCCTATCATCCGCGGGTGTGACCTTTGGTTATTGCTTATTCCATTTGTAGCTATGGTTATTAGTTTATATTCCTTTGTTTCATTAATAGCACTGATAAAGTGTTGAATATCAAAAATAAACATAACAGTCGGGGTATTTATGGGTTTTTCAATTGTACGTCGTCGAGTCGTTCTGGGTATGGTTGCGGTGGCACTGGCAACCGGTTTGAATGTGAAGTCTTACGCGGCGGGTGATCTGCTGAATCAGGTTAAGGAGCGAGGCACCCTGATTGTTGGGCTAGAGGGCACTTACCCGCCATTCAGCTTCCAGGGTGAAGATGGCAAACTCACCGGTTTCGAAGTGGATTTTGCCAATGCTCTGGCTGAGCATATGGGCATCAAAGCAAAGATCACCCCGACAAAATGGGATGGTATGCTGGCTTCGCTGGAATCTAAGCGAATTGATGTGGCGATCAATCAGGTCACCATTTCAGATGAACGTAAGAAAAAATATGATTTCTCAACCCCTTATACGGTTTCCGGTATTCAGGTGTTGACCAAAAAAGGCAATGAAGGCAACTTCAACAAGCCTGAAGATTTGGAAGGCAAAAAAGTGGGTGTCGGGTTGGGTAGTAACTACGAGCAGTGGTTGCGTGAAAACCTGAAAGGCGTTGATATTCGCACTTATGATGATGACCCAACAAAATATCAAGATCTGCGTGTTGGCCGTACAGATGCCATCTTGGTTGACCGTTTGGCGGCACTGGATTTGGTGAAGAAAACCAACAATACACTGGCGGTTGCAGGCCCGGCGTTTGCTCGTCAGGAGTCAGGTGTTGCGCTACGTAAAAATAACCCTGAATTGTTAGCTGCAATCAATCAGGCCATCGCTGAGATGCAAAAAGACGGTACATTGGCCAAGATCTCTGAGAAGTATTTTGGTGCGGATGTAACTAAATAATGCATGAAAGTATTCAATTGGTGCTGGATTCAGCACCATTTTTATTGAAAGGTGCCTGGTTTACCCTCCAGCTGAGTCTGGGGGGGATGTTTTTTGGCCTGGCGCTAGGTTTTATGTTGGCAATGATGCGGTTATCGAGCTTCTTGCCGTTTTCACTCCTATCGCGTTTTTATGTCTCGATTTTTCGTGGCACCCCCTTAATCGCCCAACTGTTTATGATCTATTACGGTTTACCACAGTTTGGTATTGAGCTAGACCCAATGCCTGCGGCCTTGATCGGTCTATCACTTAACACCGCAGCTTATACGTCAGAAACATTGCGCGCGGCTATCTCATCGATTGAGAAAGGGCAGTGGGAAGCCGCAGCCAGTATTGGGATGACACGCTGGCAGACACTTTATCGGGTGATATTGCCACAAGCCGGGCGCACGGCTTTGCCGCCACTGGGTAACAGTTTCATCGGTTTGGTCAAGGACACGTCACTGGCGGCTACGATACAAGTTCCCGAACTTTTCCGTCAGGCGCAATTGGTGACTTCCCGCACATTAGAAGTTTTCACTATGTATCTGGCGGCGTCATTGATTTACTGGATTATGGCGACATTGCTGTCAGCGCTACAAAATCGGTTGGAAGCCCACGTTAATCGTCAGGATCAGGAGTAGCCATGAGTACCATCGACGTTAAAAAACTGACCAAACAGTTTAAAGGTCAACAGGTGCTGCACGGTATCGATCTTGAGGTGAATAGCGGTGAAGTTGTCGCGATCATTGGCCCAAGCGGTTCAGGAAAGACCACCTTATTGCGCAGTATTAATCTGCTGGAGATCCCCGATTCGGGGATGATTCGGGTTGGTGATATTGAGATTGATGGCAGCATACCGATTAGCAAGCAGCAGCGCCAGGTACGTGCGCTACGCCAACAAGTCGGGTTCGTTTTTCAGAGCTTCAATTTGTTTCCGCATCGTTCGGTGCTGGAGAACATTATTGAAGGGCCGGTTATTGTCAAAGGTGAAAAACGGGCTGTGGCGGAGAAACGCGCTCGTGAGTTGCTGGCAAAAGTGGGCTTGAGCGGCAAGGAAGATGCTTACCCACGGCGCTTATCTGGTGGGCAGCAGCAACGGGTTGCTATAGCACGGGCGTTGGCGATGCAACCACAGGTTATTTTGTTTGATGAGCCGACCTCTGCGTTGGATCCGGAACTGGTCGGTGAGGTCTTAAATACGATCCGCGCACTGGCAGAGGAAAAACGCACCATGGTTATCGTGACCCATGAAATGAGTTTTGCCCGCGATGTAGCAGACAGGGCGATTTTTATGGTTCACGGACGGATTGTTGAGCAAGGGCCAGCAAAAGAGTTGTTTGCCCATCCGCAACATGAGCGGACTCGGCAGTTCCTCGATAAGTTTTTGAATAATCACTAATTCGGCTAGATATTAGTGAGATAAGCAAAGTGAAATAAGGGGGCTGTCTATTGCCCCCCGTTTTATCGGTCCGCCTTACAGGAATGCCTCGAGTTTAAGGCGGTGGGCGGTGGTTTTAACTTCTTTCATCCGCCCATGACCGGGCAATACTTTTTGTTCAACGGTGACCAATCCGGCTTTTTTCAGAATAGCGACATCGCGGGTAACTGCACTGCGATCTCTTTTTAGCCGTGCTGAAAGGGAGGTGATAGAACCGGGATACATCTTTACTGTCCGCAGCAACAGGATACGTGCAGCACTTAATACCCGCACCATCTCCAATGGGTCTTCGAAGGTAATTGTGTGCTCCTCGGGTAGTGCTTTCCCTGCATCAGCCAAGGCCGCGAGCTGTTTGCCTCGCTTGAAAAACTCATCTTCCGTTGCTGTTTTGATGAATAGCTTGTCCATTAATTTCTCCTTAGTGAAGTCCAATCCTTTTGAAAGCAATCCTCTATCTGTTCAAAACTGATAAAATCAACCGCTTCAACTCCGCCCAGGTAGTGACGATGATGAAAACCATGGGAATTGTCATAACCGATTACCCGGCCATTATCACCCCGCGATAATCGATGGTTGATATAGGCTAAATTATAGCGGGTAACAACACCGTACTGGTCAGCCCATATCTCACGACGTAATTGACCATTACCGCGCCGATTAGCAATTTTATGAAGTTCATCGACAATTTTCTTATCAGCCATGAGTATAATAATCACCTCTGTAGGTTGTTGTACACAATATCTTCACTCAGAAGAAAGCTAGGGCCGCAAACATCTCAGTCATTTGCTTGAATTAATAATGGGTTAATGGCAACCAAGAGCACAAGGATGTCAAATGAAGGCTGCGCGATGGTGCCAGAAGAAAATGGTTTTGTTGCGGATTTGCATTATGTGATGCGAGCCATCTCGAAGAGTTAGCCACAAACCATGCTACTGGCGAGACAAAAAATAGAGGCCCCGGAGGGCCTCGATGGCGGATGATTGCAATGCGGAATTTGCCAAACCGCTAATCTGCAAAACTAGCCGATAGTCATCAGACTGGCATTACCGCCCGCCGCTGCGGTATTGACACTGAGGGAGTGCTCAATTAACAGGCGCTCGAGCAAGATATTCGTTTCACCACGGGCAAAGCCTTGCACCGAGACAATCGGCCCATCGATTTGCGCGATCTGCTCGCAGACCGTGCGTAGCTGATCGGCATCGCCATGGTAGATGGCGGCATCAAAGGTGATATTCGCCGTTTGCCAATTGTCGGTGAGGGTAATGCGCGCTTGCACTACCGCAGGTAATTTGCGCAACAGATCTTTTTGTACGCCATTTCCCGACCATAAAACCTCACTGCCGACGGCCAATACGGCAGCCAGTTGCAGCAGTGTATCCGCTTCATTATCCGCCAGGCAGAGAACACGCTCACGGGGGAGCAGGGCATAGGTGTTGCGTTCACCGGTCGGCCCCGGTAGCAAGCGGACAGTGCCCCCTTGCGCCAGTTCGCCATAGCGCTGTGCCAACGAGAGCAACTCACCCCGCTGCTGTTCGCCCATCCACTTGATCAGTGCCTGATGGGCAGTTTGCAATGTTTCACGGCCAGCGATATTGGGGGCCGACTCACTATCCTGCTGCGCCAGTGTGTTAATCACCGCATCTTCTGGCCGATGGGACAGCAGACGATATAAGTAGAGTGGCCCGCCGGCTTTCGGCCCGGTTCCGGATAGCCCCTCACCACCGAAAGGTTGGACACCCACTACGGCCCCGACCATATTGCGGTTAACGTAGAGGTTGCCCACTTTGGCTTTTTCAGTGACATGGGCAATGGTTTCATCAATACGGGTATGAATACCTAAAGTTAAACCATAACCCGATGCATTTATTTGATCGATTAGCGTACTGAGGTTCTGGCGCTGGAAGCGCACGACATGCAGCACCGGCCCGAAAATCTCTTTTTGCAGCTCATCAAAGCTCTCCAGCTCGATCAGTGTCGGCTTGATAAATGTGCCGCGTTGCCACTCTTGTTCATCCTGCGTGTTGGCGCGCGCCGCTTGGTAAACCTTACGCCCTTTGGCGCGCATTACTTGAATATGGCGCTCAATATTAGCTTTGGCGTCGGCATCAATCACTGGCCCTATATCGGTAGAGAGGCGCTCTGGATTGCCCATGCGACATTCAGCCATCGCGCCACGCAACATCTGCAACGTATGCTCAGCAACATCATCCTGAACACAGAGAATACGCAGGGCAGAGCAGCGTTGCCCGGCACTGTCGAAAGCGGAGGCCACCACATCAGTCACCACCTGTTCGGTGAGTGCTGACGAGTCGACTATCATGGCATTGAGGCCACCGGTTTCGGCAACCAACGGCGTTGGACGGCCTTGTGGGTCGAGTCGGCCTGCAATGCTGCGTTGCAAAATGGCCGCCACTTCAGTGGAGCCGGTAAACATCACGCCGCGTACGCGGTCATCATTTACCAGTGCTGCCCCGACACTATCACCCTGGCCCGGCAACAGTTGCAAAACACCCTGAGGAATACCGGCTTCCAACAAGATACGTACCGCCTGCGCGGCAATCAGCGGCGTCTGTTCCGCGGGTTTCGCTAACACACTGTTACCGGCGGCCAGTGCAGCGGCGACCTGACCGGTAAAGATAGCCAGCGGGAAGTTCCACGGGCTGATACAGACCACCGGGCCTAGTGGGCGGTGACTGTCATTGGCGAAATTATCTCGCACCAGTCCGGCGTAATAGTGGAGGAAATCAATGGCCTCACGCACTTCGGCAATGGCATTACTGAAGGTTTTACCCGCCTCGCGAACCAGTATCCCCATCAGGGTTTGCATCTGAGCTTCCATCAACTCGGCGGCACGCACCAGGATTGCGGCGCGCTCAGCCGGTGGTGTGGCAAACCAGATAGCCCCCGCACTGGTGGCAGCATCCAAGGCGCGGCTGACCTCAGCCTCCGTTGCTTCGCGCACGTAACCGACGATATCCATCGGTTCCGCCGGATTGATCACTGGTTGCAATGCGTTGTTTTCAAGCTCAATGCCACTATCAAGCTCGGCATCAATGATCGGTTCTGCCCGCCACACTTGGCTGGCACTGGTGAGCAGGGCGCTGGAGAGTGAGGCCAAGCGATGTTCGTTGGCCAGATCTAATCCGCTGGAATTAGCCCTCTCTTTACCGTACAACTCACGCGGTAATGGAATGCGTGGATGGGGTAAACCGAGCTGACCTTCAGTTGCCGCAATAGCTTCTACGGCACTGACCGGATCCGCGACCAGCTCATCCAGCGGTAGTGTGGCGTCTGCAATGCGGTTCACAAATGAAGTATTCGCCCCGTTTTCCAACAGGCGGCGCACCAGATAGGCGAGTAGGGTTTCATGGGTGCCTACCGGTGCATAAATACGGCATGGGCGGTTCAGTTTGCCGTCGGCGACTCTCCCCACCACTTGCTCATACAGCGGTTCACCCATGCCATGCAGGCATTGGAACTCATACTGGCCGGGGTAGTAATTCTGCCCTGCAAGGTGGTAAATCGCCGCTAAGGTATGGGCGTTATGGGTTGCAAATTGAGGGTAAATCAGGCTAGGCACCGCCAGTAATTTGCGGGCGCAGGCCAGATAAGAGACATCGGTATACACTTTGCGGGTATAGACCGGATAACCCTCTAAGCCCTCCACTTGGGCGCGCTTAATTTCGCTGTCCCAATAAGCCCCTTTGACCAGACGAATCATCAGTCGGCGGCGGCTACGCTGAGCCATATCTATCACAGCATCAATAGTTGCCGGGCAGCGCTTCTGGTAAGCCTGGATCACGAAGCCGATACCATTCCAACCGGCAAGTTTTGGCTCAAAGCAGAGTTTTTCCAGCAGATCGAGTGAAATTTCCAGACGATCGGCCTCTTCCGCATCAATGTTGATCCCGATGTCATACTGGCGGGCTTGCAGGGTGAGTGACAGTAATCGCGGGTAGAGCTCATCCATCACCCGCTGGTATTGAGCGCGGCTATAGCGGGGGTGCAGGGCGGAAAGCTTGATTGAGATCCCCGGCCCTTCATAAATTCCGCGCCCATTCGAGGCTTTACCAATGGCGTGGATCGCCTGCTGGTAGGAGAGCAGGTAGGCCTGCGCGTCTGCTTCCGTCAGTGCGGCCTCCCCCAACATATCGTAAGAGTAGCGGAACCCTTTATCTTCCAGCTTACGGGCATTGGCCAATGCCTCGGCAATGGTTTCGCCGGTGACAAATTGCTCACCCATCAGGCGCATCGCCATATCCACACCTTTACGGATCAGGGGTTCGCCACCTTTGCCGATAATGCGGTTCAATGAGCTGGAGAGTTTGACTTCATTGTGGGTAGAGACCAGATGCCCGGTAAATAGCAGGCCCCAGGTGGCGGCATTGACAAACATCGATGGGCTGCGGCCCAGATGGGAGTGCCAGTTGCCGTTGCTGATTTTATCGCGGATCAGCGCGTCACGCGTAGGTTTGTCGGGAATGCGCAGCAGCGCTTCCGCCAGGCACATCAATGCCACGCCCTCTTGCGAAGAGAGGGAGAACTCCTGTAGCAAACCTTGCACGATGCCTGCGCGGCCATTGGCACTTTTTTGATTACGTAGCTTCTCGGCAATGGAGTAGGCGAGTGAATGTGTCGCTTGCGCTAAATCAGCGGGCAAACGTGCTTGCGCCAGTAGCATGGGGATAGCTTCTGTTTCCGGGCGGCGGTAAGCGGCGGTGATGGCGGCGCGGGCCACTGATTGTGGCAGCACCTGCTCGGCAAAATCTAAAAATGGCTGGTGGGCGCTATCAGCGACTTGCGGCATAATGTCGTCCGCTTCGGATTGAGAGGGGGCATGTGTGGTTGGTAGCTCAGGTAATTCACTGCCACTTTCCAGCCGCTCTAAATAGTTAAAAATGGCTTGCTTGATCAGCCAGTGAGGTGTGCGGTCAATATGCTGTGCTGCGGCCTTGATACGGTCGCGTGTTACTTCATCGAGTTTCACACCCATTGTGGTACTAGCCATGCTGCCAGGCTCCTTTTATAAGGGGAGTTATGATTTTATTTCAGACAATATCAATCATGTTGCAACTTTGTGCAACCGTGTTAAATCGGGTTGATGAATGAACTGTGAAATTAGTCTGGTTTTTAACAATTAATCCGCAGGTGAGATGGCGAGAATATTACGTAACATGATGGTTAACCCTAATAATGATAGGGTTTGTGGGGCATTTACCTAAGGTGTCACTCATTTTGTTATGGAAGGTGTCACTCCAAACAAGGATTAATGTGATGTGGCGTGAATTTTTTGTAAATAAATTGTTTAAATTGTTGTGGGCGGAGAAAGTCCTCCACTAGGATAGCCACCGTGAGGTAGCGGTTTGCTAGCAAATAGTTGTGCTGATAATTTATCTGAGGTTAATCGTTCGTCCCTGGTGCAACTTAGTGTCACGTTCCGACCGCCAGAGATAAACATGACGCCGCACTCAGAGAGAAGAACTAAAAATAGCGGGACATATTAAAACGATAATACGCACTATGGAGATGTTGCATGACCATGAATACACCGATGTTGGTGACTTTTTTAGTTTACATTTTTGGGATGATATTGATTGGCCTTATGGCCTACCGGGCAACCAATAACTTTGATGACTACATTCTGGGCGGGCGAAGTTTAGGCAGTGTGGTGACTGCACTATCTGCCGGCGCTTCCGATATGAGTGGCTGGCTATTAATGGGGCTGCCGGGTGCAATCTTCCTGTCAGGTATTTCTGAAAGCTGGATAGCTATTGGTTTGACGATTGGTGCTTACCTTAACTGGAAGCTGGTTGCAGGGCGTTTGCGGGTGCATACCGAAGCCAATAATAATGCGCTGACACTGCCGGATTATTTCACCAGCCGCTTTGAAGATAAAAGCAAATTGCTGCGGGTGATATCAGCCGTGGTTATTCTGGTCTTCTTTACCATCTATTGCGCTTCAGGCATTGTTGCCGGTGCGCGCCTGTTCGAAAGCACCTTTGACATGAGTTACAGCACTGCATTGTGGGCCGGTGCTGCTGCCACCATCGCTTATACCTTTATTGGTGGTTTCCTGGCGGTCAGTTGGACCGATACCGTGCAGGCAACACTGATGATTTTCGCCCTGATATTAACGCCGGTTATCGTTATTCTGGCTGTGGGTGGCATCGATACCTCAATGATGGTAATTGCGGCGAAAAACCCAGCCAATATTGATATGTTTAAAGGGCTAAATCTGGTTGCGATCCTCTCGTTGTTGGGCTGGGGTTTAGGCTATTTCGGCCAGCCACATATTCTGGCGCGCTTTATGGCGGCAGACTCCCATCGGACTATTCGTAGTGCACGCCGCATTAGTATGACCTGGATGATCCTCTGTCTGGCAGGGACTATCGCTGTGGGCTTCTTTGGTATTGCTTACTTTGAAAACCACCCGGAACAAGCGGGGAACGTGAGCCAAAATGGTGAGCGGGTATTTATTGAGTTAGCCAAACTGCTGTTCAACCCATGGATTGCGGGTATTTTGCTCTCCGCGATCCTGGCGGCGGTAATGAGTACGTTAAGCTGCCAACTGCTAGTGTGCTCCAGCGCGCTGACAGAAGATCTGTATAAAGCCTTCCTGCGTAAAAAAGCTAGCCAGAAAGAGTTAGTTTGGGTAGGCCGTGCCATGGTGTTGCTAGTGGCATTAATTGCCATTGCGCTGGCAGCGGACCCCGATAACCGGGTTCTTGGTTTGGTGAGTTATGCATGGGCGGGCTTTGGCGCTGCATTTGGCCCAGTGGTGCTCATCTCGGTGACCTGGCCACGGATGACCCGTAATGGCGCGTTGGCGGGGATGCTGATTGGTGCTATCACCGTTATCGTCTGGAAACAGTACGCCTGGCTGGGCTTGTACGAAATTATCCCAGGTTTCGTGTTTGCCAGTATCGCCATTGTTGTCGTGAGCTTGATGGGTAAAACACCAAGCAATGCGATTACTGAACGTTTCCACCATGCTGAAGCTGAGTTCAAAACCGTTTAATCACCACGTTGGCTCTACTTACATCGGCCCCCTGTTTTTACTGGGGGCTTTTTTTTTACAGAAAATCCTGTGTGCCTTTGACGGTGATATGAATAGCTATCTTGATGAATTTATTTGTTATCTAACCACTTAGAAACAATTTGCCACACTTTGATTAACAATATTCTTACGCCGTCTATTGAATTTCTTTTTAACAGAATGATAATCACTATCGTTTTAAGTTTTACTTTTCTTTACGCCAATTGACACTACTTGTCATCATCAAGTTATACCCATACCTACCGCAGGGGTTCTGGCATGTTCGTCCCATTTCTTATTATGTTTCGTGAAGGGCTGGAGGCCGCGCTGATTGTTAGTTTGATCGCCAGCTATCTTAAACGTACTCAACGCGGTCAATGGATGGGGGCAGTTTGGATTGGCGTGATAACAGCGGCGGCGCTCTGCCTGGCTATCGGCATCTTTATTAATGAAACCACCGGTGAGTTCCCACAAAAGCAGCAAGAGCTGTTTGAAGGGATTATCGCGGTAGTGGCAGTTTGCATATTAACCTATATGGTTTTCTGGATGCGTAAAGTATCCAAGTCGGTGAAAACGCATTTGGAAGGAGCCATCGATAGTGCGCTGAACTCTGGCCGCAGTCAGGGCTGGGCCTTGGTGGCAATGGTGTTCTTTGCCGTGGCCCGTGAAGGGCTTGAGTCGGTGTTCTTCTTACTGGCGGCTTTCCAGCAGGATGTCGGGATGGGCGCACCCATCGGTGCAATATTGGGGCTGACCTGCGCCATTCTGGTCGGTATGGCTATCTACTGGGGCGGCATTAAGTTGCATCTGGCGAAATTCTTCAAATGGACCAGCCTGTTTATTCTGTTTGTTGCCGCAGGGCTTGCCGCGGGCGCGATCAGAGCCTTCCATGAAGCAGGTCTGTGGAACCATTTCCAGGATATCGCGTTCGATCTGACCAATGTGCTCTCGACCCACTCATTGCTCGGCACCTTCCTCGAAGGCATGTTCGGCTATCAAGAAGCCCCAACAGTCAGTGAAGTGGCGGTCTACTTTATCTATCTGATTCCGGCATTAATCCTATTTTTCCTCCCACCACGCACCACGGCGGCCTCAACCGCACCTGCTGCGCGGAAAACTAACTAATCATTCAGGGATTTATTACATGTCTAACCGGTTCTTCCGTCGCACTGCTCTGCACGCCGCTTTACTGGCACTGCCTGCTGTGGCTATCAGCGCACAAGCTGCTGATATTCCGCAAGTTAAAATCACGGTTAATGATAAGCAGTGTGAGCCAATGGCGCTAACTATTCCCGCCGGTAAAACTCAGTTTATTGTCCATAACGTCAGCCAGAAAGGTCTGGAGTGGGAGATCCTCAAAGGCGTCATGGTGGTTGAGGAGCGGGAAAATATCGCCCCTGGTTTTACCCAAAAGATGACCGCTAATCTGGAACCGGGTGAATATGACATGACCTGCGGTTTGCTCAGCAACCCGAAAGGTAAGTTGACCGTCACGGCGGCTGGCGCTGAAACCGCAGTGAAACCGGATGCTATGGCATTGGTTGGGCCGATCGCTGAATACAAAGTCTATGTCACACAAGAAGTTGCCCAGTTAGTCACCCAAACCAAAGCCTTTACCGATGCGGTGAAAAAAGGGGATCTGGCACTGGCCCGTAAATTGTACGCGCCGACGCGCCAGCATTACGAGCGCATCGAACCCATTGCTGAACTGTTCTCTGATCTAGATGGCAGAATTGATGCCCGTGAAGATGACTTTGAGCAGAAAGCCGCTGATCCGAAATTTACCGGTTTCCACCGTTTAGAGAAAATTCTGTTTGGCGACAATACCACCAAGGGTGCAGCTAAATTTGCCGACCAACTCTATCTGGACACCTTAGAGCTGCAAAAACGCATTACCAGCCTGACATTTGCGCCGAATAAAGTGGTTGGCGGGGCGGCGGGATTAATTGAAGAGGTTGCGGCCAGCAAAATAAGCGGTGAAGAAGATCGTTACAGCCGCACTGATTTGTGGGATTTCCAGGCTAACGTTGATGGCGCACAGAAAATTGTTAATCTGCTGCGGCCACTGCTGGAAAAAGCCGATAAGCCACTGCTGCAAAAAATCGATGCCAACTTCAAAACCGTGGATAGCGTATTGGCTAAATACCGCACTAAAGAGGGCTATGAGTCCTACGAGAAGTTAACCGATGCCGATCGCAATGCGATGAAAGGGCCAATTACGGCGCTGGCGGAAGATCTTGCTCAGCTCCGTGGTGTGTTAGGTCTGGATTGAGGCATTAACCATGAGCCAGAAAACCGGCCCACAACAGGGGCCGTATCAGCAAGATAACGGGGCGGCCTTGCCGTCACGTCGGCGTTTACTGCTAGGGATGGGGGTGATGAGTGGCGCACTGGCGCTCGGTGGGGCAAAAGCTGCTCGTGCGGCGGATTGCCCGGCACCTGAGGTAGCGCCTGCCCAGGATGAACGTTGGCAGAAACAACCCTTTTACGGTCAGCATCAATCCGGCGTGTTAACCCCACAACAGGCGGCAATGATGCTGGTGGCGTTTGATGTGCTGGCAGCGGATAAAGCCGCATTGACCCGCTTGTTCAAACTGTTGACCGAGCGCATCGCCTTTTTGACCACTGGCGGAGATGCGCCATCAGTCAATGCCAAATTGCCACCGCTGGACTCAGGGATTATGGGGCCAGAAATCTACCCGGATAATCTGACTATCACAGTTTCCGTCGGTGATTCGCTGTTTGACCAGCGCTTTGGCTTGCAGGGGCAAAAACCAATGCGGTTGCAGAGAATGACACGTTTTCCGAATGATTCACTGGATGCAGCTCTGTGTCATGGTGATCTATTGCTGCAAATTTGCGCCAATACCAATGAAACCGTGATCCATGCGCTGCGCGATATCATTAAGCACTCACCGGACCTTCTCAGTGTCCGCTGGAAGCGCGAGGGTTTTATCTCGGCCCATGCGGCGCGCAGTCAAGGCAAAGAGACACCTATCAACTTGTTGGGTTTTAAAGATGGCACCGCGAATCCAAAAACCAGTGATAAGCCCTTGATCAAGCAAGTGGTTTGGGTGCAGGAGAGTGCTGGTGAACCGGCATGGGCAGTCGGGGGAAGCTATCAGGCGGCACGAATTATCCGCTTCAAAGTGGAGTTTTGGGATCGCACCCCATTGCAGGAACAGCAAACCATTTTTGGCCGTGATAAGCACAGTGGCGCGCCCTTGGGGATGGTGCATGAGCACGATGAGCCGGATTTCAGCAAAGATCCCTATGGCAAAGTGATTAAGTTGGACTCGCATATTCGTCTGGCCAATCCCCGGACAGCAGAAACCCAGAGTAACCTGATGTTGCGCCGTGGCTACAGCTACTCGCTGGGTGTCTCCAATTCGGGGCAATTGGATATGGGGTTACTGTTTGTCTGCTACCAATCTGATTTGGAAAAAGCCTTTCTGACGGTACAACAGCGGCTGAACGGTGAGGCGTTGGAAGAGTACATTAAACCCATTGGCGGGGGATATTTCTTCACGTTACCGGGTGTGGTGGATGCCAATCACTATCTGGCCCAAGCTCTGCTCGAAGCCTAAATCTGCTCGCAACTTAATTTCAAACACCGACGACTCGATCGATAACGGTGAGGACAGGCAGAAGAGTAAAGCGTCCGCGCCACGGATGGCGCGGCTCGAGCCATCAGGGATGATTTTACGGCGTCTTTACGATCTGCTTGTTCTCTCCGCTCAGGCGACTTTATCAATAACCTTGAGCACCGTTTTCACACGGTGCTTTTTTATGACCTTTAGCTCTTCAGCTTGGCCGTGATCTTCGCCACATGTTCACCCTGGAAACGGGCAATCGCCAGCTCTTCAGCGCTGGGTTGACGGGAGCCATCACCACCTGCAATGGTAGTTGCGCCATACGGGGTGCCACCGCGAGTCTGCGAAACATCGAATAACTCTTTAGCGCCATAACCGATAGGAACAATAATAAAGCCGTGATGTGCCAGCGTGGTCCAGGTTGAGGTGATGGTATGTTCTTGTCCACCACCAGTACCGGTTGAGGAGAATACGCTGGCGACCTTGCCGAACAGCGCACCAGATGCCCATAAGCCTCCGGTTTGATCGAGGAAGGTGCGCATCTGTCCTGCCATATTACCAAAGCGGGTTGGTGTACCAAAAATAATGCCATCGTAATCGGCTAACTCTTGTGGTGTGGCCACCGGCGCTTGTTGACCCGTTTTACCGCCCGCATTGGCGAAAGCCTCGGCAGGCATGGTTTCTGGCACGCGCTTTATCGTCACTTCAACGCCGCTGACTTTCTTTGCACCTTCGGCTATTGCACCGGCAAGTGTCTCGATATGTCCATACATGGAGTAGTAAAGTACTAAAATTTTCGCCATCTCGCTTTGCTCCAATCAAATATATTGAATAACGCTGATGAGGTCATCATAGTCGCTGCTTATGACACTTATTAACCATACGCCAATACCAGCAGGCTGCAACTTTGCCCGCACAGAAAGTGAAACATGGACAACGCGCTGAGATAAGCAAATAGGGTGCAGCTAATAACGTGTTTTAAAAATCCAATATGATAATAGGAGCGCGAAGCCGGAGAGTGATATATATATCCCCGCATAAGTCAGGCCATAGGGTAATAGGCTATCAATAATTAATGGCGTCATGCCACCAAATAAACTGATTGATATATTACAGCCAACTCCCATCGTTGCGGTGTGGCCCTTTGCCACTTGCGCTATAACAGATAAGTTACCACACAATATCATGGCTGCATTGGCGCTAATAAATAGCTGCGCCAATAGAACAAACTCGAAAATGGTGCTGGATAAGAGAAAGTAGAGGGGCATTGAAAATATTATTAAGCTATAAACCCCCCATGCAAATACTTTTGATGCACTTGCATATCTGTCTGCCAGCCAGCCAGTTAACATTAATAACAGGCAAAACAGAGCGGTGGAAAATATCGCATATAGGTTTTTAAAATTACCTATATGAAGCGACTCCCGTATTATCGACATTGACATATTTTGTGCATAGAAAACAGTGGTGGCCGGAGCCATAATCAAACATATATGCATGGCATCGACCCAATTAACCCGGCGCTTATAAGCTATTGTCGCTTGGATGGGTAATTTAATCCTAAACCAAAAACTCACGGCGATATTGACGATACCAAGCAGTAAAGGAATTCGCCAGCCGACGGTTTGCATAGTTTCCGAATCAAGAGTGTGCTCAAGTAGATAGACAATAATCAGTGATGCGAGAACCCCAATAAGAGAACTACCCACAATCAAACTACAAATTCTGGCGCGCTCATTAGTTGCCGGGTCATCGAAAAGGTAAGTGGTTAGCGAGGCCACTTCACCACCAAAGCTAAGTGATAATGTCATTTGTAATAGCAAAACGACTAAGGGCGCATAATAGCCCAATGTATTGATGGGTAATAATGCCATACAGAGAGTCGCCAGCCCGGTGATTAAGCTGGTGAGGACTAATGCGGCTTTCCGGCCAGCTTGATCCGCATAACGGCCAATAATATATCCACCCAGCGGCCTTGTGATAAATCTCAAAGCAAATATACCCCAGACGATACTTTCGGGATTTTGATACCCTTGCTGTGCGAATTCGGCACTCAGGTACATAGATATTGCTGCAAATACCGCAATATCATAATACTCCAATGTATTACCAGCTACTGCCCCTAATCTGAATTTCCATTTCATCCTATTCCCTCAATCTATCACACGGTTTTATAGTGTTGTTTTGATAAGAACGTCCAGACAAGCCAATGTTACCCCATGATCTCTAAGCGCTTTGAATAACGAGGCAGATGATTGATGCTGACAATTGAGTTTCTCTTTTATATGGTGAATGCGGGCTCGCTCAGTCGTCACGGTGCAACCGTGGAATGTAGCAATCTCTTTGATTTGTCGATGTGAAAGTAAAAATCGAATAGTCGAGATCTCCTTGCGGGTAAAGCGAATATTACCAAAACGCATATAGGGGTGATAATCAAGTGAATCTTTATACGTATTATTGGCTGCGATTTTATCAAGTGTAATCTCCTCCCTTAGTGGTAGCGCTGTTTCTTGCGGATGCTGTTTTTTCCATAATTTATTGGTGTAGTCACTTAATATAGGTTTAAACTTTAGGAACGCTATTATATCTTTGGGAGGTAATATTTTTGTTGAGTTTACAGAAATTAATTCGAATACTGATCCATGGCAAGTGCACATGTCTACTTTTTCTCTGTATTTTTTATTTTTGAATTTAAATAGCGTTTCTGAAAATATTGATGAATAGTTCTCCCAGTATTGTACTCCCGCAGCTAATCGCTCGCTAATACGTAAGTCTAAATTATCTTCCCAACATAATAAATGCCATTCGTAATCACTGGTTATTCCATTTATTTTCTTTTTTTTAATATCAACCATTGCATAATTAATGGCTATATTATCCCAGTCAAAACAGTGAGAAAAATCATTTCGCATTTTAGTGCAATTTATTTCAAATTGATTATTTGTAACGTCCATAAATACTCCAGTTTGAAGTTGTGTGCAAAAAAGAGGAAGCTATAGATCTAACATGTCACTATTTAAAATAACAGATCTTTTTATAATAATAGATTTTTGATTGTTTATGTTTTAGTCTGTTTAATTCGATGGGTGTCTATTGGGTAATTACCAAGCTAAAGATAGTAATAAGCATTGGAAATTAATAATTAATCTAGAGATTCATATATTATGATTAATAGCGATAATACTGATTGATAGGGTGCCGATATTATTTCGGCGATACATAAAAAGGATTATCCACTCTCAGATTTTAGCGGGGTTATATCACTCAAGGGCAACTTCTGGGCTGCCCTTGAGTTTTACCTGTTATCACAGATTACGTAGCTTCTTTTGCAGGCGCTTTTGCTGCCAGCGCTCGACCCAATTGCCCAGTAAAAAAGTATTAATGGCTCTTAACCCTAATGGGATACCCAATCCAAGCACGACCCACCATGCCCACATATAGCCCGGTGAGGTGAACCAGTTAATGGCAAACAGGAGTGCACACAGGATAACCGCGCGCAGTAATTGGCGGAAAAAAGCCATTTCATTGTCAACGGCATCACGGGCATCAAGTACACGTTGGTCAACGGCATCAGCGGGTGCCGCTTGTTGCTGGCTGGCTCCGGGGGCGTAAAGCTCGCTGACTTTCAGATCCAAAACTGCGGCAATGGCACTTAAGGTTTCAAGGCTGGCTTGCTCGCCACTCTCTACTCGCTGGATAGTGCGCACATTAAGACTGCAAAGTTCGGCTAACTGCTCTTGTGACCAGGCGCGAGCCTGCCGTAATTCACGAATACGATAAAGATTCATATTAAGCTCCCCATGGGGTTTGTTGGTATACCAGCAAACCTACACGCACGCGTTCGACATCACCACGACAGTAACCCGACATCTTCCCGACGCCAGGCAGACAGAAACATCACGGCCTATTTTGCTGATTATCTCAGCTCAATATCTACCCCATCACCGGGTTATTTATCACAGTTACTTGCCATCCATATTGACAGAACCCGGCGCGGTTAATATCTTGATTGACAGTTAAGATCCATTTTAATAATTAAAGTGGAGTTTTGTTTTCAACAATTAGCTAACAGACTCTCGCCTGAATTATTGATCAATGGGGAACACCGCTGATGACTCAGATATACCGCCAATATAAGAAAAAAAGGAGTGCAAGAGTAGTACTGTTTAGCGCTCTCACTCTATTAGTGACCTTCTCCTTGCCGCAGGCCAACGCCCGGCACTATCCTGATGTGCCTGTTCCCTTTAAAAACGGGACGGGTGCGCGGGTGAATAACCATTTGTATATTGGTCTGGGCAGTGCCGGTCAATCCTGGTTTCACCTTGATACGGATAACCTCAGCAGCGGTTGGCAGAAAATAGCGGACTTCCCCGGGCAACCGCGGGAGCAAGCGGTCACGGTAGCGCTGGATGGGAAACTGTATGTTTTTGGCGGCGTGGGTAAAAGTAGCGCCAGTGATACTCAAGTGCGTGCGCTGAATGATGTCTACCGCTTTGATCCATCAACGAATCAATGGCAGCAGTTGGCAACGCGCGCTCCGCGTGGCTTAGTCGGCACGGCGGTCACGACCTTGGATGGCACTCAGGCGCTGCTGTTCGGAGGGGTAAATAAAGCAGTTTTTGATGGTTATTTCGCTGATTTGGCGACAGCCGGAAGCAATGAAACGCAGAAGAGCGCAGTGATTAATGCCTATTTTGGTCAGGCCCCCGCTGATTATTTCTATAACCGTGATGTGCTTATTTATGAGCCGACTAAGAATCAGTGGAAAAGTGGCGGTCAGGTGCCATTTTTAGGCACCGCCGGATCAGCAATCACTGGCATGAATAATCGTCTGATATTAATTAATGGTGAAATTAAGCCCGGTTTACGGACTGCGGCAGTTTGGCAAGGGGAGAAGCAGGGTGCAGAGCTGAAATGGCAGCAGTTGCCCGATTTGATCGGGGCAGAAAAGGGAGTCGCGCAAGAGGGATTGGCAGGGGCATTTTCCGGTGTCAGCCATAACACCGTGCTGGTGGCTGGCGGGGCCAATTTCCCCGGTGCCTGGAAACAGTTCAATGCGGGTCAACTTTATGCGCACAAGGGGCTGAAAAAACAGTGGCAACAAGGGGTCTATGCGCAGGTAGATGGTCAGTGGCAGCTGGCAGGTAAATTGCCTCAACCACTGGGTTACGGTGTTTCTATTCAGGATAATAATAGGGTGATTCTGCTGGGGGGCGAAACCACTGATGGCGTCGCGACATCTGCGGTGACTCAGCTATCCTGGCAGGGTCAGCAACTCCACATAGAGTAAATCTTTATTGTATTTGGGGAAATAACGCGCTCATGGCGATATTGAGCAAAATATCAGCGCACTATTTCCCCCGTGATTAGACTTTGCCTTTCCCGATGATTTTACCGTTTTGCATCACAAAGAGTTTGTGTGTTCTGGTGTAATGGATAATGTTAAAAACACCTTGCTGATAGACGGTCGCATCCTTATTTTGTTCGGTAATCAGCGCGGGTTTGCCATCAACGTACATCTGCTGCTGTGCATTGATCACAATATCCAATCCCGCCAGATGGGTCTTAACGGTTTTATGCGCCGCCTGCGCATACTGTTTGGCCGGATATTGTTTTGCCGCATTTTGCAATGCGGCGGCTTCTGCGGCATTGGTAATACTGGCCTGCCGATTCTGTTCGGCAAGGTAGCAGGTATCTTTGGAGATACCTTTAGATTCACAATCAGCCATTCTGGCCGCCTGACTTGAACAGCCGGCTAACAAAACAACGCTTACCAACACTGCTAGTTTATTAATCATATAAATTGAAACCTGAATTGTAGTTATAGGGAGCTAGCTACCGGAAATTACCAGCCCACCGCAAACGAACCCGCGACACCGGTCCCGCTGTTATTATCCTGACTAGCCGCAATGGTGGTTGCAACGTTTTCCGCGAATTTGTGGCGATAACCCAGTGCAATAGCCGAGCCGCCCTGATAACTCCCCGCCCCCAGCGCCATACTATTATTGGTATCGACATAGTGAAGGCCAGAGATGGCCAGCGCATTACTGACCCCAGATTTCATGGATTTGCGATCATCATCTTGTTGCGACTGAAGCGCGTCTAGCCGTGCTGAGTTTTGACTGGCATCAATGGCGGCAAAGTTAGCCGGTATGACGGGTAGCGGCAGGGATGTCGCGGCGGCTGTGCCAACCTTTGCTACCGGAGTTGTTTGTGGCACCACCAGTTGAGCTGGCATATGTCCGAGTAACTCCTCCACCAGTGAGGGTTTTGCGTTGATCACCGTATGTTGTTGGTCTGGGGTTAGCGCATCCCACATAGCATGAACGCCAGGGGGGCTTGTTCCTTCTCTATGTGCAGTCTCCAGAAAGTCATCTACCGCATCAGCATGGGCGATTGCAGGTGCCAGGCCGCAGATTGCCATGATGACCGCTGCCGTTTTGAGTAGATGGCGGATGGAGGCACCACGGCGAACAGTGTGGAGTTCAAAAGCGGGGTCACATGTATTGGCAGCATAAGGCTCTGCAATAATTGGGCTGTTGCGGCGATTGGACATTGATTGCTTTCCGATGACTTATTGGGTTTTTCGTGCGAATGAGTCTGCACTCGTGATGAAGGTCACACTTTGTTTTAGATCAAACTTATAAATTATCAATAAATAACTATATTAGATTGTATCACGATCTGATATGGTTCGTATTATGAACTTTGAAATGTGTTTTTTTCCACAGAAGATGCTTTATTTATTGATCTCTAATAAGAGTTTATTGTTCGTAATAGGAACTTAATTGGTTGCGTGCTACTCTGTTGCTATAAAAAAAGATGCGGAGTTTTATTCATGATGAGAGAGAAAGTGTGGAAACCAGAAGAGTTACAACGGTCGGAGGAATTCAACGCGATAGTCGAAGAGTTGGGCTTACCACGCCCATTGTTAGCAAAAGTATGCCAAACAAACCGATCTACGCTTCATGGCTATCTGAATAAAGATAAGCCGGTAAAAGTCCCCGCCATGGCCGTGTCGGTGATGCGATTATTGAAGTTCCTCAAATCAAGGTCTCAGAGGGATTTTGACGATTACTTGATCCTGAGCGCTGCTGAACTACTAAGTGAGGGGACGGAGAACAGAGAGCTAGCACGAATTTTGGTTAAATCTAAGCAAATTCAGGCAAAAGCAGGGTTGAAAGAGTATCTGGATGAATTAAAGTAAGCTGTAAAGCTTTAATATGAAAATAAACAATGAAATACAATCAACTATCTTTATTTCACCCGAAAAAAAACGCGACCCATTAAGGTCGCGTTATGCTTGATTTGATGAAATACCGCTATTTCCCGGCTAAATAGCTACGGGGAATAAGGGGGGCTCTGGTTAGATCTCTTGCGGTATTGCGCTACCTGATAGGGATAGCTGAAAAGGGCCGAGAAAATTGGCGTCAGAGAGACTCTGACGCCAGATAACTTAGCGGTTATCACTGTCGAACAGCTGGGTTTTGCGTCTTTTCAAGATGAGATAGCCGATGGTCAGGATGACAAACCACAGCGGCGTGACCATCAGTGCCTGACGAGTATCACTCTCCAAGGTTAACAGCACCAGCACGAAGGCGAAGAACGCCATGCAAACCCAAGACATGAAAATGCCGGCTGGCATTTTGTAGATCGATTTTTTATGCAGCGCTGGGCGTCTTTTGCGATAGACCAGATAAGAGCAAAGGATAATGGTCCAAACGAACATAAACAGGATCGCCGAAACGGTGGTGACCAGTGTGAAGACAGTCATGACATTCGGGATCAGGTAGATCAGCACCACACCGCCTAGCAGGCAGATACAAGAGAATGTCAGACCAGAAGCTGGAACGGAGCGGCGTGACAACTTACCAAATTGCTTTGGTGCATCGCCCTCTTTTGCCAGCCCGAACAGCATACGGCTGGTGGAGAATACGCCGCTGTTGGCTGAAGAGGCGGCGGAGGTCAAGACCACAAAGTTGATCACACTCGCAGCGGCGGGTAACCCGACTAATACGAATAGCTCAACAAACGGGCTTTTATCCGCAACCACCGAGCTCCATGGAGTTACCGACATAATCATAATCAATGAGAAAACATAGAACATAATAATGCGGATAGGAATGGAGTTGATAGCGCGGGGTAATACCACTTCAGGATCTTTGGTTTCAGCGGCGGTGGTCCCGACTAACTCAATACCCACAAACGCAAAAACAGCTATCTGAAAGCCAGCAAAGAAGCCGCTGATGCCTTTCGGAAACATCCCGCCATCACTCCATAAATGGGTAAATGACGCGGTAGTGCCGGAAGGGGAGTGATAGCTCATTAACACCATGGTCAATCCGGCAAAAATCAGAGCCACAATGGCCACGATCTTAATCATGGCGAACCAGAACTCCATCTCACCGAACATTTTTACCGTTGCTAAATTCAGTGATAGCAGTAGTAAAACCACTAACAGTGAGGCGACCCATTGAGAGAAACCGGGGAACCAGAATTGCGCATAAGCGGTAATGGCGACCACATCGGCGATCCCGGTGATGACCCAACAAAACCAGTAGGTCCAGCCAGTGAAAAATCCGGCCCAAGGGCCAAGTAGGTCAGCGGCAAAATCACTGAATGACTTATATTTTAAATTCGATAGCAACAGCTCACCCATTGCTCGCATCACGAAAAACAACATAAAACCGATAATCATATAGACGAAAATGATCGACGGCCCGGCAAGGCTTATAGTTTTACCCGATCCCATAAACAACCCAGTACCTATGGCACCGCCAATAGCAATCAGTTGAATATGGCGGTTGGAGAGATTTCTTTGAAGGTGCTCTTCAGGTTCCGGCAAAGGCTCTGCCACTATCTTGGATTGGTCTACCATCTTTCCCATTCCCTCTTCCTGTATTTGTGAAGTTGTTGAGCTCTATGTTGGCTCTTTGGTCTTAGCTGTCTGTCTGTCTGTCTGTCTGTCTGTCTGTCTGTCTGAATTCTCTATATTTACATCATATTTTGCGAATTATTTAATATCCTAGTAACAATAATTACACAATACGCCTCGTTTTCCAGTGTTGATATTTCATACACTGAATTTTGTTAAGTTCATCACAGCGCGTGGAATTACAACATGAAGTTACATAACTAACAATAATCGTCAGTATCAGATGAATAATTAATCGACGATGGCGGAAATAGCGCAGTATAAAGAGAAAAATCCGATGAAATGTTTGACAGCCAAGGCTAACAGGAGAATAATTATCGCCGTTGGGTCGTTAGCTCAGTTGGTAGAGCAGTTGACTCTTAATCAATTGGTCGGCGGTTCGAACCCGCCACGACCCACCAACAAAATCAATCACTTATACAACATTAAGTATATCTTGATTATATTTGTGTGTCATATTCTCGCCATTAAGATTTAATATTTTGTCTATTTTTTCCCATGTATGTCTTAAATTATGGAGTTGGAAATCTTCTATTCTGGCCTTTTTAATCCAGCCTTCCATGCCTTATTTCCGTCAACTCTCATTTTCCTTATTTCAGTGTTAATTTTACGTTTGGTTTCACTAATGAAAACATGTGAACAAAAAAACACCGATTATGTTCCTTATCGATATGCCAATTGACCGCCAGGGGAACCCGGTAACTATTTAATTCAATTGCTCAATTGAGCCACGTACTCCCGAGTTTAAAAATCCATTTATTATGTTTATTAGCTTCTTCATATAACAACGAACTCCGATTTTTTGCATAATAAACTCAATCAGTTCCATGCACGCCACATGTGTAGTAAAGGTTATCAACACGATAGAACCAATGAGAATAGTTAAGATAATTAAAAGTTTTTTCATTCGTAGCCCATCTGTTGACTCAAGAAAATTCATATAACAACAGATATGCATATTGGTAATAAAGTTCAATCTTCATCATTTTTTGTTGGTTGACGATTGCTTAAGATATAAGCTAAAAACAGGTAAAAAACCAAATAATGAAGGCCCCCACTCTTCTAAGAGTATGATAATAACTCCTTGTTTGGCCAAAAGATTAACATAAGTTCCTAATGTTCGATGTTGCCTAATAACACTGTCAGCTAGCCAGTTTGTTATTCGTTCTCCTTCAGCTTGATAGCTATTGACCGGCCATGATTTTCGCGCTAATAAAAAGCGCTGCTAGTCTAGCATTAGCATGAGACGTTTAAATAGACTGGCGAGTGCGTTGAATATTATTGCCCCTGCAATATTTGGTGGTTGGGATTGGTTGATTGAGTCATGAGGGCTAATATCTGATAGCTCAAACTAATTAATACGAATGTGAGATGGGATTAATATTATCGCAATAGTGTTATTTGTCGGCAAATAGGCTAAACTTTGTACAGAACGATTGGCGAATGATTGCTAATTGTTCTGGCTTCTCCAAAGACTGATAAAGCATGCATGTATTGCTAGTGCAGTTGGTCATTATCACGATTAAGGTGCTTTATCCCTGACTAGATGCTTCTATTGAAGGAGATAGCGATGACTCCAGTACAAATACTGATTATTCTGGTGCTAACACTTTTTGCATTGTACCGTCAGTCGGCCAGTCACGAGGTGCCGTTAGGTCCCGCTCGTTTTAAATGGGCTTGGGTATACGGGATGGTCGGCCTGGTAGTGGGTGGCACTTATATGCCAGCTACAGCGACCTCCTGGTTGGTTTTAGGTAGCGGTGTTGTCTTTAGTATTGTCATTGGTATTTTACAAGGCCGCCTTATAGAAATTTGGCGTGAAGCAGATGGACGTATCTTTTGCAAAGGGACACCACTGACCATTACCTTATTCCTGCTACTTGTCGGATCTAAATGGATTATTGGCACACTGCAATATCTTTATAATCAGCCAACGGAACAAGGTGGTTTTGGTGAGATTCTGATTATAATCGCAGTGATGGCCGCATTTCAGGTTGAAATTGTCAGGCGTCGTATTCGGGTTTTATATCCGGATAATCCGGTTGACTCACTACCTGAAGGGCAGTAATAAAACGTTATTTCAGCTGACAGTCGAGGAGAGGCTGTTAGCTGATGCACAAAAGAGTCAGTATTCGGAGAGACTCTGGTTCAATCGACAATAAAAAGTTTAGCACCTGAGATTGTTGACGAGCGGTGTGCTTCCGCATGATCCGCAACCTGATAACTCATCCCAGCCTTTAATATAAAAATTCGGCCATCATCCAATTCAGTACTTAATTCCCCGCCAATGCAGAGCAAAATATGGCCTTTGGAACACCAGTGGTCTGCCAGGTATCCCGCACTGTACTCAACCATGCGCACTCTTATACTGCCAAAATTCTGTGTTTGCCAATAGGCAACACCGTGCTCTCCTTTATGCTCGGTTTTATCTATTGTTGACCAATCGGTGATACCAAATGGAATATCCACTATATTCATTTAAGCCTCATATTTTTAATATAGATACACGGCTTACACATTAACGCAATCTCAAAAGGAATACACAGTCTATTACCTTATTATCAGTCCAGTTTTTATAAAGTGGGCCATACTATGGGGTAGAAGGTAAAACGGAGCTATCAAGCCTATGAAAAATCCCACGATTTTCCAGTTTTTCCATTGGTACTACCCAGACGGTGGCAAATTATGGCAGGAAGTTTCTGAACGCGCGGAGCATATCAGTCAGCTTGGCATTAATTTTGTTTGGCTTCCTCCTGCCTATAAAGGTGCCTCCGGAGGCTACTCTGTTGGGTATGACACCTATGACTTATTTGATTTAGGCGAATTTGATCAGAAGGGAACGCGGGCGACAAAATATGGCGATAAAGAGGGGCTGTTAAATGCGATTAATCGATTAAAAGAAGTGGATATAAAAGTACTTTTTGATGTGGTGCTCAATCACAAAATGGGTGCCGATGAAAAAGAGCAAGTTAGTGTTCGCAAAGTGAACCCCGAAAACCGCACTGAAATTGATGATGAGATTATCGACGCTCAGGCTTATACCCGTTTTACATTCCCTGGACGCCATCAAACTTACTCATCATTTATCTGGGATAAGCAGTGTTTTTCTGGGGTTGATTATATTGAAGAACCGTCAGATGAAGGAATTTTTAAAATCGTAAATGATTATAGTGATGAGGGTTGGAATAGCGAGGTCGATGATGAATTAGGTAATTTTGATTATTTGATGGGGGCGGATATTGATTTCCGTAATCCTGCAGTGATGGGCGAGTTAAAATATTGGGGTGAATGGTTACTTGATACATTGCCAATTGATGGTTTTCGCTTGGATGCAGTGAAACATATTCCCGCCTGGTTTTTTAAAGAGTGGATAGAGCATGTACGAAATAAAGCGGGGCGAGACCTGCTGATTATTGCTGAGTATTGGTCAGCGGATATCGAAAAATTACAACAATATTTGGCACGGGTAGAGGGTAATGCGATGCTGTTTGATGTCGCCTTACATCACAAGTTTCACGATGCCTCTAAACAAGGTGAAGACTTTGATTTAACTCAAGTATTCAATGGCTCGTTAATCGAAGTCGATCCGATGCATACCATAACTTTGGTCGCTAATCATGATACTCAACCCCTTCAATCACTGGAGGCACCGGTTGAGCCTTGGTTTAAGCCTTTAGCTTATGCGTTAATTTTAATTCGTGAACAGGGCATCCCCTGTATTTTCTATCCTGATCTTTTCGGTGCCAATTATGAAGATAGCGGTGATGATGGCGGTACTTATCAGATAGAAATGCCGATTGTTACTGAGTTAGAAAAATTAATTCAAGCCAGGCAACGTTTCGCTCATGGAGCGCAGACAGATTATTTTGATGATAAGAACTGTATCGCTTTTGTTCGTGCAGGCACGGAGGAAGATCCCGGCTGTGTCGTCATCCTGTCTAATAGCGCTGAAAATGAAAAAACAATTGCACTTGGTGCAGATTTCCCGAATAAAGAGTTCGTCGACTATTTAGGTAATCACCCGGCTACTATTACTACCGATGACGCTGGGGAGGCGGTATTTCCAGTGAATGGTGGAAGCGTCAGTCTTTGGGTGCTGAAAGATTTGTTGCCATAAATAACATAAATTGTATTGATATCAGTGCTAAGAGCTAAACCCTTGACCCATATTGGGCTTAGCTCCGATTCATTATTTTCCTAACTTACTGTGGAGCCTTAATCTGAAAGAAGCGAATAACCTGACGTAATTCTGCACCTTGCTCAGTTAATGATTGCGCCGCGGCTGCGGCCTCCTCAACCAATGCTGCATTCTGTTGCGTCACTTGGTCCATTTGTTCTACCGCTATGCCGATTTCTTGAATACCAATATGTTGCTCTTGTGACGCAATGGATATTTCGCCAACAATATGTGCAACTTTACTCACCGAATCAACAATTTCGCCCATTGCCTGACTGGCATGGTCAGCACGTTCTGAACCGGCATTAATTTTTTCAACCGTACCGACAATGAGCAGCTTAATTTCTTTCGCCGCATTTGCACTTTTTTGGGCCAATGTTCGCACTTCACTTGCAACAACGGCGAACCCTTTTCCTTCTGTACCGGCTCTGGCAGCTTCAACCGCAGCATTTAGGGCTAATATATTGGTTTGGAAAGCAATCCCCTCAATCACCGCAATAATATCGACAATTTTCTTCGAACTATTTGATATTTCCTGCATACGAAGCAGCATTTCATCAACAATAACTCCGCCTTCGGTTGCTGTGGCTGCGGTATTAACGGCCAGTTCGCTTGCTTGCCGTGCATTATCAGCATTTTGCCGCACGGGTTGGGTTAATTCCTGCATATTGGCAGAGGTTTGGATAAGTGACGATGCTTGCTCTTCAGTGCGTTGTGATAAATCAGTATTGCCTTGTGCAATTTGATTTGATGCAACAGAAATTGATTCACTACCGTGCATGATCTCATTAATAGTGCTCTTCAACTGCTGGTTCATTGTGCTCAAGGAAGCCAGTAAGCTATTTTTATCACCAGGGCGAAGCTTTATTTCAGTTGATAAATTGCCAGCCGCGATATGCCCCATAATAGATACCGCATAAGCTGGCTCTCCGCCCAATAAGCGGGATAAATTACGAGCAATCATGCTAGCAAGCAGCGCTGAAATAAGAACTGCGAACAATAATAGAGCGAGAAGTAAGCTTTTAGCAGTATTAAAACTTTGTTGACCCTCGGTTGCTGCTTTTTCTCCCCCCTGAACTTCTAGCACTACTAATTCAGCTAAATCTTTCATTAACTGCGTGCGGTATTTTCTGGAGGTGTCGCCACTGATCTTACTGGCTTCAACTAATTGGTTATTATTAACCGCATCAATAACAAAACTGTTTGCATGAGAGAAATTATCAAAGTCTGACATTATTCTCTTAAATAACTCGGAATCATTATAGCCTTCAGGTAACTTTAAGAATCGATTTTGTGCTGCACGGAAGTTATCAACGGCCTGTAAAATCTCCAATTGGTGGCCTTCACGCTCTTTTTCTGTCGATGAGGCGATGTATTGCACCTGTTGTAGTCGTAATTCGGCCAAAACACCACGCATTTCCAGCGCATAACGGACGCCTGGTAACCAACTGTCTCGATAGGCCTCTAGTCTGGCGTTATTACTACTTAACTGAGATAGTGCTACAGCGCCAAGTAATAACATCATTACAATAACAACAGAGAATCCGGAGAGTAATTTTGTCAAAATAGAGAGTTCGGAGAACTTTTTCATGGTCTTTACGCTTATTAAAATAGGTGCAATGTATAACGGCCAATGCGATGAATTCTTGATGTAGTAAAACTACTTAATTTAGTTTTTTTTAGTACTTTATTTTTGCGTGCGAGTTATAGTGAATTGTTGCCTTATTGGTTCTCTTTGTTGCTTTATAGTTCGTGATTAGGTGATTGAGCTGGTTTTGTGGTTTTTGCTAAATATTATATTCTGATCTTATGCTCGATTAGCGCCATCGTTCTATAGGGAAATTAACGAATTACTAACCTGATGCTAATCTTTATGGTGTATTTATACTTGAAGTTTTTTATCGTTTTTGAAATTTTACTACTTTTTTCTTGGCGCAACTTAATGGTTTTTAAGGAGTGTGCTAAGCTCGAATGACTAAAAATTTAGGTGGTCAATCATGGTCTTTGTCATTCTTTGGTTTGCTATTGTAGCGCTGAGTGAGTATCTGGTGTGGGGATATCCCCTATTGGCGGTGTCGTTAGCTCTGCTTTTTGTGCTACTTGGCGGGTATTGGATCTACAGAATTAGGAAAATCCAGGTAAGCGATGAGTCTTCAGATGAACTCAGGTCAAGATCTATCAATAACCTGAATCTTATTTTCTCTGTGGCAATGTTAGCTATCCATGCACTTGTTTTATTATTATTGCGTTGATTTTATAGGGATTTTTGGCATGATTTGTCGCTAGCTGTGCCATTGACTCCAGACGGATATAAGTCCCCATGCAGCAATAGTCCAACATATAACAGCTACAACTAAAGCTTGCGATAAGCGTAAATGCTCGATGAGAAAATAAAGGGATATCAGGTAGATAAAGTAAGGGATGATGGCCCACAAACCAAATATAATTGTTGTGCGCAGTGCTTCAATACTGTGTTCTTTACCGACAATATAGTGTGCGATGAGGGCGAAAGTAGGGAACAATGGAATTAAGCCAGCAATATAGTAATTGCGTGTTTTCGATAATATCCCAATCAATACCACAACACTGGCACCGATCAGTGCCTTAAGTAATAATCCCATGACACTCTCGAAAAATAAAAAAGAAGCTGCCGATTGAATATATTTCAATAAAAATAATGAAATTTATAAATCAGGCAGCAGGGTAAAATTGGTTTATTACATGTTGTTTCTAGCGGCTATTGACGATAGCCGTTCTTGATTTGAGCCACTGTATTGGTGAAAACTTCAGCTTGAGCAGTGTCTTCGATACCGGCAATAGAGCGCTCGATATTTAAGATTACTTTCCCAGCATCGGCTTGGCCGATGGCTTTTAGCAGTAGAGTCAATGTTGCTTTCAAGCATGCAACTTCATTTGCTAAAGTTTCTGGGTCAGCAGAAGTGGTAAAGTCTGGATTGCTCATTTTTTTCCTGAAGTGATAGCTTGCCAGTGAACAAGGTGATGTTGGGGAGCCCAGTATCGCAGTGAACATTCGCGGCATTATTAAACAGTTGTTGTATCATACCATAAACTGATAGTTCGCTTTGATAACAAGTGCGCAATCTTTTATTGGTAGCCCAAATTTTGACCGTGCTTGTGGCGATGAAAGGCGCTGCTTGTCAATGTTTCTTATCTTAATGTACGCTTTATCTTAATTAAGTTAGTTATGTTCATAAAAACCATATCATTTTCGAATGGGTAATTTGTGTCAAGAATCACACGCCGTGAAAGTGAATAAGAGATAAACAATAAATAAGCAAAACTAAGAGTAATTCCTATATCGGAGAATGAGTAGCAGGTCACTTGATCTTTAGTTGTATCAATACGTTGTGTTTTTTTGGTATAAAACTAATTATCTTAATGTCGGTAATTATTTTTCTGTGTGAATAGCTGAGTTACAGCAAGAAAAATCTTAAAAAAACTTTTCTTTTTTATCAGGCTGTTAAATGATATGTCTGCAAATTTATGTACATAGTTAAAATGTTGATGAAAATAATATATGTCAAACAGTATAGATATGATTTTGCAATTTTTCTGTATTCATTATTTGGTCGAAAACAAGTAATATCATTGTCGTAAACAAAGTGTGATTAGGTTACTCCCTTATTTTTGGAGAATTTTCTTTGATTAGCGTTCTTCTTGTTGATGACCACGAACTGGTGCGCGCAGGGATACGACGCATTCTTGAAGATATCAAGGGTATCAAGGTAGCGGGTGAGATGCAGTGTGGTGAAGATGCGGTAAAATGGTGCCGTAGCCATGTTGTCGATATCGTTTTGATGGATATGAATATGCCCGGTATCGGCGGGTTGGAAGCTACGCGCAAGATTTTGCGTTATTCTCCGGATACTAAAGTTATCATGCTAACCATTCATACGGAAAATCCCTTGCCGGCGAAAGTCATGCAGGCGGGCGCTGGTGGGTATTTAAGTAAAGGTGCGGCACCTCAGGATGTTGTTACGGCTATCCGTGCTGTTCATTCGGGGCAACGTTACATTGCTTCGGATATTGCACAGCAGATGGCGCTGAGTCAGTTGGAACCGCCTGCTGAAACACCTTTTAGCTGTTTGTCAGAGCGTGAATTACAAATTATGTTAATGATAACTAAAGGCCAAAAGGTGAATGAGATATCGGAGCAACTTCACTTGAGTCCAAAAACAGTGAACAGCTATCGTTACCGGATGTTTAGCAAGCTGAATATTAGTGGTGATGTTGAATTGACACATTTGGCTATTCGCCATGGTCTATTTAACGCGGAGATGTTATCTAATAGTGACTGATTGTTTTGATTCTAAAGAGTTTTTAAAAACTGTCACCAGCCAACCTGGCGTATACCGTATGTATGATAAGTCGGGGACAGTTATTTATGTCGGTAAAGCAAAAGACCTTAAAAAACGCCTGACGAGTTATTTCCGTGCCCAAGTCGCGAGTCGTAAAACAGAGACTTTGGTCAAGAATATTGCTCAGATTGACGTGACCGTGACGCATACAGAAACGGAAGCTTTGCTGCTTGAGCATAATTACATCAAGCTTTATCAGCCTCGCTACAATGTTTTGTTGCGAGATGATAAGTCGTACCCACTTATTTTCTTAAGCGCGGATACTCATCCGCGTCTGGCTATTCATCGCGGAGCAAAGCACGAGAAAGGGGAGTACTTCGGGCCGTTTCCAAACTCCTATGCTGTTCGCGAAACATTGGCTTTATTGCAAAAGCTTTTTCCGGTCAGGCAGTGTGAAAATAGTGTTTACCGCAATCGCTCGCGCCCCTGCCTGCAATACCAAATTGGTCGTTGTTCTGGCCCCTGTGTTACGGGGCTGGTGAGCGACGAAGAGTATCAGCGTCAGGTAGATTATGTGCGCTTGTTCCTGTCGGGGAAAGATCAGCAAGTATTAACTCAACTGATTTCCCGTATGGAGGAAGCCAGTAAATCGCTGAATTTTGAAGATGCGGCGCGCATTCGTGATCAAATACAAGCTGTGCGGCGAGTTACCGAGCAGCAGTTTGTTTCCGGTGACAGTGAGGATCTCGATGTTATCGGTGTGGCATTTGATGCCGGACTGGCTTGTGTCCATGTGCTATTTATACGACAGGGAAAAGTGCTTGGGAGCCGAAGCTACTTCCCGAAAGTTCCTGCGGGGACCGAGCTAAGTGAAGTCGTCCAGACATTTGTTGGGCAGTTTTACTTACAAGGAAGTCAGGGGCGCACACTCCCAGGTGAGATTCTGCTGGACTTCACACTTGAAGAGAAGGATCTACTGGCCTCATCTCTTTCTGAACTGGCCGGCAGGAAAATTCAGATCCAAAGTCGCCCTCGGGGTGATCGGGCTCGCTATCTGAAACTTGCTCGCACAAATGCCTCAACTGCGTTGATTACTCGCTTATCGCAACAATCAACCATTCACCAGCGGATGAAAGAGTTAGCCAAGATACTTAATCTTGATGAGATCAATCGTATGGAGTGTTTTGACATCAGTCATACGATGGGGGAACAGACAGTAGCATCTTGCGTGGTATTTGATGCAAATGGACCTGTACGTTCAGAATATAGGCGCTACAATATTAGTGGCATCACGCCCGGTGATGATTATGCCGCGATGTCCCAAGTGCTTAAGCGTCGGTATGGCAAGGCATTAGATGAGAAAAAAATTCCTGACGTTATTTTTATTGACGGTGGGAAAGGTCAACTGTCTCAGGCTTTTGACGTCTTTGCTTCGCTCAACGTGCCGTGGGATAAGCAAAAACCATTATTAGTGGGGGTTGCAAAGGGGAGTGATAGGAAGGCGGGGCTGGAAACACTGTTTTTGGCGGCGGAAGGGGAAGGTTTCTCCTTACCACCAGACTCACCAGCATTGCATTTGATTCAACATATCCGTGATGACTCTCACAACCACGCAATAACTGGGCACAGACAGCGTCGTTCTAAAGTAAAAAATACCAGTGCGTTAGAAATGATAGAGGGGATCGGCCCTAAGAGACGGCAAATTTTGCTGAAATACATGGGCGGACTGCAACCTTTACTTAACGCAAGCGTCGAGGAAATTGCAAAAGTGCCGAGTATTTCACAAGCATTGGCAGAAAAAATCTACAATGCATTGAAACACTGAGGCTAATGTTGCACCATACTCATAATGTCCACACCAGCCAGATAGTTATCGTAGCATTATGCAATTGAATATACCGACTTGGCTTACCCTGTTTCGTGTTGTACTCATCCCATTCTTCGTTCTGGCATTCTATCTGCCATTCGTATGGGCTCCGATGGTTTGTGCCATCATATTTGTGTTTGCAGCAGCAACCGATTGGTTTGATGGTTTTTTAGCCCGCAGATGGAAGCAAACAACCCGCTTTGGGGCTTTTCTTGACCCGGTAGCGGATAAAGTCATGGTCGCCATTGCGTTAGTGCTGGTTGCTGAGCATTACCATGTCTGGTGGATTACATTACCTGCAGCGACTATGATAGCCCGAGAAATTATCATCTCCTCCCTCCGTGAGTGGATGGCGGAACTCGGTAAACGCAGTAGTGTCGCGGTATCATGGATTGGTAAAGTTAAAACAACAGCTCAAATGGGATCACTCGTTGGCTTACTTTGGCGCCCAGACCATAACATCGAGCTTGCCAGCTTTGTTCTTCTTTACATTGCTGCGGTATTGACATTCTGGTCAATGTTTCAATATTTAAACGCGGCCTGGAAAGATTTGCTCGAACCTTGATCGAAGCGCCGTAAAAAGCAGCAAACGAACGTATTAGTCAGATAATTTTATTGACTCACTGCGTCAGGTAAGTAGAATGCATCGCATCAGACGGCAGCAATAAAATGTCGAAAGATAGCAAAAGAATCAGTAAGTTCTGATGTTGCGGGAATAGCTCAGTTGGTAGAGCACGACCTTGCCAAGGTCGGGGTCGCGAGTTCGAGTCTCGTTTCCCGCTCCAAATTAGTAGGTTGGCTTTAAGCGGACCTCAGCTGTAAAGGCAAAGAAGAATAAGGCGCGTTGGCAGAGTGGCCATGCTACGGATTGCAAATCCGTCTACCTCGGTTCGACTCCGGGACGCGCCTCCAGTTTTCCAGAGCCCGGGTGGTGAAATCGGTAGACACAAGGGATTTAAAATCCCTCGGCTTATGGCTGTGCGGGTTCAAGTCCCGCCCCGGGCACCATGGAAAATATTCTAAGTAAAACAAAGTAGTATGAGTATGTCGTTAACCGCCGAGAGGCGGTTTTTTTGTGCCTGAAATCACATTCCTAAGATGTTCCTAACATCATTTCCTAACATGATTTTGGTAATCTGAATAAAAACTCACTTTTTCTGACCACCTACCACCGGCACAATTTCTGTTTTCCTGTCATATCTTGCTGTCTGAGCCGTATTCTTATGCCCTGAAATGGCTTGCTTCTCTTCGAGCGTTCCCTCTAAGTCGGATATTCCCTTTGCCTTTAAATCATGAAATGTGAAATCAAAATCCAATTCGGGAAATGTTTTTGCGGCCAATAATTTTGCATTGCGCCATCGACTATTGAAACCATCTCTTGTGTAACCATGCCCTGACTTTTGATGTAGTACATAAATACTGCTCACACCTGGGGCGATTTTTATTTCATCGGCAATCTTGATGGCCTGCTGTAATCTTTCCGTCCATGCCTTGATCTGTTTCTTGCCGGTTTTCCCTTGCTGTATAAATACGCCACTATCCATTAGCTGTGACTTTTTCAAAGCGAGTATGTCCGCTTGCCGAGCGCAACAAAGATAGGCAAGTTCCATTGCAGCTTTAACAATGAGCGGTGCAACATTGTAGAGCGCGTTATATTCAGCATCGGTGATGTACCGCTCCCTGCTGGATTCTTTAAATTGTTTTACGCCTCTACATGGATTACCTTTCACCATTCCCCGCTCATACCCCCAACGATAAACCCGCGAGAGGAAGGTTTTCTCACGGTTTGCTTGCGTTCTGCTGGCTACCCCACGTTTATCCATATATTTCCTGATATGTTCAGGTTTTATATTGTCTGGTTCCATTTTCCCGAACACTGGTAATACTCTAAGTGAATATTTTCGGTAGTCTTTCTGTGTCTCAATAGCTAACTCATTAAAATCAGCAGAGCGGAAAAACTGTTCAGTGAGTTTATTCAAGCTGGCTTTTTCTAATGGCTCATTATTTATCTTTTCGTAGCATGACCAGACTTGAGAAATAGGTGCATCCAATGGGCAAAGCGATATTGAACCACCGCGTGCCGGGTGAAATTCATATTTAGATTTGCCGCGATATACCCTAGGTGGCAATGCCGCGTCTTCGGGATTTTTGCGTTTACCGGCCACTGTTCATGGCCTCAAAATTGGGTTCTTCTTTCTCAGGCTCCACCTGCTTACCGCGTAAAGTGACTGGGTTCAAAAAATGGCCCCAAGTGGTTTTCGGGTGACCGTCCGGGCGCCGGATGAAAAAGATCCCCGAGCGGCTTAAAGATTCACACTGTTTGGTTTTATAGTGATGACCGGTCAACTCAATCATCTCCTCTTTGGTGATTATGTCGTGGTCGTTTCTCATGGTCTTGCCCCTGTATCATGCGGCCTATCGCTCTGTCGGTTTCAGAGCAGGCCCGCTGTATATCTTGGTCGGTGAGTTGTTGCTTGCGTACACTGGCTGATAGTTTGCCGATCTTAATGTCGAACTCGGTTAATAGGCGTTTGCCCGGTTGCCATGGCTGCATGGTGATTTCCCTGGTGTTGGTTTACCACCATGCTAGCGGGGCCGGCTGATTATTTCTGATTATGCAAAATCAACTTTTGGTTGGTACCTTTCTTTGTCTCCAGCACCCCATAGCCAAACCGGTACCGAATGAAAACGCAGCGACTGCGCTAACCTCGGCCCCATAGATAAAAATTAAGGCTGTACCTGCTGTGATAAAAAATACGGCTAGTTGAGGGCGGATCATTGGTTGACCTCCTTTTCAACGATTGGCTGCGGTGGTGTGCTGCTAATCCGAACATCTATCGGAAAATCGTAGTGAACATCACAACGGCGATCGGTATGGATAGTTCCCGTTCGCCCATCAGGTAACGTGATATAGGACTTTTCGCCGCGCTTGTGGGTACGCTTTAGCATGGGTCTGGCCTCAATAATGCCCCGTTGGCCCGGGGCTGAATGAAATTAGCGAACCTGCAGGCTACGACTACCTATCTCGATATGCGCCCCTTTAACATCAACGCCATTCTCTATGGCTTCTTTGATGGCCTTTTTATCGGGGGCTACGATGGTTTGCACTGTCACTAATTCACTTGGCAACAAATCCTCGTTGTCGATCACCACACTGGCCACACCTTTTCGCGCGGTGAATGTGTTGTACGGCGTTTTCAACGTGTTCATATCTGCGGCTAATAAACAGCTGAGCACATACTGTTTGATCGATTTTGCCCGGTTCTCGAATGACCGCTTACGGTCAGCCAGGCGTTTCGCCTCTTCATCACAGGTTTTAGCCTGCCCCTCTAAATTACGGACAAAGACATAGGTTGCATCTAGCTTATCCCCCAAAGCACCCTCTAAACCCTCTAGCGTGTCGGCGATCATTTCTGGCGTGAGTTCTTCGGAGGACTCAACCAACTGTTGCAGTTTAAAAAGGTCTGCGGCTAATGCGATTGCGGTGTTGCTCATGCTGATTGCTCCTGTGCGGTAAGTTCGGCAACCCGTTTTTCAGTTACGCGGTGTAATGCAAGCAATCGGGTTTTGAGGTAATTGGCGTGTTGGTGATCGGCTTTGGCTTCGGCATCTTTGCGATGGACATCAACTTCGCGGGCAATAGTGCCGTATATTTTACTCACTTCATTGGTAGTGACGGCATTCGAAATGGTATTGCCGACTTTGGTTAATTTCTCATCCAGCTCTTTGCGCAGGCGAACGGTGTCACCGGCTTTTTCACTGGCATTTTTGATGGCGAACTCAGCGGCGTTATCAGTGCGGTATCCGAGATCATCAAAAAGACCGAGGAATACATCGGCTGAGAAACCAAGTTGTGAGAGTGCCTTTTTAGTCGCATCCGTTAGTGATTTTTTGGTGACCTCACTATCACAGGTAAGACCATTTTTGGTGTTGTAGATATATGGGGTGCAGCCATAAGCAGGGATTTCGCCACGCTCACCACGCAAGGTGTAAATTAAGCGTATCTTAATGACATGGTTTATCTCAGTCAGATAGCCACCAGAACCATTGGGGATAATTTCTTTAATATAATTCCCATCAGCACCTTTAACTGACCGCATAATAGGTACGCCGTTATCAAAGCGCTCTTCTAAAATTTCCACCTGCCAGTTGATACCTTGTGGCCCAAGCAATTTTGTCGCTTGCATAACCATATAGGTGCCGTTAATCGACGTGCCACCACCATTATTTGAGAATGCTTTAGTGAAGCGCTCATCGGTTCTTTGCACCGAGCGCCACAGATTCATGTTGTCCTGCACATCTTGAGGCTGTGCAGAGATATCCTCTTCAATGATGACGGCTCGCTGCTGAAACTCATCAGTGTTGATTTCAGATGCAACCTCTTCACTACGCCGGATAGTTTCTGCAGGTTGCTCCGGGCTATCTTCAACTGAGGCATAAACGCCATAACCCAACTGATCCAACGTATCTTTAGCCTGCTGAGCGGCATTATCGGTGATAGGTTCCTGTGCAGTGTTTTCCGGTTCTGTTGCAATAATTGGCGGTTTTTTTTCGGTTTCTGGCTCAGTATTGGCAACCAGGGCTAGTTTTATTTCACTGTTCGCCGCGGGTTGTGGTTCACCACCGACCAGACCATCAATCGAGAACTTACCGTCACCTAAATTTTTAACCGCGGGCCGCGGCCCTTTGACGGCGATACATTGTGAGATAAATTCTTTTCGGGCGGCGGCATCGGTTAGGAAAATAGGTTTCTCTTTACCGGCGCGGATCATCTCAAAGATGGTTTCACGCGGGATAGATAACGCATCGCTACGAACACGCAATTCGGTTGACCATTTACGCCAAGCATCATCATTACTGTCCATCAGCTCTTTTGCCTGCCTCATTTCTGCTGAGTGGATTTCCCAGCAATTAAAATCTGCAGGTACTAAGGCGAGGGCAACTTCGAGATCGAGGGTTTTATAGGTGTGATCAAAGCCGCGCTTAATTGGCGCATCCGGATCAGGTGTGGTTATGCGGGTAACTTTTTTCGCCCCGGTTAATTCGTCCCGTTTATTAGGTTCATCAACCCATTTTTGGGCAAACTTCTGTACCTCAGGGAATTGAGGGATTTTAGGGAACTTCACATTAATAGCATCGATCAGCTCTTTGACTGACTCCTGATACATCGCGCCGATAGCCGGTATGCCTGCCAATGCGGTTATAATTGAACGTAGCCCGGCATCACCCTCGTCGTCGTTAATCAGGTCATACACTAGCGATAGTTCGTGCGTATCGATGTCACGCAACTCATACATTAGGATCTTGCCAACTTTGACATCAATCCCTAGCTTGGCGTAGTTCACTAAGTCTGAATTATCACCCTGTTCGTCGCCGTCGTTATCATCCTCATCCTCTGGCGATGCCACGCTATTTGGCGTCCACACCTTGCCATCAAAGGTATTATCCTGGGCGAACTGCTCATCGAAATCACCCACAGCAGGGCGTGGTTGTCCGATAGTATCCTCACAGATTTTTGGATCTGTAAAGTTATCACCGGCGGCGGGGTAGGCCTCCCACAATTTACCGATGGCCAGTGCCGATGCCATTTTCTTATTTATGGCTTCCAGCGCTATAACTAAGGGTATAGCCCCATTTTTGAGTGCCGCTTTTTTCGGCTCGAATAAACAAATAAATACAGTCATGTTGGTCTTGCCTCTTTGGTTTTTAAACGGTTTTTGGTCTTTGATGTAGGGCTAATTAGAACGGAATGTCGGTATCGTCAGTGATGTTGGCTGGTGTGGTGTGTTCGATGCAGAGCAGCGCCTGAATCTGATCATCAATTAGTAACTGATGCCGATATGATTCCGCCGCCAGCCGCTCCTTTTGAGCGCGTAGTGAATCAACCTGCTTACTGATGATTTCAAATGGATCGGGTTCGTCGAACGCCAGTGTGATTTCGCGGGTTTCGAGTAACGCATAGGCTGGCGCAGACTGTGACATGTCACAGGTACACACAATAAAGCGGTTATCTTTCAATGCCGAATGCGGATTAACATGAATATAGAGCGTGGTGGTTATCTGTAGTGCTGTCATAGCAACTCCTGATATACTAGTTTTAAGGTCGATGGCGTAAGCCGTTGGTCTTGCCTCTGTTAACGGGTTGGTCCCCGTTAGCAATTCCCGGTTAACTTTGGTCGGTGATCCGGGGTAAAGAAGCCCACTTCGGTGGGTTTTTTTACGTCTGTAATTTGGTGCCGTCTTTCCGGGCTGTCAGGTCTTCGGTCTTGCCTCACCACATTTTCCCGTTGTGGCTACGTTATTGGATTGGGTTGCTGCGCTGTGGTAATCATGCCGAGCCTTGGCGCGGGGTTCTCCTCCAATGCAACAACCCAAATTCTGTTGTTACCGTACTTTTACTACTTGATAATCCCGCCCAGTATTACGTGCGTAATCATCAGCTTCTTTGCGCGTTGAGTAAGTATTTCCGTTAACCCACATCCCACTTTGGCGATACTGAATCTGGAATTTACCCGTTTGCTTTTTAGTTACTTTCATAACTTCATCTCCGCTGTCTTCCCAGCTGCCAGAACGTACTGAACCTAAACTGCTTATCGGCTGCTGTGCCGTGTTGATGAAAACAATTAAACACTTTAGTTGTATTTGTGTCAACAACTTTGGTTGTATTTTATGGTGTATTGGTTTTATATGTATTTTCTTAGCTTGAGTTTGGTTATGCTTTTTTGAATTTTTTAGAGGTTAATCAAGTAATGAAGGCTGAATTTAGGTAGGCGTTTATGGCGTAGGGATTCATGTATGCGCCCCTCCAATGAGAAGGGGCAGGAAATGGATTACTATTTTTTCTTGTTTCTGAAATTATCATCGTCCATACAGTAATTGTATGAATCCAAGATTAGCCCGGATAATCGTAAAATATTTTCAGGGCGATCTATTATAATTTGATTGCCTGGAGCTAGCTCAAGTCCCGCTCGCTCAACTTCTGCAATAGCTTTTTCATCTAATTCAATTGGTAAGATTATCGATGGTCGCTGTTTACTATCAAAATAGCGCACAACCCAACGGTTTGATTTTCCTTGGCAAAGAATATTGTAATAACTGGCTGTGTCTTTTGCTGAAATATCAGCCTGTTCACCAAGTAATAGTTGAATATTACTAAAAAATAACCTTTCGTTATGCGTAGTAACTATATTTGAATTTTCAGGATCCACGACTGACGCTGTTTCATCTATTTTTTTCAGCTCTGGTGCTAGTGAGACTTCAACATCTTTGTCTTTGTTGGAAGCCATTGATAGCCCAGAAACTACCATTGCACTAACAGCTCGTTCTACTGCCATTTTTACTAGTGGTGTAATTGTGTCGAGAAACTTTTGGTTCAACTGTCGTTGTACGCTAGAGCGACTTGCAACATAGCGGACAAAATCAGCATCAACATTCCTTAAACTATCACTGATAACATCAGTAAATGCTGATAAGTATATGCTTTCTTCAGCTAAGGTTCGAAGTGCTTCTGGTTGGAACTGGTCGTGACGGAATTGATATAGCTGATGAGCATCAGAGTCCGATGCTTCATCTACATCAATCTGTAGGAATGGAGAGGCATCCATAATATTTCTTTGCTTAAGGTCGGTAAAGAAACGCCATTGGGTGCCATTAGTTATAGCTGCAATAGTGACCTCAGGTGTCGCGTTAAAGTATCTAGAAAGCTGAGGGCAATGGTTATCAAGTTTCTGATTATAGCCCTTGGCCTCAATAAACATAACAGGAACACCATGGCAAAATAGGGCATAGTCGACTCGTTCACCTACTTTAACACCAGGGAAATCAGCGCCATATTCTGCTTTAACTTTCGTTGGGTCATAAGAGTTAAAGCCAAGAATATCTAACATTGGCAATATTAATGCTTGTTTAGTCGTTTCTTCGGTAGAACAATGATGGCTTACTTTTTTTACGTGATCAGAGTGCGCTCTTAATTTCTCAGCGAATATCTTCATATTTTCCTTTAACTCTTAGGTTGAGTGACACTCCTACCCTCATTGGACTACTTAGAAGTTAGAGCTATCAATAATCCAGAACTGACCACCAAAACACGCGGCCAATAATTTCTACGGTTTCTCCGTCAGCATCTTCATCTGGGTGCTCGGCTTTATTAAAGCTGCGGATACTTAGCTTATTTCCTGGCATACGATATAAAAGTTTAAGACGTTTTAATCCGTCTTGATTGATTGCATATATTTTACCATCGATAATTTTTTTATTTGCACAATCAACAGCTACTGTCGTACCGTTTGGTAGAATCGGCTCCATGCTATTTCCATGGGCTGGAAAGCAAATGACATTCTCTTTCTGAGCGCCAACTCGCCGCAAGGTCGATTTCGAAAAGCGAAGTTTAAAACCATTGTAGTCTTGATCACAAAAGCTACCATCACCGGCAGCAAGTTCAATATCACGTAAGAATGGCACTTCGACCTCGTCTTCGTGAATTGGGCACTGACTATCCCAAGGTATAATATTCCCCCATTCATTCTCAGAAGGAATATTTGATTCCTGATTTATTGTTTTAGTCGATTCCTTCATCGGCAAAATCCCTTCTCCAAGCCATTCCGGGCGTACCTGGAGTGCGCGGGAAATTTCCAGTAGCTTAGTGGTGCTCTGGCTTTTACCGGACGTTATTTTTTGAATAGCAGCTTGTGAAACTCCAGCCTTCTCAGCTAGTGCAGCCTGAGTTAGCCCAGATTCCTTCATGGCTACTTTCAATCTTTGTGCAAGTGTCATTCCCATCCTCGCAAAATACAACCTTAGTTATACCCGGTCAAATCACTATTGTTGTTGCTAAAAAACAACCTTGGTTGTATATTTGCAGTTAAATACAACAAAGGTGATTGAAATGGATAATGTAATTAAGACGGCAATTCAAATTGTTGGCACTCAAAAGAGACTAGCGGAGGCGTGCGGCGTTACTCAGGCGGCCGTTCAAAAATGGTTATGCGGCAAAGCAAAGGTAGCCCCGAGAAATGTTAAATTCCTCGTTGAAGCTACCAATGGTGAGGTACAAGCGCATCAAGTTCGCCCTGATTTACCTGACTTATTTCCGCATCCAGAACCTGAAATCAGTCTAACCAAACCCCACACACAAATCTGATTATCAATAATCAATTTCCTGCGACAGGAGACGCATCGTGGAACAAGAAATCAAAGCCCTTAAAGCCGAAGTTCAGGCGTGGGCGGCAGAACGGGGGCAGGAACATGTAGCTATCGAGATCAGCAGAATGTTTTTCTTGCTCAATATCAGCACCGGTTCGGTTCGCCTCACTCCCATTGAAGACGGGGAGGGCAATGCTGATTGGAAGTCTATCAACAACAACCGGCAGCAGTTATTTCGTTGGCTGCGCGGGGATTCAAAAGCATCAATGCGCAAGGTTCTGGAATTATCACCGGTACTTAAAGCGGCGCTCCCGGCAGAACGGCGGGCCAGGGTGAATGGCGAGACCGTGAATTATTTGGTTTCGATTGCCAGCAGAGAGTTTGCCGCAGCAATTAGCGCGGTTCTATTAGATGGCTGTGACATGTCACAAAGAATATCGGGCGCTGTTGCGGCACTTCACGCAATCAGACCACAACACCACCGGCTGACCACCGTATAAAACAGAGGCAAGACCAATGCTGACATCTATCGACAAAATCACCTGGTGCAACGGATTCCGGCTTAACGGCCAACCGGCAAGCATGGCTGACATCGCCCCTATTTTTGCCGGGCGTCAGGTAGCCGCATATAGCGTGTGGGAGCAGTATGAGCAGAGGAAAGCAGACCTGCGCGGGATGAACCTATCAGCTGATGATTATCAGTCTGCCTGTCGGCAAATAGCCGCAGCGCTGGGGATCTGACTATGAGTATGAATCTAATGGCTCGGGCCATGAATATCAAAGTCGGCAACCCGTTACGAAAGTTAGTGCTGATAAAATTAGCGGATAATGCGAACGATCAGGGCGAGTGCTGGCCATCGGTTCCCTACATTGCCGATCAGTGTGAAATATCCGAACGCTCGGTACAGAATCATATTCAAGAACTGGTAAAAAGTGGGCTGGTGAGGATTGAAGAGCGTAAATCTGATAATGGCCTGAATCGTTCAAATGTTTATCACCTGCGCTTAAATTCCGCTGGTGCAAATGCTGCACCCTATGGTGAATCTCCTGCACCCTCTGGTGCAAATGGTGCACCGGTTAGTGGTGCAAATGCTGCACCCAGAACCAGTCACTCTTTTGAACCAGTCATAGATCCAAGTACACCCCTTACCCCTCAAGGGGAAACCGAAAATATTCTCGCTGACGCTGAAAGGGCTTTGGCGCATTACAACCAACTCACTCACACCCGATGTGAAGATTCTAGCCCATTCGAAACCTTGCTGACGGCAACCAAATCACGCAAAGCCTACGCGCTGGCTGATTTGCAATTGGTGACCCATTGGGTGGTCAGCACCTGGAAACCCCGCAACGGTAAGTATGCTAAACCTGCGAATATCTGCCGTGTAAACCGGTTCGATGGTTATCTGGCCGATGCCCGTGCATGGTCTGATTCCGAAGGGCGGATTGATTGCGATGCGGTCGTTGCCGCGTACAATCGGGTGTTCAGTGATGTTTTGCCACCGACTGAAATCGATCAGGACCGTAAGCGCGCCATTTGTGAATTACTCCAATATCTGAAAACCCAAGACCTCGACGCGTTCCAGAGCTACTTCGAAGCTTTTCGCGAGCAGGCATCCGCGTTTTATTTCGGTGGTGATGATGGTACCCACTGGCGGGCAAATTTTGATTATTTAATGAAACCGGACGTGTTGAGAAAAACCCGTGATGGTGCGCTATGAAGCCGCAGGAATTGGAGGCGGCGATCCTCTCCGGTCTGCTCTATGGCGGTTCTACCCCCGATGCACTGGAGGTGATTGCCACCCTGCCGGAAGAGGCGTTTAGCATCAGGATTTATCGTGCGGCCTATGCGGAAATTAAAAAGCAGGCACTGACTAAAGGGTTGATTGATGTCCTGTTTGTCAGTGAGGCGTTGGGCGGCGGCAGTCTGGCCACACTCTCTGAAATTGTCCGTATGCCGGGTAACGTAGCGAACCTGAAAGGCTATGCCGCACATGCCCGTAAGACCTGGTATAGCCGCACCATGACCGCATTATTTCAGACCGCGGCGGATGGTATCCGGGGGGCGAACAATCAGGAACAGCGTGATCAGGTGATTCAGGGCGCGGTAACGCAACTGATCGATATGACGGCAGACAGTGGCGGCATCATCCCCGTGCATCTGAATGACCTATTGCCCAACTACATGGATATGCTCGATAAGCGCATGAATGGCGAAATTGAGTCAATGAACCTGCAAAGTGGCATTGTCGAGCTGGATGCCATAACAGGCGGCTTTAACCCGCAGGATTTGGTGGTTATCGCCGGGCGTCCGGGGATGGGTAAGACCGAGTTTGCATTGAAGATTGTCGAGGGTGCCACACAGAATGGCGGCGGTGCGCTGATATTCAGCATGGAAATGGCCTCCCTACAGATGGTGGAGCGATCCGTTGCCGGGGCCGGTAATTTGCCGGTATCAAAATTGCGCGACCCTAAAACGCTATGTGATGAGGATTGGGCGCGTATTAATTCAGCACTACAGGCATTGAATGGCCGGGATATTTGGATTGTTGATGCCAGCGAACTGACCATCGATCAGATACGGGCTATCGCAGAAACACACAAGCGCCGGTACCCGAAGTTAAGAATGGTGATGGTTGATTATCTTGGCCTGATCACCAAGCCAAAAGCAGAGCGTAATGACCTGTCGATCGGCATCATTTCACGCGGATTAAAAACGCTGGCCGGTCGGATAAATACCCCGATTTTTGCCCTTAGCCAGTTATCGCGAAAAGTGGATGAGCGGCCACCGGGCAGCCGCAGGCCAATCAGTTCCGATCTGCGGGACTCAGGTTCAATCGAGCAGGACGCCGACAGCATTATCATGCTGTATCGCGAGGCGGTTTATAACCCGGATAGTCCGGCGGCGAGATTTGCCGAGGCCATTGTAACTAAAAACCGATTTGGCGAACCCGGCACCGTTTATCAGGAGTTTAAAAACGGCCACTTTCTACCGGTGGATCAGCTGGTGGCAAAGGAAGCTAGCCGAATGGCGAAAGAGGCATCAAGGCCACCGGCCAAAGAAAAACACTATTCAACACCAAAATTTTAACCGCGCCTGACCAGCGCTTGAACTAACCCAAAGAGGCAAGACCATGAAAAAACGTGAACTAACGACCCGCGAACTGGCAGAGATTATGCTGGGCCAAAGCATGAACTATGGACAGATAATCGAGGCTATGGCCTTAAAACTCCCTCACGCTGAAATGCCTATTAGCGTGCTGCGTTACCGCGTGCAGGGCATGGTGCGCTCACCCCATGCAGATATTACCCGCCGTAATGGTCGCAAGACCCAATACACCCTCAACAGTATCTCAGAGGATTTTTTCCGATTCTCTGACACGCAAGTTAAACGCAGTAAAAGCGAACCCCGAGCCAAGCCCGCCCGCATGCCATTTGATGAAAAGGAGCTGGCGTACTGCTTGCGAGTATCCCGAATAAATCAACTGATGAGCACTGTCGGCATGGGGAGTTAACACCATGTCCGGGCAATCGGATTATCTCCCGCCCGGACTCCCGTACAACATTTGCCTCTGGCCTCAGGAATACCAAGAAAAGCTAAATCTTGATTTGAGAGCCAGCGGCTTAATCAAAAACCTGTACGAGCGTAGGACCAACCGCGCCCACGTACTGGAAGCGATTGAACGGGTACCGGTGCATTATCGGGAATTTTTTAAACAGCGCTTAAATTACTGGCGTGACCGTAGAGACCACAGAGGCGAGACCAAATGAATATCTCAACCGATGGCATGATTGCTGCGATTCGTTCAGCAGCGGAGAGAGTGGGACCACGTGAAAGTGAGGTGTTAAACGGCATCGCTGACCGTATAACGGAGCTGGTGGCCTCAGCCAATAAGAACCGGCGCACAGCAAAGCACTACGAGCGGGAGTGTTTGGAGTGGCAGGGGAAATGTAGCGCAGCAGAAGAGAAGCTACTCAAGCCTGTTATGTTGCCGGAACGATACTCGTTTGACTGTGGAGTATGCGCAGATCCAAATGGCGAGTGGCTAGAATTAAATGACGTTAAAGAAGCAATTTGCGTAGCTGGTTTCACGGCGCAGGATGGTGCTGAATGATCTGGCCTAGCGGCATGACAGAGATAAAACATCCGGTCATCCGATACCATGGCGGCAAGTTTCGATTAGCGAAATGGATAACCAGTTTTTTCCCGGCTCACCGTTGCTATGTTGAGCCGTTCGGGGGGGCGGCATCAGTTCTATTGAGAAAGGCCCGCTCCCACGCGGAGGTTTATAATGATCTTGATGGCGAAATCGTGAACCTATTCCGAGTGCTGCAAGATCCAGTAATGAATATACGGTTACGTGATTTATGTGTACTGACACCGTATAGTCGTGAAGAGTTTAACTTTGCCTATGAGCCTATTGATGATGAATTGGAACAGGCCCGCAGGACGGTAATTAAGGCCACAATGGGATTTAGTTCAGCGTCGGCCACAGCCAATAAATCAGGGTTTAGGACTGATACCAAAAGAGAATATTCGACAGCCCAGCAGTTATGGGCGTCTTATCCTGATAATTTAGCTGCCATTGGTTCACGTTTACTTGGTGTGTTGATAGAGAACCGCCCAGCTGTTCAGGTGTTACTGGATCATGATACTGATAACACTTTGAATTACATTGATGCGCCATATTTACCAGAAACGCGCCAACGCTGGAAACCAACCGGTTATTCATATCGCCACGAAATGACCGAGCAAGACCATATCGAATTACTCGAGCCGGTCAGAAAATTGAAAGGTATGTCGATCATTTCCGGTTATGACAGTGAACTGTATAACGACATGCTGGCCGGATGGCGTAAGGAAACGAAATCAGCACAGGCCAGCGCTGGTATGGGCGGCACGGTCACCAAAATAGAATGCCTATGGTTCAGCCCTAACATTGATAAACGGGAGCATCCGCATGAGTGACACCAAAGAGCGGGCTGCGGCCCGTAAACGCCTACAGCGTCAGAAAGAGCGTGATAGTGGCAGCTATAAATTAATAGCGACGATAGACCAGCAAGAGAAAGAAATGTTACAGCAGAACTGCGCCTTACGTCGCCCGCAGCGTGATCCGTATGACATGGACGAATACAAACCATGCTAATCCGCAAAGATAACGCAGAGCTACAGGCGCAGCTCAAAGAGCAAACCGGGCGCAGGTGTGGCAAGTGCGGTGACGCTCTGCCGGGTGATCCGAATGGTTGCTTGCTTATTGGTGATTCGGAGTGCTGGCAGCACGCGGGCTGGCATGAGACTAAATTAACTATATAGTGATGTGACATGTCACAGGAATAATGAAATGAAAATAGACCATGAGTATTTGCGTAATTTACTCGAAGCCTTTGAATCTTCTGAGAGGCCAGAAACCAATATTAATGAATTAGAGTTAAAAGGGTTTGACTCTAATGAAAATTTTGTTTTCCATATGAGGTTAATGGATGACCAAAAATTAATTTGTCGCACAGATGGTCGTCCGGGTTTTGGGTTAGCATCTGCGGAATGTGATGATGACGATGGTGGCTATGATTGGGCAGTATTTCCCTTAAGACTCACATCTGACGGCCATGACTTCATTGATGCTTTAAGAAATCAAGATGTATGGAATACTATTAAAGTTGGATTCAAAGATGCCAGCATGGGAACTTTAACCTCAGTAGCTAAAGAGCTTGCTGCCGGATACCTTAAAAAGAAAATATCTTCTTACCTTGATAGCTAACTTTGTTATTATATAAGAATCGGACTGAACACCTGATAGCCTAAATTAATATCGTGCTGCTGTGCCATACATCCGGGGGCGGAAATGGCACAGTATAGTTTTACCAAATCAACAGGTGGGATCTTGGTACCGGCTACGCCGGATGCTGAGGATTTTGTTAAAAATACCAAGCTGGGGACTATTGTCACTGGCGAATTTAAACGTGTGCGTAATGCGCCGTTTCACCGTAAATTCTTCTCGTTACTCAACCTTGGCTTTGAATATTGGGAGCCAAAGGGTGGGGCGATATCACCATTCGAAGTAAAATTCCTGCGCGGCTATGTAAGCCAACTTATTTCCTATGTGGGGAATGAGGGCGTACTTCATGAAATAGCTGACGATTATCTGGCGCTGGTGGCCGGTAAACGAGCGGCGAACTTATCTACAGCAAAATCATTCCATGCTTTCCGCCGTTGGGTGACTGTCGAGTCAGGACATTATGATCTGTTCGAATTACCGGACGGCTCAACGCTGCGTGAGCCCCGTTCTATTTCATTCGCAAAAATGGACGAGCTGGAATTCAACGATTTATACAAATCAACACTGAATGTGCTCTGGACTTTTATTCTCAGTAAATCATTCAGTCATCCATCTGAGGCGGAGAACGCCGCCAGTCAATTAATGAGCTACGCGGCTTAGGGGGTGTCATGGCTAATTTACGCAAAGAGGCAAGGGGCCGCGAGTGCCAGATCCGTATTCCGGGTGTGTGCAATGGCAACCCTGAAACGGTGGTACTCACCCATTACCGGCTGGCAGGTACCTGCGGTACCGGAATTAAACCCTCTGATGAACAGGCCGCATGGGGATGCTGTGCATGCCATGACGAATGCGACCGGCGCACCCGGTTAATTGATGGTGACACGGCACGGCTATATCACGCCGAGGGCGTTATGCGCACACAGAATATATTGAGAAAGGAGGGGAAATTATGATTTATCCGACAACGTGCGGTAGGGCAGACGGCAACGAATTACACCTCAATACGTTAGAGCTTATTTGGCTTAAGGGTAAGCTGAAAATGTGGGGGCGCTGGTCACGTATAGCCAAAACAGGCGGCGCTCAGGGGGTATTTTCTCGATTATTGGCAAAACAACAAATAACTAAAGCCGCATTAAAAGCCGCTATTAGCCAATTACGAAAATCAGGTTTATCAAAAGAGGAATTATTCGAGATATTTGGCGACCTAAACAACCCCAAGGCCCACAGTAACCTAATCTATTGTACGGATGATGAGGGACTATTAATGGATTCGGTTGTTGGCTTGGTTCTACAATCAACCCCTGGGTTAATTGGTATACTGCAACAGCATTATATTTTTAAAAAGAAACGCTACACGATGGCAGAAGAAATGCAGGAGGCACACCCGGAGCTTTCAATTTCAACCTGCCGCCGCCGTATTGATGTCTGGATTAACACTGCCGAATATATGCTTTATCGCCCTATGAGTGACGCCTTTGATAAAGATATGAAAAGATTTGAGAAAAAAACTTTGACTATTTGAACAAAAAATATATGATTTAGTCATAAGCTCGCGGAGCTATACACGCAAGCGACGAAATCAAAAGAAACCCGCCATCTGTGCGGGTTTTTCTATTTCTGCCCCCCAACAAAAAAAAACGCCTGACCTTTTGAGTCAAGCGGCTATCATTTATCACTCGTTAGAAATGGGCGACCCCGATATGTATCAGCATATCAGGGCCATTACACCCATGTTTCCGGTCATGAGTATAACCCAGGCCCACCCTGCTAACGTCAGCGGTGGTATCCTAACGGAATACTGTATATATGACCATGAAAAAATTAAGTTACAAAAATGCATCCCGCGCCGTGGGTAAGCCTGAACCGGTAGTTTATGACGGTGTAACCGTGGGGTACGGATGTTCAGATTTGCATGTCGCTACAATCCCTGTCTGGTTGGCCCGCCTGGTTATCATCAACTTTCATTACAGCAAGCGCATCGTGAACAACTCATATTTGCATCTGGGGATCTTCTCCGGGCGCGATCTGGTTGGCGTTATGCAATGGGGCTATGCAATGAATCCCAGCAGTGGCGGGCGAGTAGTGGAGGGAACCGGCAACCGGCAATATATGGAATTGAACCGCCTATGGGTGCATGACGATATGCTGACCAATACCGAATCACGGGCGATCAGCTACGCACTCAAAACTATCAAATTGCTTCACCCCAGCGTTGAGTGGGTGCAGACGTTTGCTGATGAGCGTTGTGGTCGTTTCGGTGTGGTATATCAGGCCAGCAACTTTGATTATGTCGGTAGCCATCAAAGCACGTTTTATGAGTTAGATGGCGAGTGGTACCACAAGATTGCTTTAACCACTAAGGCTAGCAAGGCAGGGGCGCGCGGTTTGCATCTGCAGGCCAATTTTCACCGGGCTACCGCACATAAATTTACCCAGTTCCGCTATATCAAGTTTCTTAATAAGCGGGCCAGAAAACGGCTCAACACGAAGCTGTTTAAGCCCCTCCCATATCCAAAACCGGGAGGGGACAAATAGAGCTGCCGGATGGTGGCTTTTATATTTGAACCAATCACGCCCAACCCGTCCGGGAGGGGGAGACCATGAAAATGAGCAATATTGCGTCCAATGCTTCCTACCTGGTATCGGGTGGTAGTTTTATTTTTTGGGTTAAAGAGCTGATCGCCGGATTCACCCCTGATGAGTGGACGGTGATTGGCGTTCTTGGTTCGCTATTCTTTATGGCCCTGACATTTATGCTTAATGCGGGCATCAAGATTTGGGATCGTCGCCACGGCTATAAACCGGATGGTGAGTGATGGCCTCGACAAAAAGCAAACTCAGCGCTGCGGTTCTTGGCTTGGTTTTAGCAGGTGCGCCAGCATCAATTATTCTCAGTCAATTTCTGGATGAGAAAGAGGGTAACCGGCTTTCAGCTTATCCCGATGGTAAGGGGCTTTGGACTATCTGCCGTGGCGCCACAATGGTTGATGGCAAACCGGTAGTGAAAGGGATGAAGCTGTCAGCAGAGAAGTGTGCTGCGGTGAATCAGCTAGAGGCTGACAAAGCTATTAGCTGGGTGAAGAAAAATGTCCGGGTACCGCTGACGGAACCACAGATTGCCGGCATCGCGTCATTTTGCCCCTATAACATCGGCCCGAGTAAATGTTTCACCGCCACGTTCTATAAAAAACTCAATGCAGGTGATCGCAAAGGTGCTTGCGCTGAGATCAAACGCTGGGTTCACGACGGCGGCAAGGATTGCAATATTCGCTCAAATAACTGTTACGGGCAGATAGAACGCCGCGCACAGGAAAGCGAACTGACCTGTTGGGGGCTGGATGAATAAGGCCATTGGATTAGTCATTGCTGTGCTGGTGGTCGTTATGTCGGCTTCGCTCTTTAACAGCTACCGCCTCTCAAATCAGGTCGAAAAAATAGAAAAGAATTTGGTAGCCGAGCAAAACACAAACACGGTGCTGGGAAATATCATTGATGCATACCAGGTGAATGAAGCCGCCAACCGTGCAGCCACAACTCGTCAGCTAGAGAACGAAAGGAAACTACGCAATGAAAGTGAATTACAGGTTGCACGGTTTAAGGCAGCAGCGGCGAGTGATGATTGTTCTATCAAGCCTATGCCTGGTGATGTCATTAGCGTCATGCGCGAATAAGCCAGCTAAACCGCTTGTTACCGAATCCGCACTATTATTGCCCCCAGAGTCAGCGCTTACCCCCTGTGAAGTTCCAGAATTTACCGGTATTACATGGGGAGATGGCGGGTTGTACGCAATGGAGTTAAAGCGGGAACTACGAATCTGCAAAGGTCGGCTTGATGAGGTTATCGACTGGCGGCAGAGAGTCGGGAGTAAAACTTAACCCTGAAATAAGGAACAGCAGATGCATAAGCTACAGGTAAGCATTATCCCACCCACTGAGAAACAGATTAGCGAGGTAACTGATAGCCTATTGCGCAAATATGCAAAGGTTAAAGCCACTCCCAAGAATCTGAGCGCCATTTCTCGCGAAGCAACCCGCCGCATCCGTAAGATGACTATAACGAATGTTGATATCGTGAGAACCTAATTAAGGGTATTTGTTGAGAGTTATCAATAATACCCGCTATAAAACTAGCGCTGATGATTCCACCTGCTAACTTAATAGTTCTATTTATCAAAAGGAGATTGCAATGCTTAGAAACTATTATGACCACGACAACTGCCCCACGGACGCCAGACAAAGAAGACTTGTTGCGGTTAACGTGGCTGTAGAGTTGGTGAAAGTAAGATTGGGTGCAAGTAATGCAGCAACAGGGCCACTCACGGGAAGAGACATCAAAGATGCAGCCAAAGAAATAAAAGAGTTAGCAGATGCAATCCAAGACGCTTTGAAATTTTAAGTGAATTATCACATAACCACCTGCGGGTGGTTTTTTTCGCCTAAATATCATCACAGAGCAACCTAACAAGGTTACTGCGTAATGACACTAAGGGAACATCATGGCAAAAGACACTGACTGGAGAGGCATAGAGCGTGACTACCGTTCCGGCGCTCTTTCCATCAGAGAGCTTGCCAAGAAATACGGTGTGAGTGATACAGCGGTAAGAAAGAGAGCAAAGGCTGAGGAGTGGCCTAAACACGAACAGGTTCGCAATAATGTTGGTTCGCAGACAATTAGTGCGAACCAAAACAAGAGCCCGCGAACCAAACATAGAAAACCAGCAATTCACGTTGAAAGTGAAATAGATTCAGAATACCTGGTAGATGGAAATGGCGAACCAGAATTCATATTAAACCCTGACGAGTACGGGCTTAATGATATGCAGGCTCGTTTCGTGAGTGAATACCTGATCGACTTGAATAGCACGGCTGCATATAAAAGGTCTGGCGGCAAAGGAGAGGGCAATACGGCTTACGTTAACTCTTCACGCATGTACAGGAATGCTAAGGTTAGCCGGGCCATTCGCGATGCATTGGATGCAAGAGAAAGACGCACCCGAATAACCCAAGATGCCGTATTGAAATGGTGGTGGGATATTGCCACAGCCGATGCTAGCCAAATTACGGAACTACGCCGTTTGTGTTGCCGCCATTGCTGGGGGTTTGGTTACCAGTACCAGTGGCGCGATGCTGTTGAGTTTGAAGAAGCCCGGTTAAAAGCGGTAGAAAGTAAAAAACGGGAACCCTTAGACGTTGGCGGTTACGGTTTTGATGCCACGCTAGATCCTAACCCTGATTGTCCGCGCTGTAATGGTGAGGGGGTTGGGCGCACCCACTTTCACGATACACGGGATCTGCGAGGTGCAGCTCGTCGCCTGTTCTCAGGGGTGAAAGAGGGTAAGTTTGGTATTGAGGCCATTACCCGCAATCAGGATGAGGCTTTAAAAATGGTTGCCCAGCATTTAGGTATGCTGAAAAACAAAACAGAAATTAGCGGCCCTGATGGTGGCCCGGTTAAAACTGAGACGGTGAATATGACCCCAGACGAAGCCGCCGAGGCGTATCGTAAACTGATGGGCTGATTTTGGTAAACATCCAGAAATAGCCCGTTAGATTGATAAATCCTCTATGCAAAATAGAGGGCATTTTATGCATGATTTATGCACTCAACTATCCAATATTCTGACACGTTAACCCTGATAAATAAGCCTCTCATGCTGCTTGTTCGGTGAGTGCTATGCGCTCGGTGCGGGTAACGTCCATTATGTTAAAAAGTCCTAAAATTCACTCATTTATCGAGTAAAACCCAAATGCCGATCCCATTCCCATTTAATTTTAAAAATCCGGACTACATGCAGGTTTTTGAGTGGCGAATGGAGCGATTGCAGCGCATTCGTCAGCAACCTGAATTACTGCCGGTCATGAAAGCGTTTTACAAAGACAACCCTGCACAGTTCATTATTGATTGGGGTATGACTGTTGACCCGCGCAACGTCGAGCGTGGATTGCCCGCCCGTATCCCGTTCCTCTTATTCCCAAAGCAGGAAGAGTGGATCGAGTGGTTTGTCGAGCGCTGGCGTAATGCTGAACCGGGCATTACCGAGAAAACCCGTGATATGGGGATGTCATGGCTGACGGTTGGCATGGCTTCCTCGCTTTGCCTGTTCAATCGTGGCGTGTTTGCCGGGTTCGGATCTCGCAAAGAAGAGTATGTTGATAAAATCGGTTCGCCTAAGTCGTTATTCGATAAAGCCCGTAATTTTATCTCTCTGCTGCCAACTGAGTTTCGTGGTGGTTGGAGCCTTAAACAGCATGCACCACACATGCGAATCCTGTTTCCTGAAACTGAATCAGCCATGACCGGTGAGGCGGGGGACGGAATAGGGCGCGGTGACCGCACCAGCTTCTACATAGTCGATGAATCAGCGTTCTTGGAGCGGCCTTATCTGGTCGATGCGTCTTTGTCTGCTACGACCAACTGTCGGCAGGACGTATCAACGCCAAACGGTATGGCTAACTCATTCGCTGAACGGCGGCACAGCGGCAAAATTAAAGTGTTCACCTTTCACTGGCGCGACGACCCGCGCAAAGATGATGCTTGGTATCAAAAGCAGGTTGAGAACCTTGACCCCGTTACCGTGGCACAGGAAATCGATATCAACTATAGCGCCTCTGTTGAAGGTGTCTTGATCCCGTCCGCATGGGTGCAAGCAGCCATCAACGCGCATGAGGTATTGGGTATTGTGCCAACTGGCCAGCGCTTAGGTGCTCTCGATATCGCTGACGAGGGCAAGGACACCAACGCCTTTGCTGGTCGTCACGGCTTCCTACTTGAAAGCATCGAAGAGTGGTCGGGTAAAGGTGATGATATTTTCGGTACCGTACAAAAAGCCTTTGATATTTGCGATGCACAAAACCTCGAAACTTTCCGCTTTGATACCGATGGATTGGGAGCTGGTGCGCGTGGTGATGCCCGTGTTATCAACGAGCAACGCGAAGAACAACGCAGACGGCACATCGTCGCTACGCCGTTCCGTGGTAGCGGTGGCGTAACCGACCCAGATGATGAGGCGGTCCCCGGCGATAACGGACAGCAAGGGCGGCTTAACAAAGATTTCTTTGCGAACGCCAAAGCACAGGGCTGGTGGAGTTTGCGCACCCGGTTCCAGAAAACGTACCGGGCGGTTAAAGAGAATATGGAGTTCAATCCCGATGACATTATCTCTATTCCGAAAGACCTCAAAAACCTGACCAAATTAACTTCTGAATTATCGCAACCTACCTACTCAGTTAATGGCGTAGGGAAAATTGTGGTGGATAAAAAACCTGACGGCACCAAGTCACCTAACCTGGCGGATTCAGCAATGATTTTATATGCACCAATGGATAACGCGCTGGATATCTGGCTACGGCTAGGGGGGGCGTAATGTCGAGAAAACGTAAAACAGGCAAGGCGTCATCACCGCAGAGAACCACCGATAGCTATCAAAACCTCACCGCTCGCTATGGGCTGCGCACCGAGAACCAAAGCGCGGATTATAGCTACCAACCTAATTGGACATCCCGCAACCGTCAGCTGATAGAAAACGCTTACCGGTCGTCGTGGCTGGTGGGCGCGGCGGTTGACACTATCGCCGATGATATGACCCGTAAGGGGATTAACATCACCTCCAAGATGGCACCCGATGCCAAGATGCGGATTGAGGGGCGCTGGGAAGAGTTATCTCTCTGGGATGCGATTAACGACACCATCAAATGGTCTCGGTTATACGGTGGTGCAATTGGTTTCATCATGATTGATGGGCAAGCCCCGGAAACGCCACTACGGGTAGAAACCATCGGCAAAGATGCGTTTAAAGGGTTGCTGGTGCTCGACCGTTGGATGGTTAACCCAACCATCAGCGATAGAGTGACAGCAATGGGGCCAGACCTCGGCATGCCTAAATATTATCAGGTGGTCACCACAGGCAGCGGCATTCCGAGCATGAAAATACATCATAGCAGGGTGATCCGCCTTGATGGTGTTGGTCTCCCATACCAGCAAAAGCGAACAGAAAACGAATGGGGTATGTCGGTTATAGAGCGGCTGTTTGACAGGTTGCTAGCATTCGATAGCACCTCGACTGGCGCGGCTCAGTTGATTTTTAAGGCGCACTTACGCACCTACAAAATCAATAAATTTCGTGAGCTGGTCGCCATGGGGGGCAAGGCATTTGATGGGCTAATGAAAAGCATGGATATGATCCGGCAATTCCAAAGTACGGAGGGCCTGACCCTGATGGATGCGACTGATACGTTTGAAACCCACAGTTATGCATTCGGTGGATTGTCTGACGTGATGGCGCAGTTTGCCCAACAGATAGCCGGTGCCATTGGTATTCCGCTGGTGCGCCTGTTTGGTCAGTCTCCTGCGGGGTTCTCAACCGGTGACGCTGACCTGGCTAACTACTACGACAATATCGGTACTCAACAAGAGCGCCGTTTACGTCGTCCACTGCGTCGATTATTCGAAGTGATCCACTATTCCGAGTTTAGTTCGCCACTGCCCGACGGCTTCTCCTTTGACTTCAACCCGCTGTGGCAAATGTCGGAACCTGACCGGGCAACCGTGGCAGAGCAAACCGTTAATACTATCAATGCTGCAATGGACTCAGGTTTGCTGACGTTACAGGGTGGCATGACTGAACTCAGGGACAAAGCAGGCATTATCGGTATCGGCTCAAGCATCAGCGATGAGGATATAGAGAGTGCGAAAGACATCGACCCGCCGAACCTCGGCGAAAACGCAGATCTCAACCCGCCTGAAGTCGCGCCGCGCGGAGATCCAATATCAAACTCAGCTACGCAAGATAGCGCGAATGGTCGGCGACATCGTAAATGGTACTTACGATGGTTCTAACGATTCGGTCTATAACGTTATGGATAGCCTTAACCGCTATTCAGACCTGATTGACGGCTGGGCCAGAACCACCGCCAGCAAGATGTTTGATGCCGTTAACGCAAAAGACGTCGCGATGTGGCGCAGCAATTCGCAGGTAATATCCGTGGGTTTGCGCCAGATAGTAGAAAACACCGCCGTGGGACAGGTGGCCCGCAGTATTGTTGAAGAGCAGATAAAACTCATCAAGTCACTGCCATTACAGGCCGCTGACCGGGTGCAGGATATCCATAATCAGGCGATAGAGGCGGTCATCACTGGCGGTCGCGCTGGGCCACTCGCTAAGGAAATAGCCAAATCCGGCGATGTGGCAATATCCCGCGCCAACATGATCGCCCGTACGGAAATAGGGCGGGCATCAACGGCACTCACTCAGGCCCGATCACTCTCTATTGGTTCCAGTGGCTATATCTGGCGCACCGCCGAGGATAGCGACGTCCGCCACTCACATCAGAAAATGGAGGGTAAGTTTGTTCGCTGGGATAACCCGCCGACCCTTGACGGCATGACAGGCCATGCGGGCGCATTACCTAACTGTCGTTGTTACTGCGAAGTCATCATTCCGGAAAGATAACCCATGCAATATTTCTATAACTCCCGCCTGGGAGAGACGCGCTTCACCATGAGCGATGGTGGGCTATTGTGCAAAGACGTGCCAATAGGCCGAACCGGAGTACAGCTCTATGGCGGTGAAGAGCTGGACGATATCGAACCCGACAGTGACGGAGAAATTCTCGTTGAAAGGTCTGAGGAGGATGTTTTCCGCCCCGAGACGCTCGCCAGCTTTGAGGGAATGACGTTCACAGTATCTCACCCCATCGAAGATGTCACACCTGATAACTGGGGCCGCTACGCCGCTGGACACATTCAAAACGTCAGGCGGGGTACAGGTGACCAATCAGATCTAATGATCGCCGACATCGTGGTCAAGAAAGCCGAAGCCATAAAGGTGATTCTTGAAGATGGTGTTGATCAAATTTCGGCTGGCTACGATGCCGAATATCAGCAGACCGCCAGAGGCAAAGCCCGTCAGTACGACATCATAGCTAACCATGTCGCTCTCGTTCCCACGGGCCGCGCAGGGAAACGCTGTTCAATTGGAGATAGTAAACGTATGACAACCAATAACACTTGGCTCGCAAAGCTACGCCGGGCAATCAAAACCAAAGATGCCGCCGCGATGGAGGAAGCAATGGAAAGCGTTCCATCAGAGTTAACCAGTGATGAGGGTGCCGGCGAACTGCCAAAGGCCATCAATATCACCATTAACCCGCAACAGCCGTTACCGAAACAGGAGCCTGAATTAGATGCCATCGCCACTAATGATAGTGGTGACATCGAAACCCGAGTTGCTGCAATGGAGACGACCTTAGCCGCGATTCTGGAAAAATTGGGTTCAACCACCGACTCCGATCCCGATGAGGAGGAAGAGGGCCGACGTATTACCAGCGATGCCGCCTATCATCAGGATGTTGTTTCCCGCGCGGAATGGATTGTACCCGGCATTAAATTGCCCGAGGGTGGCAAGCTGGCATCCTTTAAACGAACTGTATTGGATGCGGCGTTTAAAACCACCGAGGGCGAGAAATTGCTAAAAGGCATTGTTGGCGATAAGCCAGACTTTGCCAAGATGCCGAAACTCTCCCTTGATGCGGCATTCATTGCCGCCAGCGAGATTGCCAAGGGCCGCAATAACCTTCAGTTGAACCGCCGAACTATCGATTCTGCTATTCCAAATCGCCGACCTACCGCCGCCGACCTCAATAAACAGAACGCCGCGTTCTGGGCTAAAAAAGGAAACTAATTCATGACAGCATATTTATTCCGGATGCCTGCGGGCATTGCCGGGGCCGTCTCGCGCCCGCAGGATCTGACTATTGAGCCGGTACTGATTAATACGGCCAACCCATTTAGCCAGTACGGTCTGGCCGGAAAGTTCAGCGGCAATTTCTTTGTACCGCTGGAAGAGGATGATGCTGCTGACAAAATCGTCGGCATCTTTGTCCGACCATTCCCCACCACCTCAACGCCAGACAAAGTGCGCCAAATTGGTACCAGTAACAACTTTGCCGGTGATGCGCTAAAGCGCGGTTACCTGTCGGTCAATATTGGCGCTACGGCAGCGGGTGTGACTAAAGGTGCGCCGGTCTATATCCGTATTGCCGGTGCTACTGACGATAGCCCGCTAGGTTCGGTGCTGGCCACTGCGATTGCTGACACTACCGTGGTGCTGCCTAACGCTTATTTCACCGGTGCCGGTGATGCCGCTGGTAACACTGAAATCTCTTACAAGATTTAAGGAACAATCAATATGATCACATACGACAGCCAGCGCACCATTGATGCCAGCGGCGCATTCCTGATTGGGGAGCTGGAGCGATTAGATCCAGAGATTAACCTGCCGTTGGTGGGGACGACCTACACCCGCGACATTCAATTCCGTGAAGACGTGAATATCGCCGATGAAATCAGCTCATTCACTAAAACCGGCTTTGCTGCAGCCGGTACCGGTGCCAATCCAAAGGGTAAAAACTGGGTTAGCCAGGAGTCGACCGCACTGGCAGGCATTAATTTAGATATCGATAAAAAGGGTTTCCCGCTGACACTGTGGGGGATGGAACTGGGTTGGACGGTGATTGAATTAGCCGCCGCTCAACAGATGGGCCGTCCAATTGATACGCAGAAATATGACGGCATGGTGTTGAAATGGCATATGGATGCCGACGAACAGGTCTATCTCGGTGACACCGATCTGAGCGTAAAAGGTCTGGCCAACTACACCGGTGTGGCGATTGGCAATGCGGTGAAATCGTGGCTGACCTCGACCGTGGCGGAGATCCGCGACTCCATTAACAAGGTGCTTTCCGATGCCTGGGCCGCGTCCGGCTATACCGTGGTACCGAAAGACCTGCTATTACCCCCTGAGCAATATGCCTATCTGGCGCAGGTGATTGTCTCTGATGCGGGTAACCAGTCATTACTGACCTACCTGACCACTAACACTATCTCTTTCCATCAAAACGGTATTCCTCTAAATATCCGCGCGGTGAAGTGGCTGAAAGGTGCGGGTATTGCGGGTAAAGATCGCATGGTGGCCTACACCAATGACCGTAAATATGTACGTTTCCCATTGGTGCCACTGACCAGTATCCCGATCCAGTATCGCGGGTTGTGGCAGTTAGTGACCTATTACGGGAAGCTGGGCGTGGTTGAGGCCCCGTACATTGAAACACTGGCTTACTTCGACGGCATTTAATAACGCTAATGGCCTCACCGGAGGCCTGTAAGGTGAAATGATGAAAATTGCAGTACATACCCCGTTTAAATTATCGCTGGCCGGTCAGCCGGATATCGGCTTTCTGGTCGGCACTCATAAGGTGACGAAAGAGGTTGCTGAGCATTGGTTCACTATGGCGCACGCTGAGGTGATTGACGGTGAAACAGAACAAAGCAATACCGATCTGCAAGCATCGGTGATTGAGATGCAGGGGCGGTTCGATGAGCAGGAGCGGGTGCTGGTGGAAACCATATATGACCTGCAGAAGAAATTGAGTGAACAGGTCGAAGAAAACCACACGCACAACGCAACCATTGCTGACCTGCAGAAGCGGCTAAATGAGCAAGCAGATGAAATCGACTCACGCAACACCAACATTGTTGACCTGCAGAACCAGATTGATGAGCTGAATAAGGTGAAAGCAAGTGCCAAAGAGTCGAAATCTACCCACGGTGGAAAAGTTTAGAACTGATTTTCCCCAGTTTTCTGATGTGAATAAATACCCCGAGTCCGCCATCCAATTCCGCCTCAATCTTGCTGACAAACTGCTAAGTGAAAATCTACTGGGTGACATGTTTCCTTACCTGGTCGAATTATTCGTTGCCCACTACACCACGTTGCAGGCCAAAGATGTGCAGTCTGCGGCTATGGGCGGCGGTAGCGGCTCCACCAATGGCGCGGCCTCGTCAAAGAGTGTCGATAAAGTTTCAGTTAGCTATGACAACAGCGCCACGCTGAACCCTGACGCCGGATTCTGGAACTTTACCCGCTACGGGGCTGAATTTTACCAACTAGTGACAATGTTCGGCGCGGGTGGTCGCCAGTTATGAAAAGCGGCTTAAAGGTGCGGGTAGATAAGGCTAATGATGTGTTAGCGGCATTTAAGGCCATCGGTAGGAAAGACGTGTTGATTGGTATTCCAGAGGAGAGTAGTGGGCGGGAGGATATCCCTTTCGGTAACGCCGGGATCGGTTATATCAACGAATTTGGTTCACCGGCGCAAAATATCCCCCCACGACCCCACCTACAGCCGGGCGTCAGGTCGGTACAGGACGAAACCACCCAAAAGCTGAAACAGGCGGCGCAGGCGGTTTTGGCGGGCAATCAGGCCGCCGCAGATCGCGCGTTAGAGCAGGCGGGCACCATCGCCAGTAATGCGGTGAAACGCTATATCACTATTACCGGCTTTACCCCTTTAGCTGACAACACTATCAGCGCTCGTTTGCGGCGTGGTCGCACCGGGGATAAGCCACTTATTGACTCAGGGCAATATAGACGGGCGATAACGTCTATCGTGAGGAGTAAAAATGCCAAATCTTGATGTTACTGATGTGCTGTTTGACCCGGACTTCTGTGACATGTCACTGGTGGTTAAACGAAACATTCAGACGGTTGATGCTGATGGATTCGCCACAAATACTGTCATTGAAAAGGGGTTCGCGGGTGTAGTTACCGTAGACCGCTCGCTTGAATCGCGCCGGATGATGTCAGGGAATGTTATTGGTGGCGCAATTCTTATTGTGACCATTGAGTGTCAATTATGGTCTAAAAGTGAGCCACAGTTATGCTTTAAAAGTGCGCCACTTT